>CAILUI010000097.1 GCA_903837355.1 uncultured Victivallales bacterium
GAGCGCGTGAGAACGTGAAAGCGTGGATTCGTGGCAGACGGCCGGCACACGCGCCGTAACCCTCACGCAATCACGCTCTCACGCTTTCACCGTGCCGGTGACCAACACCGATGGTCGTTGGGAAAACGGAACAGCCCTGGGCGGGCGCTGTCGGGGGCGCCGGCTGGGGGAAACGGGTGTACAGTGGGGCGCGCGCCGTCGGCGTGCGGTTGCGGCGAGCCCGCCGCAGGCCGCCGTCGGCGGGCTGACGCGAGAGGTCCCTATGTCACGCATTGCTGCCCTCAGAGAGTGGGCTCGTCGCGTCGAGCGCGATGTTGTCGCCGTCTACTTCGCAGCGCGCGATCCGGCGACGCCGCTGCCCGTGCGGGTTCTGGCCATTGCGGTTGCCGCCTATGCGCTCAGTCCGCTGGACCTGATTCCTGATTTCATTCCGGTCGTGGGCTATCTGGACGATGTGCTCATCGTTCCTTTGGGGCTGTTGCTGGTGATCAGGCTGTTGCCGCCGCCGGTTCTGGCGGCGGCGCGTCGTCGTGCCGAGGTGGCGCTGGAGCGTCCGCGCAGTGCGGGGGCGGCCGTAGCGGTGGCTGTGATCTGGGTCATCGGCGCTGGAGTTCTGCTGTATGGCGTGCTGCACAGGTGAACGCCTTCTGGTCGATGCCGACGCCTGTCCCGTCAAGGCGGAGGTGTACCGCGTTGCCGGCCGTTACGGGCTGGAGGTCACGCTGGTAGCCAACGCCCGGATGCGCATCCCGGCGGAGCCGTGGATCAGGCTGGAGGTGGTTGGCAGCGCCAGCGACGCGGCTGATGACTGGATCGCCGAGCAGGTGCGCGCGGGCGACATCGTGGTCACCACGGACATCCCGTTGGCGAGCCGTTGCCTGAAGGCCGGTGCGGCGGTGGTCAGCCCGACCGGGAAGCGCTTCACCGAGGCGAATATCGGTTCGGCGGTCGCGACTCGGGATCTGTTGACGGAGTTGCGTAGTGCGGGGGAGTTGACGGGTGGCCCGCCGCGGTTGGAGGAGCGCGACCGCTCGCGTTTCCTGCAAGAGCTCGACACCGTGGTTCAGGCCGGGCGTCGCCAGCGGCGGTCCGCCGCCGCCGCCGTGCCGCCGCCGGACGCCGGCAGCGCGGGATAGCCTGCAGCCCCTTGCGAGTACCTGGTTCGGGAGAATCGCCGATGACCGAGCGCGAGCGTTTTCTCAACTACATGCAGTTTCGGCCCGTGGACCGCATCCCGCTGATGGAGATGGGGGTCTGGCCTGAGACCCTTGATCGCTGGCACTACGAGGGGCTGCCTACCTGGGTCACCGGCCTGCGGCACCTCGAGGACTACCTCAGGCTTGACCGCAGTTTCAACTGCAATTGGCTGCCGATCAACGACGGGGTCTATCCACCGTTTGAGACGAAGGTCATCAGCGAGACCGACGAGGAGCAGATCGTCTCCGACGCCGACGGCGTCATCTGTCGTCAGCGCAAGCACCACCGTACCATTCCGCAGTACATCGAGTTCCCAGTCAAGAACGAGGCCGACTACCGCCACCTGTGCTCGCGCCTTTACGGCAACGAGCCTGGACGCTACAGCGCCGACTTTGCCGCCGACTTGCACTGGCGGCGGCAGCGCGGGGAGATCATCGGCGTCAACTTCAAGGGGTTCTTTGGCTTCCCGCGCAACCACATGGGGGTGGAGAACTGGTGTCTGGCCTTCTACGATCAGCCGCAGTTGGTGGAGCGGGTCATCGCGGACCGGCTGCAGTTCGGCAAAGAGCTGCTGCGGCCGCTGCTGGCAGCCCGCGTCCTGGATTTCGTGCAGATCTGGGAGGACATGTCATACAAGACGGCCTCCCTGATCTCGCCCCAGTGTGTTCGGCAGACCATGTTGCCCGCCTGCCGCGAGTTGGTCGCGTGTCTGCGGGAAGGCGGAGTGCAGGTCATCATGGTCGATAGCGATGGCTTGGTGGACGAGCTGATGCCGCTCTTCCTCGAGGCTGGCTGCGACGGGATGCACCCCTGCGAGATCGCCGCCGGTTCGGACCCCTTGCTCCTGCGCCGCCGGCATCCGCGCTGTGCCCTAATGGGTGGGATGGACAAGCGTGCCATCGCCAGCGGTCCGGACGGTGTCGACGCCGAGCTGGAGCGGCTCGCACCCCTGCTCGAGGAGGGCGCCTTCATACCCATGCTGGACCACTTCGTGCCGCCGGACGTCTCCTATCCCACCTACTGCTACTACGTTGAGCGGCGGCGCGAACTGCTTTCACGTCCCCACCCTGGCCGTTGAGGCGCGCTTGTCATTCGCTGATCTTGATCGACGCGCGGTCGACATGCGGGCCGAAGACGACGGGCTGGCGGGTGCCGGCGGGGCCGCTGGTCGTGAGGTTGCCCGTCAGCCGGAGGTTGCGCACGGACGCCAGATAGACGCCCCCGCGCACCTCTTCCCCGACGACGTCTCTCCCGTTACCCAGGGACGGAAAGAACTGCGGGTCGGTGATGACGTTGCCGCGTACGTCGCAGTCCCAGGCGGTGCCGCTGAAGACGCCGCCGCTGGCGGGGGTCAACGGCGAGCGTTCCTGCCCGCCCTGGATGGTGCCGGTGCTGAACTGGCTGACCTCGGCCAAGCGGATCAGGAGTTTGACGGCAGGGTCCAGGAGCGGGTCCGGGCTGTCCGGCGCCGGCCGACCCTCGACGATGGCGACGTCCCCCCAGGCCCCCCAGTCGGAGACGGTGGTCTGGCCGGGATCTGCCAGCAGGCGGATGTCACCTGGCGGTCGCGGAAGGTGCTGATATCGGCCATGCAGAGTTGCCAGCGCTGCTCCTGGTGGTGCGTCGAGGCCAGGAGCGTGCGGGGTTTGCCGGCCTCGCCGACCTCGACGTTGGAGGTGATGCCGTCGGAACCGTCCGCCCCGTCGCGCAGGCCGATCCAGCAGACGAGCGTCAGGGGTTCCTTCTCGAGGTCGGCTGCCGTCGCTGGCACGGCGACGGCTTGGCCCCAACCGAGGGTGGCGAAGAGCACCACCAGGGCCACGGCAAGGCGGGATAGGGCTGGCAGGAGGGCGTCGGGGGAGTGAATGGCTGACCCGCGGCGGCGGTCAGGCGTGGTGACCATGGCGGTCCCTTCCTGCGTGCGCCCGCGAGGGAGCGGAAGGTTATCAGGCTGGTGGTTCCCGATGCGAGCGCCACTATACTTTGGGGTACGCGGGAAGGACAGGCCGGTGTTCGGCGGGCGTGTGGACAGCATCAGGTGGAGGAACCCGAGCCCATGCAGCGTCTGGCCCAGGTTGGGAATGTCATTGCACTCTGCCTGGCGGCGCCCCTTGGCGGCGTCGGCGCGGCGGCTGAGCCGCCGCCCAGCATCGACCGTCCCTTTCGCAATGGCGGCTTCGAGGAGTGGTCCGCGGACGCACCCAGCTCCTGGCAGGTGCGGAAGACCACCGCCGGCGGCGCGCAGGTCACCTGCGGGAGTTCGGCCGTGGCGCACGGCGCCGGGCAGAGCGCCCTGGTCGAGGTCGCTCCGGGCGTCGAGGTCTCCTGGTATGGCTACTCACAGGTCGTGAGCCCAGTGTGCTACGGGCAGACCTACAGGCTCTCCTACTGGATCAAGACGGAGGCCGCGCTGGACGGGGTCGGCGCCTATGGCGGTATCGAGTTCCTGGACGATGGCGACGAGCGCCTGTGCTTCATCGACTCGGACCGCTTTACCGGCACCAACGACTGGACCCTGGTCACCCTCCACGCCTTCGTCCCGAAGGGGGTCCGGGCAATCCGGGCCAACCTGAGTCTCCACGGCCACGGCCGCGCTTACTTCGACGACACCCAGATCACGCTGGTTCGTACTGCCGGGCCGCTGCCGGACGGCCGGGTCGCGCTGACCTTGGCGGAGCGGCCGGCTCAAGGTGTATTCATGGGGTTTGGCGTCGAGGATGACCCCTTCCTGCTGGCCGGTAAGAACCTGGAGTTCGCCATCGGTGACGCGGACTTGGCCCTGCGCGAGCGCCGCATCCGGGCCATCCGCCCCGCCCTGGTCCGCTCCTTTCTCTGGTGGGATGCCTTCAATCCCAGCCGGGACATGGTGACCTTCGTCTATGACAGCGTGGGGATGCAGTCCCTCTATCGGCTGCTGGCGGTGTATCAGGCGCTGGCGATCCCGGTGGTGATCACGGACACCCACTGGTCGTGGTCCCGAGAGCAGTACCCCTACAACGAGCAGAACGTCGAGCGCGGGGTGGCGATTTATCTGAAGCTGCTCGAGTACCTGGTCAAGGAGCGCGGGCTGACCTGCATCCGCTACGCCACGATCACGAACGAACCCAACTTCTTCTGGGAAGCGGCCGGCGGGACCCGCGCCTCGTTTGCCCAGGCGAACCGGCTCTTCCACGAGCGGCTCCAGCAGTCTGCCCTCAAGGGGCACCTGCAACTGATCGGCGGCGACGTCGCCATGGACCTGAACTGGCTGCAGCGAACGATCCGGGAGTCGGATGCCTGTTTCAGTGCCTACTCGATGCATTTCTACCTGCCCACCAAGCAGTACTACCTGTTCAGGGACTACGTCGAGAGGTTGGTTGAGACGGTTCGCCAGGACTCCAAACCCCTGGGCGGCCCAGGCGTCTCGTCGGGCTACAAGCCGGCCCTGATCCTGGAGTTTGGCCATCTCCCCGACAAGCATGACAACGGGAACCTGGCCGACACTCTGCGCACCTACGAGGCAGCCTTGTGGACGGCCAACGCCAATCTGGCCGTGCTCAATCAGGGCGCTTCCGGCTCGTTGCTGTGGTGTCTTCACTCCCTCTACTACGGCGAGGGCTTCATGGCTCCCGGTCTGTGGGAGTTCAAGGATCGGCAATGGGCCCTGCGGCCGGTCTACTACTCCCAGGGCCTGTGCATGAGTCTGGCTCGTCCCGGGATGGTGCCGCTGCAGGTGACCGCAAGCACTGAGAGCTGTGAGTTCAACGCGGCCGCACTCAGGGATGCCGGGGGCCGGGTGACCCTCTTCCTGCTGAACCTCGCCACGGGCGCCGTGTCCGTCGGACTGGCCGCGCTGCCAGCGGGCGAGTACCAGGTCTATGTCCTGTCGCGAGACGCATTCGCCGCGGCCCAGTCCAGGCCCGACTCCGAGCAGTTGGACTGCCTCGCCAGCACGCCGCTGACGATCACGGCGACGCATGATCTGACCGTGCCGCCGGAGAGCTTCGTCGTCCTGCGGCAGCGCTGACGCGCGCCGGGGGTCTATAGCGTTCGGAACGCGGGCCTGGTGCGGTGCGTGCCGGGGCCGGCAGTGTCTGCCAAGGGGAGTTCAGCGATGCAGCGACTGCTGAGGGTGTTGTTCTGCACGGGGGCGATGACGATGGCGCAGGGAGCGACGGAGATGGCGCTGCGGCCGGGCCAGGCCGCCGTGGACCTCGGCAAGGTGCCGCGACTGTGGGACGCGGTGGCCGATGCGGACCGGGTGCAGCCACTGCTGACGCTGGATGCCGAGGCCGCTTGCCGGTGGGTGCTGGCGCCGGGTGAAACGATGCGGGTGCACCTCCAGGCGCCGGCGGCGGTCGGGGGCACGCGCGCGGTGCTGACCGTCTGGGACTGGCAGCGTAGCCCGGTAAGCCAGGCCGGGTGGGCGTTGCCCGTGGACGAGTGGGTGGCGCTGACCGTGACCGGGCGCGGCGTCTACCTGCTAACCCTGGACCTCTTCGACGGCGATACCTGCCTGGCACGACTGCCGCGCAGTTTCGCGGTGCTGCCATCCAACGAGGACAAGCGGGAGACGTGGCGGCAGGGCGAGTTCTGGGTGGGGGTCTGCTGCTTCCCAGGCCGACAGCACTGGCGCAACGACTTCGGTCCGGGGCATCCCCCCCAGCTCACGGAAGAACAGACCCGGGAGATGGATGCCGAGCTCTCGCGGCGGCTGGGGGTCACGGTGGCGCGGCCGGACATCGCGGCCGTGTGGCCGGCAGCCGACCAGCCCATCGACTTCGCGCGCGCCGATGCCGCCATCGCGGCCTGGACGTCGCGCGGCTTCGCGTTGGATCTGCAGTTGTGGAACCCGGGCGCGGACTGGTCCGTCCTGCCGAAGTATGCCGCGGTGACCGATCCCAAGTGGCGCTATCCGGCCCGCGAAGAGGCCCTGCGGGCCTTCGTCGGTGCCTGTCTGGACCGTTGGGGCAGCTACGCCAAGCTGGTTGAGCTGGGCAACGAGACCGATAACCCGGACTTCTGGCGTGGCACCCCGGAAGAGTACCTGCGCTGGTGCGAGGTGGTGACCGAGGAGGTGCGCCGCCGCTTGCCGGATATCCCGATCGCCAACGGTGGCTACACCTTCATGCTGCCCGAGTGGTCCGGTCAGTACATCCGCGCCCTGCGCGAGGCCACCCAGATCCAGGCCTACCATGCCCACGGTGGCGTGGACCTGACGAAGCAGCTGCTGACGACACTACGGACCGGACTGGCAGCCGCCGCCGTGGCGCGACCGCGGGTGGTGAACACGGAGATGGGCTTCTGCGCCTGGCGCCTGGACATGGAGCGACACATGGCCGCAACCGCCGTGCAGAAGCTGCTGTACTGCTGGGCCCATGGCAACGAGGGGGCGCTGCTCTATTGTAGCCGCGAGTACACCGGCCCGCGCCTGACGGCCAACGACTGGGGCTACCTCGACTACTTCCTGTGCCCGCGCTTCATGTACGGCGCGGTGGGGGCGTTCATCGACCACCTGGCGGGGGCGCGGTTCGAGCGCATCGCCGCGGAGACCGATGGCCTCCACGCCTATGTTTTCGCGACGCCTGATGCCCGCGTGCTGGCTCTCTTCGCCCCCAATGACCAGGAACGCGAGGTCACCGTGGAGAGCGACGGTAAGGCCGCCCTGAGCGTCGACCCGATGGGCAATGAGACCCCGGCCGAGAACCCGGCTCTGGTGCGGGTCAAGGCGGGGCTTTACCCGACCCTGGTGCGCTGCGCGGGCGCCACGACGATCAGCGTAAAGTAGGCGGTGGCGGCGCACCGCATCCCCGGCAGTCCCTTGGAGGGGCGTCCGGCTCGGGCGCGGCGGCTCAGCGGGGCATGCGCCCCTGGGGAGCTTCGCCCTCCAGTCCCTTGGAGAGGCGCCCGGCTCGGGCGCGGCGGTGGCGGCCCACCGCATCCCCAGCGGTCCTTTGGAGAGGCGCCCGGCTCGGGCGCGGCGGTGGCGGCCCACCGCATCTCCAGCGGTCTTCTGGAGAGGCGCCCGGCTCGGGCGCGGCGGTGGCGGCCCACCGCCTCTCCAGGTGTTCTATGCATGGAGAGGCGCCCGGCCGCGGGCGTTCCTTGCTCAGTTGCTGTGAGCCGCGCGCAGGGCCTGCAGCGCGCACGTTTCGAGCGCCTGCGCCATGCCCTTGGCGGCACCGCCGCCGACGACGGGCAGGGGTTCGTAGCCGCCGTGTTCGAAGCACTCGTCCATGGCGATGTACCCGGCAGCGCCGTTGGCGAGCGAGGCCAGGAGCGTGCGCGGGAATGGCGACCGCAGGCGGATGCTCTGGCCGATCTCGGTGAAGGGCTCGCCGGGCAGCGCCGCGATGGCGGTGTCCGCGCCCAGGCGCAGGGCCATGACCGGGAAGTCCACGGTCGTTCCGGCCTCGTTCTGGGCGAAGGACAGCAGTTGCTCCGCGAAGAAGCGCAGGACCGCCGGGGCGCCACGCGCCAGGTCTTCGCTGGTGAACACGCCCTTCGCGGCCTTCTCCTTGGCGAGCAGCGCTTTGGCGCGCCGCAGGTCGGCATCGGGGATCGCGCGTTTCTGCAACGTGAAGGTCTGCCGGCAGCACGCCAGCGGCGCCGGCGGGACCAATTCGGCCTCGTCCAGAGCGCGCAGGATGATGCCCGCATAGCCCTCGCCGATGCGGCGCGCCTCATCGTAGCAGGTCTGGCCCTGGGCGCTGGTCACGTCGAAGTGGTTGATGTTGCCGGAGGGGGCCACCAGCGTCAGCACCGGAAGCTGGGAACCGAGCGCCGCCTGCAGCGCACGCTCCAGGAACCCTGGCCAGTCGGCGCTGACGCGGTCCTCGCCGATGGTGTCGGTGTGGTTGGCGAGGTTGACGATCATCCCGGCCGGGTAGCCGTCGGCCAGCATGAGCAGGGCATGGACCTGGCGGTCCACCGGGCCCTCCGGCCGCACGATGGCGGGGTTCAGTTTGCCGGGGTTGGTGACGACCCGCTCGTCATTCATCCAGTAACGGCGGTTGTAGGCCAGTGGGTTGTTGACGACGCTCAGAGCGCGCAACTCCACCGGCACGAAACGCCAGAGCGCCGTGCGCACCGCCGCCTCGGCCTGGTCGGCGATGAAGGCGAGGGCATGCTCGTGGACCGCATCGCGCGCCGCCCGCATCTCGGGGCCGGTGTGCGTATGCGTCGCGGTGATGAGCAGGTGGTCGCCCAGCCCAGCGCTGAGCGCGTTGAAGCGGGTGCGCAGAAGCTGGTACAGCGGCAGGGGCACCTCGATCACGTCGAGTTGCACGATACCCGCCGTGATGGCGCCCTGCCGGAACAGGCAGACGCGCACCAACAGGTCGTCCAGGACACCCCGGTTGAAGCGCGGACTGAAGTAGCCCGCCAGGGCAACGCCCGGCGGCGGCGTGATGATGGCCCGCGCCAGGGCCACCGTGAGTTCTGCGGACGATTTCGAGCGGCCCATAGGACCTCCTTGATGAGGGTGCGAATCAGCGTTCGGCGGCCTCAGGACTCCACTCCAGGGGCGCCTTGGTCAGTTCGGCGTCGTCCGGCACCGCTGTCTCCAGACGGCTGCCGGGAGTACAGAGGACCGCCAGGTCGAGGACACCTGACGCCGGGGCGACGGCCGTGAAGCCGACCATCACCGTTCCTGGATTGCGCGAGTCCCACTCGTTGGGCGGTTTGGCGGTCTCGTAGGTCTGCCAGCGCGGCGCCACGGGCAGGCGCGCCTCGAGGCGCAGGCGGCCCGTTCCCTTGGCAAGGTCGAGGATCGGGCCGTCGCCAAGGGTCGGCGTTCCGCCCGTGATCATACCCCAGCGCACGTTGCTGCCGGCGACCAGGCCTGCGAGGTGGTCGCGGATCAGGACTCGCCCCGAGGGTAGCAGCGCCACGCCGCGCAGCACGGCCTTGGCCTGACCGGCGTAGAGGCTCGAGAGATCGACGACCGAGTGCGGCCAGGCTGGGGCCGTTGAGAAGCGCACGATAGTGCCGTTGCCTCCGACCTGCTGAGACTGGCCGTCGATGACCAGGGTGTTGTGGCCGCGGTTACTCTGCCGGAAGATGGTCCAGCGGTCCGAGCCCGGCTCGGAGGACCACAGCTTCATGCCGCGTGACTCGATGCCAAAGTAGTCTTCGGCGCCGAGATCCAGGGCCCAGCGCGCGCCGTCCGCATCGAGCACGAAGCTGCCCGTATCCATCTGCCCGTGCGGCGCCTTGGGCGAGCCCCCCTTGAGGCCGACGAAGACCGCCTGCGGGTCGGTCCAGGAACTGCGGTGCAGACTGATCGGGACATGGCCGCCGCTGCTCCAGTGCAGGGGCATTCGCACCGGCGCGTCGGCAGATGTGTGGTCGAGCCAAAGCAGCAGGAGAGGCAGGAAGCGGTCACCGCCGCCGGCCGCATCCTTCGCTGACAGGCGCGCGCTGTGTGAGGTCAGCAGCGCGTTGTCCTGCAGTAGCCAGTCCGGGCGGGCAAAGCGCCGGGCGAGCCAGAACAGGGCGGGTTCGACTCCCCGTCCGGCGCCGCCATCGGCGTAGTTGAAGGTCTGGCCGGAGGGCCCGGTTGCGAGGGGCAGATACTCGCCGGTCTGGCTGAAGCCGGGGGCCAGGCTCAGGCCGAAGTCCGTACCCAGCACGCTCTCGAGAGCCGCGATGAGCAGGACGTTGTACGTCGTCCCGTAGGACCAGTAGCCAGGGCCTTCCGGGTAACTGCCATTGGGGGCGAACGCGGCCATGGCGCGCGGGACGTTCTGGAGGGCGCGGTGGACGGTGGTTGCGGCCAGCTCGGGCTCGTCCTCGAGCACGGCCAGCGCCCCGGCCACCAGGCCGCCGTGGCAGACCTGCCCCCAGTTGTTCGAGGCATTGACCCAAGCCTTGTGCTGAGTCGTCTCGGGCAGGATCACACCCTTCTTGACGATGGCGTCACGGATCGTCTGCCGCGCTTCGGCGTCGAGTCCGTCGTAGAGCCAGTCATAGCCGATGGCCAGGGCGAAGGTCATCTCGCCGACATCGAGGAAATGTGCTGGGTTCCAGTCCGGGAACGCCGCCGCGGCCAGCATCTCCTGACGGCCACGCGCCAGGTGCAGGGCCTCGCCGCTGAGGCGATAGGCGGTGGCCAGAAGCACGATGCGCTTGACGGCGGTGCGTGACTGGCTCAGCAGGCGCCGGCCCTGCTTCGTGTAGGTGACCGGCGGTACCGTCGTCAGGGCCTCCGCCTGCCGCAGGAGCGCGTCCGCCAAGGCGCGCTGTAGCGGCTCGGTTGCCAGGCGCTGCCGGAGGGCGGCGAAGGCCGCCGCGTCGGCCAGCAGCCGCGGATGGCTTGCCGGCGCCCGGCTGATCGCCAGCCGGACCTGCTCGAGTGCGGCCGTCGGCGGGTAGGTAGATGCGTCCGCGGCCGCGAGCGTCGCAACGCTGCTGAGTACTAGGCCGATCATCGCGGGGGTTCCCCTGTGCATGTCTCGCTCCGCCTGCTGTACCGCCACACACTGTCACCGGATCGCCGCAGGTCAAGGGCGGCTGGCCAACCGGCGGTGCTGCCGCCCCAAAGTTTCGCCCCGCGCTGCCGATCACCAGACCCGCGCCGGGAGCTCGGCTTCCAGTCGCGTTTCCACGGCGTCATCCAGCTCGGTGAAGAAATCAAGGCCGGAGAGGCGCTCAATCTCGTCCACCGTGGTCAGGAACACCCCAAGCTTCTCGCCGGCGCCGGTATCCTGCTTCAGGATGAACGCCTGCAGGCGCAGGCCGCCTTCGTGCTCGTCCACCTGGATCTTGAAGAAGGCATCGGGGATGCGGACCCCGGCGTCCAGCCAGCGTTCCCCGTCGAGAAACAGCGGCCCGGTGACGACCCAAAGCTCGCGGAAACGGGCCGTGTAGTTCAGCGCCTCGCGCTGCTCCAGATCCCGCCAGGGCCCGGAGTTCAGCGCGGCCCGCTGCGGGACCGTGTTGCTCATCAGAAAGGTCTGCGTCTGCGCGGCGGCTCCGTAGCAGTGCGCAATCGCGAAATTCGGGGCGAGGTGGCCGCGGTCAAAGCCGCTGCCCGTGTAGTCCTCCGGCCGGATGCGGGCCGCGGTCCGTGCGTCCACGGCGAAGTGCGCCGGACGTTCAGCGTTCTGGCCTGCCGTGGGGACGTCGAAGAGCCGGTAGGCTGCCCACAGGGGGCAACTCCAGGCCTCGCAGTAGCCCAGCACGAAGCCGGTGTTGGGCAGGACGCGGACGCTGTGCGGCACGCCATCCGCACGCGGCACCCCGGCATAGACGGGCTGCTTGCCGCCGGAGAATGAGCTTGGGACAAAGGCGTGTCCATAGTAGAGGGTATAGAGGTCCCAGGCCACTTCCCAGAGGCGCACCTGCTTGTGGCGTTGCAGAGCGTTCCCGAGGAGGATGCGGACCTCCTCCTGCCGGGCGGGTGGTTGTACAGCGTACCACGCGCCGCCGAGGCCGAGGATGACGAGGTTGGCCAACAGTACTGCCCGCGTCCGCCAGCCCCAGCCTCGCAGCCCCGGCCGGGATCGCCCTGGGCGTGGTGTGCGTCGGCGTGCCATGCGCGGGTGAGCTCGCTGGGGTTCGGGTCATTGTGGATAGGGGTTTCCAAAGCATAAGCGGGAGCGCGGTCGAGTCAAGCCGTCCGGGCTCGCCTGAGATCGGCTTGAGGAGGTGGCGTCGCAGCCTGCATCTACTTGCGGGAATGGAGCTTCGGTGCTATAGTCCGAGCATGGCCAGGATGTTTGCCCTGGCGTTCTTCGGGGAGCTGCGATGCAGGAGTTGCTGACCGCGCTGCTGGAACTGCAGGAACTCGAGATCGTGCTCGAGGAATCGCGTATCGTGCACGGGGACGCCGCCCTGCCCTCAGCCGTTCGCGTCGAGGTGCGGGTGAAAGCCCTCCGCCAGGCCGTGCCGCCTGGGGAACTGCGGCGCTACGATGGGCTGCGGCGCGGGGGACCGGCAGTCGTGAAGGAACACGACGGCAGTTGCGGCGGGTGCCACCTGAACGTCAACCGTGGCGACCTGAACCGGATGTTGCGTCTGGAAATGGACTGGCTTTGCCCAAACTGCGGGCGTTACCTGCTGGTGACCCTTTGACGCGCCGACCGGCCAGCGCCGTTCCCACCTTGGAGATCAAGTTGCTCCTGCCCAAGGAGCACGTCGTCTGCGCGGTCCGCGGCGCCGACCGCCGCACTATCCTGCGGGCGCTGTCCGCGCCCCTGGTCGAGGACCTGACGGTGACCGACGCAGAGGCCTTCCTGGACGAACTCGCGGTTCGGGAAGAGCAAGTCACCACCCAGATTTTCGGGGGGGTCGCCTTCCCGCATGCCCGTAGTCAGTCAGTACGTCGACTGGCTCTGACCGTCGGCGTGGCCGCGGCGCCAGGGCTGGTGTTTAGCCCGGCCGCCCCGGAGCCGTGCCGGCTCTTCTTCCTGATCGCGGTGCCGGCGGCGGCGCCGACCGTCCATCTGCCCCTGCTGCGGTACTTGGCGGCGTTCACCCGCCAGAGCGGTCTGCTCAGCCGTCTGCTCGAGGCGCAGACACCGGCTCAGATCGTTCGCCTGCTGTGTACCCTTAAGCCCTGAGGATGAGCCCAGCAGGGGACGGCTCAAGAGAGTCGCCCCTAGCGAGCTGCACTCGTGCGGCGGCGAGGGTAACGGCAGCCCGCCGTACGGCAGGCTGCCGCAGGGGACAACTCGGAAGAGTTGCCCGTACCATCACGCCTTCCAGAGGCCGTGCTTGTTGCAGTATTCGCGGGCGCACACTGTGGTGGCGTCGGTGCAGAACACGGCCTCGGCCGCCGCGCCTGGCTTCAGGTACTGGCGGCAAAGCTTGCCGTCTGCCAGCAGTTCGATCCATTCGATGTAGTGATCGTCGGCCATCGGGTGTGGGACGCTGCCGACGGTCACCTTGTAGCCGCCGGCCACCTTGGTGATCACCGGGACGTGCTTCTCCTTCGACGCGTCCACCGTGTTCTCCACCACCGGGATCATCGCCGCGCCACAGCACTCGGGTGTGCAGTCGCAGTTCTCACCCTTGATCACTTCCACGAACGCCACGCAACAGGCGCACTTGTAGACGTTTCCCTGCTTCATCGTTGCCTTGCCTCCAGGTTACGTTGCTCAGACCAGGCTACTTGGCCACAGCGCTCCTGAGATCACGCTCGCGGCCGGTTCTGCAGACGCTCACTGCCATGACGAATCACACCCACCCAGAGCGGGCAGGCTTCCCAACACTCGCTGTAGACCGCGCTGGTCTCCCGAAGGTTCCCGTCACCCCGCATCTGCCCGCTATCCCGAGGCCGCAGCGCTCCTTGTTTTCCCTCTGTTTCGCCTTGTAAGAGTCTCTATGGCCACTACATTCCTGACTTGATTTTGCCTGTTTGCCGACGTGCCATTGGACTCTGATCCTGGCCGTTTGGTGGTCGCGGCGCCGTGGAGGATGCCGCTACCGGCAGGAGTGGGGTCGGTCCTTCCTGATGTTTGCGAATACAGATGACCAGCCGGTGATCATTATACCCCATAAAGAGAAAAGTTTCGCGATTAGGTACCGGGGTCCCACAGTGGGACGCATGGGCCAGAAGAAGGAGACGGTGCATGTCGTGCGCGACCTGTAGCGGCAGAGTGAATCTGATCGAGAAATTTCCCGAGAAGCGCGCCGAGTTGGAGGCGTACATCGCGACCTTGCCGATCGGCGCCGATCGCGAGCGGAATCGCGGTCTGCTGATCCAGTGCTTGCACAAGGCGCAGGAGGTTTTTGGCTACCTTCCCGAGGAGGTGCAGATGTTCGTGGCGAAGCCTCTGAACCTGCACCTCTCCGAAGTCTATGGAGTGGTCAGCTTCTACTCTTTCTTCACCGACAAGCCGGTGGGCCGGTACCGCATCAGCGTGTGCATGGGTACGGCCTGTTTTGTCCGCGGTGCGACCAAGGTGCTGGACGAGTTCAAGCGCTACCTGACGGTCAGTGAGGGGGAGACGACGCCGGACGGCAAGTTCACGCTGGGGGCCCTGCGCTGCGTGGGGGCGTGCAGCCTAGCGCCGGTGGTTTCCGTCAACGGCCGCGTCTACGGCAACGTTGCGCCCAAGAAGGTTGCCGACATTCTGGAAGATTGCGAATAACCCTAAGCCAGAGAGACCCTTAACGATGATCGACACGGTCGAACAACTCAAACGGTATGCCGCTGCCGTGAAAGAAACGCGGGCAGGCGCGGCCCGGAGCCGCATTCTGGTATCGATGGGCACCTGTGGTGTGGCGGCCGGCACGACGCCCGTGCTGGACGCGATTCGGGAGGAGCTCCGCCGCCGGGATCTGGCGGACTCGGTAGACGTCGTTGAGACCGGCTGCATGGGGCTGTGCCACAGCGAGCCCACCGTCGAGGTGGTCAATACGCGCACGGGCAGTCGCATTATTCTGGGCAAACTCGACGCGGCGCAGGCGCGTGCCGTTGTGGACGCGCTGACGGGGCCGGTGCCCGACGTCTGCGAGATTAAGCGGGACTGGTATTACCCTGAGTACGAGCAGAACACGGCCAACCTGCCGCAGGCGCGGATTGTGCTGCGGAACACGGGCCAAATCAACCCAGAAGCGATCGATGACTACATCGCCTGCGACGGCTATCAGGCGCTGGCGACGGCCCTGAGCACGATGGCGCCGGCGGCGGTGATCCAGGTGGTCAAGGATTCCGGGCTGCGCGGGCGCGGGGGCGGCGGCTTTCCGACGGGCTCGAAGTGGGCCTTTGCGGCGGCGCAGCAGAACCCCGAGAAGTACGTCATCTGCAACGCTGACGAGGGTGATCCCGGGGCCTTCATGGACCGCGCCGTGCTCGAGGGCGACCCGCACGCCGTGCTCGAGGCGATGGCGATCGCCGGCTACGCGATCGGCTCGCACTTTGGCCTGGTTTACGTTCGTGCCGAGTACCCGATGGCCGTCAAGCGGCTGCTGATTGCCATCGGGCAGGCCCGCGAGATGGGGCTGCTGGGGCGCAACATCCTGGGCTCGGGTTTCGACTTCGACATCGAGTTGAAGTATGGCGCTGGCGCCTTCGTATGCGGCGAGGAGACGGCCCTGATCCACTCCATCGAAGGCAAGCGCGGTGAGCCGACCTTCAAGCCGCCGTTTCCGGCAGTGGCCGGGCTCTGGGGCAAGCCGACGATCGTCAACAACGTCGAGACCTTTGCGAACGTCTGCGCCATCCTGCGGCAGGGTGCGGCCTGGTTCCGCCAGATCGGCACTCCGAAGAGTCCCGGGACGAAAGTCTTCGCGCTGGCCGGTAAGGTCAGCCGGGTGGGGCTGACCGAGGTGCCCATGGGGACCTCGTTGCGCGACATCATCTTCACCATCGGCGGCGGCTGCCGGGATGGCCGGGCCTTCAAGGCCGTGCAGACCGGCGGGCCCTCGGGGGGTTGCATCCGCGCCAACAAGCTCGACACCCCGATCGACTACGACACCCTGATCGCCCTGGGCTCGATGATGGGTTCGGGCGGTATGATTGTCATGGACGAGGACGATTGCATGGTCAATGTGGCCAAGTTCTTCCTCGAGTTCACCTTGGACGAATCCTGTGGCAAGTGCACGCCCTGCCGCATCGGCAACAAGCGGCTGCACGAGATGCTGAATGTGATCTGCCAGGGCAAGGGCACGCCGGAGACCCTGACCAAGTTGCGGACCCTGGGCAACACCATCAAGGACACGGCCCTCTGCGGTCTGGGGCAGACGTCCCCCAACCCGGTGCTCAGCACCATGATCCAGTTCCCCGAGGAGTACAAAGCGCATGTCGAGGAGAAGCGTTGTCCGGCCGGCGTCTGTGCGCGGCTGATCACCTACACGATCACCGACAAGTGCGTCGGCTGCACGCTCTGTGCCCGCAATTGCCCGGTCGGCTGCATCACGGGCGAGCGCAAGCAGCAGCACGTGATTGACCAGGAGGCCTGCATCAAGTGCGGCGTCTGCTTCGAGACCTGTAAGTTCCACGCCATCGACAAGCGCTGAGGCGCTCGGGCGGGACCAGTAGCAACACGAACAGGGTTCAAACCCATTGAGGCGTATATAGATGGTTACTCTCACGATCAACGGACTGCCGGTGACCGTCGAGGACAGTGCCACCATCCTGCAGGCGGCCAGGAAACTCGGCATCAAGATCCCGACGCTCTGTCATTTTGAGTTGGATTGTTTTGCGGTGGAACACCGTTTGGGTTCGTGCCGCGTGTGTGTCGTGGAGGTGGAAGGGCGGCGCAATCTGGCGCCGGCCTGCTGCACGCCGGTCGTCGAAGGCATGGTGGTCCAGAGCAACAGCATCCGGGCCACGAACGCGCGCCGCACCATCCTTGACCTGATCCTTTCGGACCACCCCAAGGATTGTCTCATCTGCCCCGTCAACGGCAGTTGCGAGCTGCAGGCCCTGGCGGCCGATATGAAGCTGACCAAGATCACCTACGACGGCGAGATGGCGCGCTACCCCATCGATGTGTCCAGCAATAGCATCGTGCGCAATCTCGACAAGTGCATCATGTGCCGGCGCTGCGAAACGGCCTGCAACGACATGCAGACCGTCGGCATCCTCTCCGGGGTTGGCCGCGGCTTCGAGGTCGTCGTTGCCCCCACCCTCGAGAAGCCGCTGTCGGAGACCAAGTGTGTGTTCTGCGGCCAGTGCGTCCAGGCCTGCCCGGTTGGGGCGCTGACCACCTGCATCGGCGTGGACGACGTCTGGAAGGTCCTCAACGACCCGACCAAGACGGTGATCGTCCAGACCGCTCCGGCAGTGCGCGTGGCGCTGGGCGAGGGCTTCGGCATGGAGCCGGGCACCATCAGCACCGGGAAGATGGTGGCGGCCCTGCGTCGGCTCGGCTTCCACGCCGTGTTCGATACCGACTTCGCCGCCGACCTGACCATCATGGAGGAGACGACGGAGTTCATCAAGCGGGTGAAGGCCAATGCGAACCTGCCCATGCTGACCAGTTGCTGTCCGGCCTGGGTGAAGTTCTTCGAACACCAGTTCCCGGACCTGATCTACATGCCGTCCACCGCCAAGAGCCCGCAGCAGATGTTCGGTGCGATCGCCAAGACCTACTACGCGCAGAAGATCGGGGTCGACCCGAAGGATCTGGTGGTGGTCTCCATCATGCCCTGTCTGTGCAAGAAGTACGAGGCGGATCGGGCGGAGTTCGGCCGCGATGGCTACCGCGATGTTGACATCGTGCTGAGCACCCGCGAGCTGGGCTACATGCTGCACGAGGCCGGCATCCTCTTCGACCAGCTCGAAGAGGGGCAATTCGACAACCCGCTCGGCGAATCCACCGGTGCGGCGGTCATCTTTGGCGCCAGCGGCGGCGTCCTTGAGGCGGCCCTCCGTACGGCCGCAGACTGGTTGACCGGCGAGGACCTGAAGAAGATCGAGTTCACGGCGGTGCGCGGTCTGCAGGGGATCAAGGAAGCTACGATCAAGGTGGGCGATCTGGAAGTGCGCGCGGCGGTCTCCAGCGGTCTGGGCAATGCCCGGCGGCTGCTGGAGTCCATCCGGGCCGGCCACACCTCGTACCACATCATCGAGATCATGGCCTGCCCCGGCGGCTGCATCAACGGCGGCGGGCAGCCCTTCATCGGCGGGGATACCCGGATCGTCGAGAAGCGCATGGAAGCGATCTACGCTGCCGACTGCGGCCTGCCCTTGCGCAAGTCGCACCTCAACCCCTCGATCCAGAAGCTCTACAAGGAGTTCCTGGGCGAGCCGGGCAGCCACCGTGCCCATGAGCTGCTGCACACCTCGTACACGAAGCGCGAGAACAACTAAGGCGGACGCGGGCGGACGCTGCGAACTCAGGTCCGGAAAACAACCAGGCCCCGGTGGCGAGCCGTCGCCACCGGGGCCTGGTCTTAACCGTCAGAACTCCCAGTTGAGGATTGGCAGGACTGGCACCCGCGCCTCGCGGATGACGTTGACCAGGCCGATCTGCAGGCCGACCATGGTCTCGGTGACGTTGATGACGCCGATCTGCAGGCCCTTGGCGTCTTCGGCGACATTCATGACGCCGACCTGCAGGCCCGTCATCGTCGTACTCACCCGGTTGCCGACGCCGACGGACAGGCCGTCCATGGCGCCGTCGTTGTTGGCCACACCGACCTGGATGCCACTGGCCAGATCACGCACCCAGTTGACCACGTTGACCTGAACCCCCTCGAAGCACTCTGCCCCCGAGATCAGGCCGAGGTCGATGCCCTGCACGAGCTCGTTATCCCCGTACGGCAGGTTCAGCTTGAGCCCCTGCACCGTGCTGTCTTTGCAGACCACCTGGATCGGCGGCCACAGCGCAAGCTGTAAGGGCAGGCTTTCGACAGCCTGCGTCGTCACCGCCAGCAGAACCATTCCTGTACACCAGCGCCACATCGTCATGCCCTCCCGTTAGGGGTTTAGAAGCCCATCCGTTTGCGTGTGCTGACCTTGCGCAGTTCCTTTTCCTCGGCCCACTCGAGCAGGCCGGTACGCAGGTTCTTCAGGTTCATGGTGAACTTGTAGAACACGTCCTTGGTGCGGCCGTTGGTGTTGGCGATCTCCGAGAGGTTGGCAGTCAGCAGATACTCCGCGCCGGACTGCTGGCCGAGGGGGACCGCCTGCTGCGGGTCCACCATACCGCTGCCTTGCTGGAACTTCAGTTCCTCGGCGACCTGATCGTCCGTGGTGCGGTCTACGAACTGGAACTTGCCCGAGCGCAGCAGGCGTGTCCGAATGGTGTCGGTCAGCGACTCGGTGTCAATGTGCTGCATCGTCTTGTTCTTCACCTTGCCCACGCTGACCACGGGGGCGCGCTGAGTGGTGACCTGGACCACGGCCGGTGTGGTCAGCATCGAGTCCACCATCGTTTCGGCGATCTGGTGCAGATCGCCGGCCTCCCAGTCGGACGTGATCGGCGTTGCCGATTGGGGATCGGCGTAGCCGACGCGCGTGCTGGCGCAGCCCGTGGTGACGGCGAGCGCGAGCGCCGCGAGGCAGGGAACGAGGGTCAGGGAACGGCCGTCGAGACTCATGTTCAGGTACTCCTTGGGTTTGTACGTAGGGTCGCGGGCCGCCAGGTCAGCGGGCCCGGATCATCATCTTGAACTCTTGTACGGCCGCGGTCGGGGCGACGCCAGGGAAGGTCTTGGACTCGCCCTTCCGCAGGGTCACCGGCTTCCACGAGTTGGTGTCGGCGCCGATCTCGTAGCCAGCTCCGTCGAACCAACTGAAGCGGTACTCGAACTTCAGGGTGCCGCCGGCCATCGAGGCCGCGGTGACGCTGGGGTTGAGCAGGCCGTGCTCGGTGCGCTGGCGCGCGATGTCCGTGATCCGCAGACTACGGGCGAGACGGCTGTTGGCGAACTCGATTTCGTGGCTGATGTCAGTGCCACCGTCGGCTCGCCAGACGGTGACCGCGGGCGCCACACGGAGCGCTGGCGTAGTCCGGCAACCGCTGCTCAGCAGCAGGGCCAACCCCGTCGCGGTGACACCGAGGGTGCGGGCGATGATCATGCGTTTTTCCATGGCTATCTCCTTGGTCACTTCAGCGTTTGCGGCAGGGGTTTCCCGCCCGGTCCAAACGCCGCCTGTTGCCAGTAGAGCGTGGCGCCGGCCCGCTTGACGTAGAGCACGGTGACCCCGCCCGCGGCGATGGGGACCGCCACCGTCGTAGCCGGCCCCGACGTTCCTTGGCGTACGCTGACTTGGGCCGGTCCTGCCGGCAGCGCGAAGCGGCCGATCTGGGTGTTATCCGGCAACGAGCACCAACTGCGCAGGTCGGCCTGCTCGCTGACGTAGTTCACCACACTGCTGGCGACGACCGCCGCCAGGCCGAAGCTGTCGGTCAACTGCTTGGTGGCCACGCCCTTTGCCGTGGCGCGCAGGGCCTGGCGGACGATCATAGCGGTCAGACGCTCTTTGAGGGCCTTGACGGCCAGCGCCCGCATGGAGCAGACCATCTGCGTGGTGCCCAGCGGCGTCCCCTGAACCTCGACGCTGAAGGGGGCTTGCTCGCGCCAGGCGGACTCGTAGTAGGGGAAGGCCAGCGCGATCAGCCCGTAGAACTGGTTCATGCTCATGATCGGGATGGGGATCTTGATCTGCTGTTTCTGCGGGATGAACTCATCGTCGATCAGCACCACCAGACTGCCGGCGTCGCGCGGCTGGGGCGCCTCCGTCGCCGTCGCAAAGCGTGCCTTGAACTGATCATAGTCCTCGCTCATGCCCAACCCGCGCGCCAGGCGCAGCACGTCCTTCTGCAGAACGGCGTTGGCGGGCATGATCTCGAGCGCCTTCTTGTAGTCGATATAGGCGTCGTTGGGTTGGCCAGCCAGTTCGTAGACCAGGCCGGAAAGGTAGAACGTGGCGGCGTTCTGGAACGAGTTCTTGACCGTGCCGGCCACTTCGTCCAGGCCGGCGTAGGCCTGTGACACGCGTTGGTCGGCGTCCCCCAGATTGAGCTTGCCAGCGCCCGCCTCGCCCGTCGCTTTCGCGATGTCCTTCTCATGCCGCTGCAGGGCCAGGCGCTGCTCCAGTTCGGCGCGGCGCACCTCGACGGCGGCACCCTGTACATCGCCACCCAGGAGGTAGTTGAGCGCCTGGAAGTGGTACATCATCACGGTCTCGTAGCCGGCAACGCGGTAGGGGAGCACGTTGTCGTTGACGACGACTGCACTCGCCTGCGCCAGGCCGCCGCGGACGGTGACATCGGCCTCGTCGGCCTGCGCCTGGGCGCCCTCGGTGGCGGCACGGAAGTCTGCCATGCTGGCGTCGCGGTTGCCCTGAATCTGCGCCAGGCGTCCGCGTTCCAACAGGTACAGCACGCGGTCGTTACCCTCGACTTTGCGCCCCAGGCGGACTTCCGCCGCCGCCGGCCGCCCGGCGCGCAGGTCCTGCAGCAGCGGGTTGATCTGCTTGGGGTAGGCCTTAAAGAGGCTCGAGGTCGAGCAGCCCGTGCAAACCAGCAGCAAGCCCAGTGCCCCGACCCCTGGCCATACCGTCCGGTGTTTGCGGTGCATACGTGTCAACGGTTTTCTCCACGTGCTCATGTGTCTAAGACGAATGGGGGCTCGGGGTTATTCACGTCGTCCACGGGAAAAGCACGGGCTCACCCTGGCGCGGCGGGGGTGTCGCGGTAGGGGTCAGCCCTTGACCGCCCCGAGCTGAATGCCCTTGACCAGGTAGCGCTGCAGGAAGACGAAGAGGATGACCATCGGGATCACGCTCATGGTTACGGCCGCCATCAGCAGGTGGGTGGTCTGGCCGCGGGTGGAGTCGAAGAACAGCAGTCCGACCGGCAGGGTGTACTTGTCGACGCTCTTGAGCATGACCAGCGGCCAGAAGAAGCTGTGGTAGTTGCCGATGAAGGTGAAGATGGTGAGGGTGATCAGGCCGGGCCGGCAAAGGGGCAGGATGACGTCCCAGTAGACCTGCCACTTGCTGGCTCCGTCGATCTCGGCGGCCTCGTCGAGGCTGGTGGGGATGGTCAGCATGAACTGGCGCAGGAGGAAGGTGCCGAAGGCGCTGAAGGCGGCCGGGATGATCAGGCCGGCATAGGAGTCGACCAGCCCCAGACGGATCATCGCCTGGTAGTTCGGGATCATCATCACCAGGCCCGGCAGCATCATCGTCGACAGGTAGAGCAGAAAGACGCGGTCCCGACCGCGCCAGGCGATGCGGGCGAAGCTGAAGGCGGCCAGGCTGCTGGTGAAGACCTGCAGGAAGGTCACCCAGGCGGCCACGAAGAGGCTGTTCCAATAGAAGCGCGCGAAGGGGATGACCCGGAAGACCTCGCCGTAGTTGCCCCAGCGGAAGCGGAGTTGCTCGGGCAGCCAGTTCGGCAGGCCGACTTCGTCCAGCGGTTTGAGGCTGGTCAGCACCATCCACAGGAACGGCAGGATGAAGGTGAACCCGGCGAGCACCAGGATCCCGTGCAGCCCGGCCGTGCGCAGGAAGCGGGAGAGGGGGCTGCCGATCACCGTACCCCCGGTCTGGCGTCGCGCCGTGGCTGGGCCGGCGTGGGCGCTGACAGTGTCAATCGTTGACATAGCGGCTGCCAAACTTCCAGTTGAACAGGGTGACGGCAAAGACCATGGCGAAGAGGGTCCAGGCGATGCCGGAAGCGTAGCCGAGGCGGCCGGTGTTGAAGCCCTGGTTATAGATGAAGTAGCTGAGGGTGGTCGTCGAGCCCGCCGGGCCGCCGTTGGTCATGGTGCGGGCCATCTCGAAGCCGCCCTGGAGGCCGCCGATGACGCTCATGATGAAGATGAAGAAGGTCACCGGCGCGAGCTGGGGCCAGGTCACGTGCCAGAAGCGCTGGAAGGGGCTGGCGCCATCGATGTCGGCCGCCTCGTAGAGTTCGCCGGGGACGTTGCTCAGTCCGGCCAGGTACAGCAGCATGTTGTTGCTGCCGATGGCGCCCCAGAGGCCCATGATCATGATCGCCGGCTTGGCCCAGGCGTACACCGAGAGCCAGGCGGGCGGTTCCAGGCCATCCTGCGCCCAGGCGGGCAGGCGGAAGGCGGCGCTGCCCAGCCCCAGCAGCACCAGCTCGGCGACCATCAGCAGGAAGGCCAGCATGAAGGCGTCGCCGAAGCCCAGCGCCGGCGCGGCCTTGAAGTCGATCCCGTGGCGGCGATGGCGGACGAAGAGCAGCGTGGCCGCGGCCAGGGTCACCACCGCGGCGCCGATCCCAGCGGCACGCCAGGGACTCCAGCAGGCCGCCAGCAGCACCGGCAGCAGCAGCAGGGCGTACGGCAGCAGCGCCGCCGCCGCGCCCAAGGCCCCATCGCGCCGCAACTCCAGCAGTTTGCTGATCCCCCAGAGCGCCAGCAGGCAGAGTCCCGCCAGCCCCAACAGCAGCCCGGCCTGCACCACGGTCTCCGGCGTCCGGTTGACGGTCCGGCCCAGTGCTGCCAAGGGTCCGGCCAGGGCGTTGTTGATCGGCCCGGTGCTGGGGTTGTAGAGTTTCTTCCAGAGGATGAAGACGGCGACGCCGCTGGTGAAGTGCGGCACGAAGAAGACGGTGCGGTAGACGGCAGAGCCGCCGGCGACGCCCCCCACCAGCAGCAGTGCCGCGAGGCCGCCCAGCAGGATGGCAAAGGCGCTGGCGTGCAGTCCGGTCAGGCTCAGGGCCACGACGCTGGCACAGAGGACGGCGCCGGCCGCCAGAGCGCCATGGACGCGGCGCGAACCGCCGCTCAGATCCCGCGATAGCAGCAAGGCCGCCCCCAGGCTGCCGGCGATGGCCAGCGGAATGCCCAGCATCAGAAACAGGGTGTTGCCGAGGTACTGGTAGAACTCCTTCTCACGCACCAGCCGCAAGACGTTGTCCAGGAAGACGAAGCGGATGTGCTCTTCCTTGAACATGTTGTGCAGTTTGAGGTCCCAATTGCTGAAGGCCAGGGCGAGGCTGAAGACCAGGGGGATGACGGTGAAAGCCAGGAAGCCGAGGATGTTCGGGGTGAGGAAGGCCAGGCCCAGCAGTTGGTTGCGGCGTTCGCGTGAAAGAGGACGGCCCATAGCTCTACTCCGTCCAGCCCATGGCCTGGTAATAGCGGCGGTGGAAAGGATCCTGCAGCCAGTCCGCGGGCACCTTCCGGCCCGCGGCGCGGGCGGCGGTGATCTGGCGTTGCACCTCGCACTGCTGCTCGTACTGTGGCCGCAGCTTCGGGTTCTCCTGCAGGTTTCGTTCGATCTCGGCGTTGACGTCGGCCTGCATGGTGCGGGCGGCGTCCTCCGCCGAGCAGCGGTCCGAGGTGAACTCCTCCATGGCCTTGGTGATGATTCGGGAGGCCTCGGCGGTGAGGATGAACGGCGAGGTGCTGTAGGGGATGGCGATGGTCCCGGCGGATTCTGCCGAGACCTCATGGCAGCCCCATTCCGTGCGCACATCGGCCAGCAGTTCCACGTACTCGGCGCGGAAGGCGGCCAGCGCCCGCTCGTAGTCGGCCGGGTTCATCGCGGCTGGCTTGGGCGGGGCGGGCAGGGCGTTGACGTCGAGGGGACGGTCGCGGTCGACGACGTCGGTGACGGCGTAGAAGGCGCGGCTGAACCCCGGCAGCAGGTCGCGCTGTTCCGCCGCCGAGTAGGGGAAGTAGGGCAGTAGATCGGGCAGCATCGCCAGCGGCCGCCGGTAGGCCTCGGTGCGCGTGTACTTCGGATTGGGCGGCAGCGCATCGGCGTCGCGCACGATGTTCATGTTGTAGTCCTCGCTGGCCAGGTAGGCGAGGAAATACGTGGCCAGCTCCTGGTGTTTGCCGCCGCGGTAGATGGCCGAGGCGCGCGTGCCCGTCGAAGCATTCGGGAAGCCGCCATGCGGGGGTTCGACCACCGCCAGTTCGAGCCGCGGCTGCCCCTTCTCACGGCGGTTCTTCTGAAAGGTCCGCAGTTGGATCAGGCCGTAGCGGCAGCAGGGGAAGAAGGCGTAGTTGCCGCTGTTGAAGAGCTGGATGGTGCTGCCGCCGTAACCGGCATCGGTGGCGAAGGAATCGCGCTCGGCCAGGGTCGGGATGATGTGATCCTCGTAGGTCCACTTGTAGATCAGTTTGAGGACGCGCACCGTGCGCGGATCATCGAGGGTGCAGGCGGTCAACGTCTCGTTGTACTGGGACAGCCCGAGCGAACGCCACATCACCGGGGCGTCCACGTAGGGAGCGAGGAAGTAGCGCCGGGGCTCGCCCGGCCGGTTGGCGGCCGCCGAGAAGCGTTTGCCCAGCGCCTCGAACTCGGCGAAGGTCCAGCGCCGCGGCGGCTCTTCGATGCCGAACTGCTTGAAGATGTTGCGGTTCACCCAGAGCAGGTGGACATAGACGTTGCAGGGGAAGGCGTACTGCCGCCCGTCGGTGGTGATCTCCGGCCGCATCGCTTCCCAGGTCTGGCTGGGGTCGAAGCCCAGCGTCAGCCCCGGCTCGGTGACATCGGTCAGCATGCCCACCGCCTGCCGGAAGAACATGTTGGTGCCGCCGGTGTGGTCGACGATGTCGCCGCAGACGCCGCTCACCCCCTGGATGACCACCTTCTCGGTGTCGATGTTGACCATGTCCAGGCGCAGTTCATAGGGTGGGTAGTGGTTCTTCTTGAGCCACTCCTGGAAGGTGCTGACCTGGACTTCGCGGGCCGGGTTCTGGTCGGTGACCCAGTAGAGGAGGGGCAAGGTGCTGTGGAGGGCGGGGTTGAGCCAGCGGGTGAAGGCGCTGGCGGCGATGAGCAGTGCCAGGATGCCGATGAAGAGGTATTTCATACGCTGACCGCCCATCCACTCGTCGCCGGCAGAGTCCTGCGCCCAAGGCCAGCCTGGAGGCCCGCGCGGGCAACACTGTAAGCCTTGGGCCGGGCGGGTCAACCGGGGGCGGGTCCTGCGGCCGTGATCCCGCTTGGCGGGCGAAGCGACCCGGGTCCTGCGGACGGCGGGCTGCTGTCCCGCTGACTCGCATCTCGCTGGAGGGCGAAGCTCCCCAGGCGCGCCAGCGCCGCTGAGCCGCATCCCCGTGGCGGGCGAAGCTCCCCGGGCGCGCAGGCGCCGCTGAGCCGCCGGCCGGAAACCGGGACAAGGGCACGGCTCACCGCCTGCAAGGCAGGCCGTGGAGGTTCGCCCTCCAAGGGAACCCCGTGACCAAGCTGCCTTGTGCAGCAACCGTGGAGGTTCGCCCTCCAAGGGATACCCGTGACCAAGCTGCCTTGTGCAGCAACCGTGGAGGTTCGCCCTCCAAGGGATGGCCGTGAGACGGCGCCGGGCGCAGTCCCCCGTGGAGGTTCGTCCAGCCGGTCCGCCGGGCCGGTGGAACGCGGGATCTCCGTATCCCGCGGCCGGGTTGCGGAGATCCCGGCGTCCAGGGGCGGGCCAGACAGATCGACACGCGAGCCGCGGCTCCTGCAGATCGTCATGGGTCATTCAGCGGTTCACCTACGAGGTCGCCCGCGCGGGCGGGCGCCGCGAGGCCGACCGGGAGTTCGGCGTTCCCAGGAGCGCCAGGCCCCGCGCGCGGCCTGCAGGCGTCGGCACTATGTTGTCAGCCAGATGTGGTTGCATTCGCGAGGAGCCATCGCCATGGCCGATGCCGCAAAGGGGTATGTCCTGGCCGCCGTGGCCGGGTGGTTCACGTGCCTGGTTGCCGGAGGCGCTGAGATGGTGGTCTACAGGCCGGATGTGGTGGGGGTGGAGCGGCTGTTCATGGTGGCGCTCAAGGTGCCGCGGGAGACGCCGGACATCGAGGTGACGGTGCCGCCTTGCGTCGTGCTTCTGGACCGGACCCGGCTGCCGGCCCAGAGCGAACTCCGCAAGTTCTACTTCCGCAGCACCGCGCCGGCGGTGCAGGCCGAGATCCGCTTTGCTGGCCCTATCGAAGCGCAGACGGTCGTCATCGACATCTGGTCGTTCGCGCAACTGCGCGCACCCCGCACACTGAAGGGTGTCGACCTGCCGCGGCGCTGGCCCCTGGGCGAGGCGCTGCCGGAGTTGAAGGCAGGCCAGACGCTCACCGACGCGCGGAGCCAGGAAGCAGCCCGGCAGGCGGGGGCGCCGGCCACTGCCTACCTCGAACTCGGCGACGACGCGATCTGGGCGTTGCAGCCGGACTCGACCCTCCCACGCTGGCACTGGACCAACGTCAAGGAAGGCTGCCCGGTGCACGGGGCCGCGATCTACGAGAAGGGGGCCTACTACCCCTGGCTCAACGACCGCGGCCTGGCGTTGCGCAGTTACACGGCCACGGTCCCCTACCCTTGGAAGATCGTCTGCCCGGTGGGGAAGGAGAGCTATCCCTCGAACGATATCGGTAAGGACGACTTCACCAGCGGCGAGTTCCCCGACGACGGCATGGGCGGCGGTTTCGAGCGCGGCGGCATCCATTACGGCTTTCTGGCGGAGATCGCGCAGGCCTACTGCCACCAGATGTTGAAGGTGGCCCCCGACTGCGCCCGGAGCTACCTCGTCACAGGCGATGCCCGCTACGTCCACAAGGCCTTGGTGGCGCTGTCGCGGTTAGCGGTCGAGTACGCCTACCTGGCGACCATGACCCAGCACCGGCACCGCAACAGCCAGAGCCAGGTGGAGCGCTTGGGGCAGGCGCCGTTCAGCGAGGGTCCCTTCCTGTACGACACGGGCTTGACGGTGTACGCCATCGACCAGCCCGGTTACCAGATGGCGCTGGCCGAAGCCTACGACCGCATCTGGCCGGCGATCGATCAGGATGCCGAGATCCTGCCCTACCTGCGTGGCAAGGGCTTCGCGCTGGCGGACCACGAGCAGTTGCGGCGCTTCCTCGAGGAGAACCTGCTGGCGGTCTGGATGCAGGCGGCCCTCGACGGTTCCACCGCCTCCAACCCGCCCTACGCGCAGTGGGGCCTGGCCCGCATGGCCGAGATGCTCAACTACCGCCGGGGCACGGACTTCATGGACTGGCTCTTCGACGGTGCAGGCAACATGCGGGCCTTCGTCGCCAACGGCTTCTTCCGCGATGGTGCTCCCTACGAGTCCAGTGGCGGCTACAACGGCATGCACGTCACGGCGCTGGGGCCGATCGTCGAGTCGGTCGAGCACCTGCGGGCCTTGCGGCCGGACGTCTATCCCGAGGCGCGCTACCCGAACCTCACCCGTAGTCGGCGCTACCACAACGTCTTTGACTTCTCCATGAACACGGTCACCATTGATCGCACCTACCCGCGGGTGGGCGATGATGGCGTTCCGCCGCACTACGGCAAGCGCGCTCGCATCACCGCTCAGAATGGCGGTACCGAGGCCTTCGAGCACGCCGTGAAGGTCTTCGGCGACCCCAAGTTCGCCTGGGCGCTGGCACGCTGGCCCGACTGGCAACCGGCGCCGGGGTCGGCCCTGACCCGTGCGCAGGTCGAGGCGGCGGCCGCGGCCTGGCCCGACGACTGGAATGACCGCAGCCGGCTCTCCGATGGCTACGGACTCGCGATCCTGCGCAGCGGCAGCGGTGAGGCGAAGCGGGCGCTGTGGATGATGTACGGGCGCTACCGCAGCCACTGCCACGACGACATCATGCACATCGGCCTGGATGCCTTCCAGAGCGAGATCCTCGGTCACCTGGGCTACCCGCGCAACTGGAATTCGTGGTACGGCAACTGGATGACGCAACTCGTGGCTCGGCAGGTGCCGTTCGTCAGTATGACCGCGACCGCCCAGCTCTTTGCGGACGCCGGTCCGCTGCAGGTTGCCGAGGCCCTGGCGAGCGCCTTCACGGACCGGGTGGCCGAGGGCGTCGGCTACGCGGTCGACTCGGGCAACGGCCAGCGGCGCTGTCTGGCGCTGATCGACGTCGACGCGGAGCGCTTCTACGCGGTCGACCTCTACAGCGTCTTCGGCGGGCGCGAGGCCTGGTGGAGTTTCCACGGCCAGGAGGATGACGGGTTCCAGGTGGCGGGTCTGAACTTGACGCCCCAGACGGGCGGGACCCTGGCGGGTGCCGACGTCCCCTATGGCGACGAAGCCTGGCTCAAGGCCAATGGGTGCACGCGCAGCAACTATGGCTACAGCGGCCCGATGTTCGGCTTTGCGCACCTCGACCACGTCCAGCGGGCCAGCAGCGCCGACGCCTGGTCAGCGGACTGGACCCTGCGCGCCGCCGAGGGGCTGCACTTTCGCCTGAGCGTGCCGCCCGGCGACGCCGCGCAGGAGGTGGCCGTGTGTGACGGGCGCTCCCCGGCGGGCGCTTCGCCCTATGCGATGAAGTGGCTGCTGCGCCATGACCAGGGCTCGGCGCCGTTGCGCAGCCGTTTCGTGTCCTTCATGGAGCTGTATCGCGGCGCGCCTCTGATCGTCGCTCTCCGCCGCGTGGAGCTGACCGGCGCCGGCCAGGATGCCGCTGAGGCGCAGGCCTACGAAGTCATCCTCGAGCACCGTCGTGACCTGATCTTCTACAGCACCGCCGCCGACCGCGTCTTCGCCGCCGCCGGCGGTTTCGAGTTCGCCGGGCGCTTTGGCCTGTATTCCGAGACTCGCGACGGCCAGCCGCTCCGGGCCGCCCTGGTCGGCGGCACGCGCCTGACCCGCAACGGGGTCGGCATCACCCAGGCCAGTGCCGGCGGTCGCGCCCGTATTGTCGCGGTGGACCGCGTGGCCGGGACGGTGACTGTCGAACAGCCCGTCAGTGTGGCCCGTGCCTGGGTGGGACGGGTGGTCCATGTGGTTAACCCGGTGCGCCGGGTCAGCCTGCAGGTGCTCGCGGTCAGTGGCGACGAGCAGACGGCGACGTTGCAGGTGGAGTATGATCCCTGCATCGGTGTCGGGCGCAGCCGCGGCGCGGCGGATGAGCGTGTGCTGACCGACACGACCTTCTACCTGCGCGGTTGCCGCTACTATCACGGTGCGCGCTTGGTGGCTGCCGACGGCACCACGGAGTACCCCGTCAAGGGCGTCCACAGCGGCGCCTTCGTGCTGGTTGGCGCCGAGGGCACCCCGCCGGTTCCAGGTGCCGAGCTGGAGCGGGCCTTCCCGGCCGGGAGCTGGTTCTCGATCTACGACTACGGCGTTGGCGACGGGCTGGAGTGGACGAACTCCGTCAGCCGTGAGTTCTAAGGCCAGAGCAGCGACTGCCCGTAGGCGGTTGCCGAGAGGCTCTCCAGCCGGGCCCAGCCGTCGGCCAGAGGGGTGATCGTGGTCCGCATGCGGAGTGCGCGGGCGGTGGGGTCGGTCGGGGCACCGCTCAGGGTGAGGATCACGCCCTGGCCGGTCGTCCGGCCGTGGGTGACGAGGGTGTGCTCAACGCCATTTGCGAGCGTCAGCAGGGCCGTACCGTCGACGGCTCTCCCGGCCTGAGTGAGCTGGAAGCGCAGGTTCCAGGTGCCGTCCATGGGTGCCGGCAGGGCGAGCGTCACCCGCTCCTGTAGTGCGACCGTGTCCAGGCCGCGGCTGAGGCTGCCGCTCAGGGGGCCGACGAGGCGCAGCCCGACAGGGTCCAGCGTCAGGGTCAGGGCCATGCCGACGGCGACGGTACGGTTGGCCGCGCTGCCGGCCAGCGTCAGCCTGGCCAGGAGGCCATCGGCCGTGCCCGTCACAGTCCCGCGGACGGGCAGGCTGACCAGTGTCTCGGGCGACACCGGGTAGGTCGCGGCTCCCGTGAGCTTGCCGTCAGCACTATGTATTATATTCATAGATAATAGGTTATGATCTACAATCAGGGTGTATGAACCGGTCAGATCCCAGAGGCCTCGGCCAGCGCTTGCCGCGGCTGCATCGACGCCGCCGCGGAACTCGCCGGTGGGCGCCACCGGCGCTGGCGGCGCGAAGGCTGTCTTTGGGAGGTCAACCAGGATTTCGCCGCCGGCCTGGCGGAAGCCAACCTGGCCGCCGAGGCTCTGTTCGTCTTTGGCCAAGGCGACGCGGGCCAGGCGGTAGGTCAGGGTGACCGGCCAGGTGGCGGGCAGGGCGATCCAGGCGAACGCGAGCGTGCCGGCGGCCCCGGGCTGCGGGCTGAGGGCGGGCGCCTGGGAACCGCCCAACTCCACGAACTGCCAGCCCGGGGGCACACTCTCCTGTACGAGCAGGCTGGTCAAGGCTCCGGGCTGGCTGTGCTGCAGGGTCAGCGACACCTCGACGAGGCGGTCGCTGGCACCGGGGTAGGCGAGGGTTCGGGAGGCGGTCAAGGTGCCGGGTTTATCGGCGCCTTTGGCGCCGCCGAGGTCAGGGGCGTAGCCGTCCTCGGTATCGTCGGCGCAATGGTAGCCGCCGCTGTTGTAGAACTGGATCAGGCGGGTCAGTTCGGGCGAGAGCTGGATCTGCCAGTCGCCGTTCTGGTCGGCCTGGTGCGGCGTGCAGGTGCGGTTGCCCGTACCGGGGGCGTAGCCGTCCTCGGTGCCGGCCTGGCAGCGATAGCCACTCAGGTTGTAGAACTGAATGAGCCGGGTGAGTTCGGGGCTCAGGTCGATGACCCAGTCGCCGTCCTGATCGGCCTGATGGGGGACGCAGCAGCCGCCGACCTCCACACAGGTCTCGCCACGGACGGTTGCGGTCAGTTCCGGGCCGTCGGTGCGGTAGGCGCTGGTGCCGGTCACGCAGTGCAGGCCCGCGCTGGCCAGTGCCGGGACCGCCACGTGGTAGGTCAGTGTCAAGGGGAAGTCCGGGATCACGATCCACGAGAACTCGAGCGTCCCGGTGTCCCCCAGGGCAGGCTGGAGATCGGGCGCCTGGTCGCTCTCGACACTCAGGAACTGCCAGGCGGCCGGCAAGACCTCGGTCAGCGCCAGGCTGGTCACGCCGCTCGTGGTGCTGAGATCGATGGTGACGGTGACCGCCAGTGGGCTCCCCGCCGTGGCACAGCCCGCGGGGAACTCCCGCACCGCGATGTCGGCGCTGACCGTGAGGCTGAAGCTACCACTTGCCGACATGCCGTTGCTGCCGGTGACCTGCACGGTGAAGGCCGCGGTGATCGTCTCGTCCGGGGTGCCGCCGATGGCCCCGTCGCCACCGAGGCTCAGGCCGTGAGGGAGGCTGCCGGTAATGATCTCCCAGGTGTAGGGCTCGCTGCCGCCGCCCGCGGCCAGGAGCAGGTCGTAGGGGGTGCCGACCTGGCCCGGCGGCAGGGGGCTCGGGGTGGTGATGGTCGGCGCCGTGTCGACCGCCAGGCGGTAGTTGTCAAAGGTCATGAAGTTGTCGCCGGGGTTCCCCACTGTGCCCACCTGCCAGCCGGCGGCCACTTCGCCCAAGCTCAGGGCCGAGGTGCCGGCGTGCAGGATCCGGTCAGTGAACAGAACGCTGCCATCGAGGCTGGCCGACCAGCGGTTGCTGGCGAAGTCCATCTTGGCGTCGAGGTGCAGCGGCGTATTGCTGGTGAAGCTGCCCACCTCGGTGAGGCCGCCCCCACTGCCGACCCAGACGGAGAAGTCCCAGGTATCGAAGAGGATCTGAGCCAGGTAGTCGCCGTTGGCGTTGAACAGGAAGAAGCCGAAGAGGTCGTAGGCCGGCAGGCTGGAGTCGTAAATCGCCAGATCAACGCTGAACGTGACCACCGGCGTATCCGCCACCAGGGGGTTGTAGTTCACCGGACGGTACACGTAGACGCCCTCCGCCGCCGTGTAGTTGAAGCCGACCCAGGCCTCCTGGCTGCCCGCGGCATAGACTCCGTAGGTGCCCAGCGTCGGGTCGTCCGTACCCAACCAGCCGTCAAAGCCATCCAGGGCGCCGAGGCCGGTCGGGAAAGCCTCGAAGTCGGTGCTGTAAAGCACGCTCGACGGGTTCTGGCCAAGGCCAAGCTCGATGCTGCCCTCAGCACCGCCGTAGCCATCGACGGCGATCTGGTAGACGGCGCCGGTGGCGGCGAAGAACAGCACCTGACTGCTGAGGTCGAGGGCGGCGTCATCGTTGGCCACTACCGGGATCAGGCTGGCCAGGCTGCTGCCTTGGTAGACCGCCAGCACGGTGTCGAAGCTGCTGCCGGCCGTGGAGAGGGTCACCATGCCGTTCGCCGGCGCCGTCCAGGTCCACCAGACGGACTTGGCCGGGCTGTAGGTGCTGTGGTCGGGCTCCCCGGCCTCGGCCGTGGCGCTGACGTTGCCGCCGCTGTCGGCGCTGTGGCTGCCGGTGAGGGCGATACGGTTGGCGAAGTGGTCATTGCTGGAGCCGGTGCTGAGGGCGCCCAGCAGGGCGATGCTGCCGCTGGCGCCAGCGTAGCCATCGACGGCGATCTGGTAGGTTGCGCCGGCGCTGGCGTAGAAGGTCAGGCTGCTGGTGGTGCCAGCGCCACCGTCGTCATCCGCGGCCACCTGCACCAGCCCGGCCAAGGCCGTGCCGGTGTAGACTGCCAGCAGGGTGTCAAAGGCGCTGCCCTCGGTGTTGAAGCGTGCGACGCCGGTGCCGGGGGCCGTCCACGTCCACCAGACCGAGCGCCGGGCGGCGTAGCCGGCGTGCGCGGGCTCGTTGGCCTCGGCGGTGGCGTTGAGGTTACTGCCGGCCGCGGTCACGGTGGCTCCGGTGACGGTGATGCGGTTGGCGAAGTGATCGTTGGCGGCGGCCGCGCCCTGCAGTTCCAGGTGGAGCTGCACGCCGCCGGTTTGGCCGTGCCAGCCGTCGACGGCGATCTGGTAGGTGACGCCCGCTGTCGCCGGGAAGCTGGCGAGGCTGGTGTTGCCGCCGCCGCTCTGGTCGTCGGCGGCCACCGCCGTGAGCGCGGTGAGTGCGCTCCCCGTGTAGACGGCGAGCAGGGTATCGAAGTCACTCCCGATGGTGTCGACGGTGACCCGGCCGGCAGCGGGCGCCGTCCAGGTCCACCAGACCGAACAGGTGGCCGGGTCACCGGCGTGGGCGGGTTCCCCGACTTCCGCCGTGGCCGAGAGGTTGGCGCCACTGCCCACCGCCAGCGCGCCGCTGAGGGCGATGCGGTTGGCGAAGGCGTCATTGGCGGGGCCGGCGCCGGCGCTCTGCCGCAGTGCCAGGGCAATCTGGCCCTCGGCGCTGTCGCGGCCGTCGACGGCGATCTGGTAGATGGTCCCGGCGACGGCGCTGAAGCTGACCTGGCTGGTGGTGCCGCCGCCGCTGTCATCATCGCTGGCGGTCAGGCTCAGGCCATCGACCGTGGTGCCGGTATAGACGGCCAGCAGCGTATCGACGTCGCTGCCGATCGTATCGAGGGTCGCCAGGCCGCTGGTGGGCGCGGTCCAGGTCCACCACACCGAACGGCTGGCGGGCATGCCGGCGCCGTGGTCGGGCTCGCCGGTTTCAGCACTGGCGCTGACGTTGGTGCCGGTGGTGTTGGCGGCGCTGCCGCTCAGCGGGATGCGATTGGCGAAGGCATCGTTGGGGGGGCCGTAGATACTGCTTCCGGTCACCGTCAACTGCAGGACCTGGTAGCCCGTCCCCGCGGCGTTGCTGGCACTGAGCGTGATCGGATAGCTGCCCGTGGCCGGCAAGGTACCCGTGATGTAGCCCGTGACGTCGTCGAGGGTCAGGCTGCTGGGCAGTCCCAAGGCGGCGAAGCTGGCCGGGCTGTTGCTGGCCTCGATGCGGTAGATGAAAGCGCTGCTGCGGACGCCGGTGGCGGTGGTACTGCTGGTGATCACCGGCGCCAGGCCGGAGGCCGAGTCGATGGTGATCGTCAGCGCGCCGGTGCCGGCACCGCCGGCGTTCGCCGCGCTGAGGGCGGCGGTGTAGCTGCCGGCCAGGGTCGGGGTGCCGCTGATCGCCCCGCTGCTGGGGTTCAGTGCCAGGCCCGGCGGCAGGCCGCTGGCGCCGAAACTGGTCGGCGAATTGCTGGCCGTGACCGTGAAGCTGAAGGACCGGCCCACCGTGCCGGCGGCGGTGCTGGCGCTGGTCAGGCGCGGGGTCGCGATCAGCGGGGTGGTGATCGTGAGCGTCAGTGTCCCGGTACCGACGCCGCCGGCATTGGCGGCGCTGATGCCAACGATGTAGCTGGGGCCGGCCACGGTGGGGGTGCCGGTGATGGCGCCACTGGTCGGGTTCACCACCAGCCCGGGCGGCAGGCTGTTTGCCCCAAAGCTGGTCGGGCTGTTGCTGGCGGTGATGGTGTAGCTGAAGGTCTGGCCCACGGTCGCGGTCGCCGTGCCGGCGCTGCTGATGACGGGTGCGCCGGTCGTCGCGAAGTCCGCGTAGGCCCGAACCGTCGAGTTGTCGGCGGTCCCCGGCAGGCCGGCGGTGGCCGTGGCCAGCACCGTTCCCCCGGCGGTCATCAGGCGGAAATCGCTGAGCGTCGCCGCCGTCCCCGGGCGGTTGTCCTGCACCGCCACGTAGTAGCGCCGCGGGCCAGCCTGGGCCAGATCGGTGAGGTCCAGCACAAAAGTCCCGCCCACGGCCGCGCTGGTGCCGGCGAAGCCATAGGCGCCGCCGAGGCTATCCAGCGCCTGCGGCCAGGTGTCCGAGTCATTGGCCCAGCCGAATACCGTGGTGCTGGGGAAGGTGCTTTGCGGGGTGGTGGTGCTGGTGGCAGAGGCCCCGACCTTCAGCCCCAGTTGGTTGCGTATCGCGGTGCTGACGGTGAACTGTCCCAGCAGCGTGGGTGTGTAGCTGGCGCGCGCTGTGATCCAGTAGATCTCTGAGTTCCAGAAAGCACGTTGGCGGTCGGCGCTGCTGACGCCGCCGACCGCAGAGCTCGCCTTCAACGCATCGTAGGCAATCCAGCCGTAGCCATCCGTACCCGCCTCCCACCAACTGCTGGTGCCCCACGAGTTGACGACCTTGAGGGCCCCCTTCTCGCCGGCGTCGACCGTCCCGTTCTTATTGAGGTCCATCCAGAGGTCGTCGTTGTAGCCGACCAGGGTCATGGCGTGGCCGCTGTTGGCCAGGGCCGAGACTTTCCAGCAGCCCGGGCGCCCGGCCAAGCTGTTGTCCGCGGTCGTGGCGGGATCGTCCGAGATCGGCATGAACTGCCAGGAGGACACGTGGGTGGCGTAGAGCAGCGCATAGCCATTCGCCAGCAGGGCCTTAGCGTTGGCCAGGCCGGCCGCGGTGTCGACCGCCTGTACCCGCCCGATCTGCTGGAAGCGGTTCGCGGCCGCGCTGCGCCAGACCGCGGCATCGCGACTCCATTCCAGGTAGTTGCTGGCCGTCGTACCCACGCCCACGTAAGGGAACTCGGACCAGGCCGGGCACCCCAGTTTCAGCAGCACATCCATGATCGTGCTGAACCAGGCCCCTGCATCCGCCCCGTCATTGGCGAAGTTGTAGGTCCACTTGGGGGAGAGCTTGCGCCCGTTGTCGTCGTCGTCTTTGTTGTTCCAGCCGCGGGCCAGGCCCAGCATATGCGTGCCGGCGTAGTAGGTCGTGGAAAACGCGGCGCAGGAACCGAGCGAGCCCTGGCTGCGTACCGGCGGGAAGGACGGTAAGGTGCTGTTGTCCACGGCTGCGGGCAGGGTGGCCGCTACCGGGACACCCTTCGCGTCGGCGGTGCCGGGGATATCCATGCCGCCGGGGAGGGCGGCCGGGTTGGTCGACTGGGATTCCGCCCCCACGGGCACCGCCTCCGCCTTGAGCTCAGCCAGGCCCTTGGTCCGACGCTGGCGGTTGATGCGCTCCAGGCCGAGGGCATTGGGCAGGACCCGCTGCGTGCTGGCCAGGTTCAGATCCATCCAGGCCCGGTCCTCGACCGTCGGCGGCCGCAGGCCGGTCGCCCGCACCGCGTCGGCCGCCTGGGCTGACGCCAGGCCGGTCATACCGACCAGCAGCAGGGCGAGGGCTCCGGACGCGGACCGCAGCCAGCACCCGTAGGCGCCGGCGATGTGGCTGGTCTGAAACAGTATCATTTTGCGCATGGTCTTCTCCGTGACGGCTGCGTTGCGCTCTGCAGATGAACATAGTATCCGCTGGTCGCCGTCGTGCAAGGCGGCTGACGGCGGTTCACGTGGCGGCCGCGAGATCGGACGGATCGGACGGATCCAGTCGGCCGCGCCCGCCCGCGGCCCATGGGATGGCGGCTGGACGGGTGTAGGTTAGAGCCTGGGCGGAGTGGTGGCCAAAGGAGTCACGCAATGAGGCGCTGGTGGCGGATGGGCCGGGTGGCGGGGCTCTGGGTCGCGGCGCTGGCGGGGGCGCAGGAGGCGCCGCCGGTCGACGCGCCGCCGTCCGGGCCTCGGCCAGGCGAGGAGTTCCAGATGCGCTGGCCGCCGGTGGGGCGCGACCTCCCTGTGTACGTCCCGAGCGACTACAGTGCCGCGCGGCGTTGGCCCGTCGTCGTGCTCTACCACGGGCTGAACGGCGAGCCCTCGACCGCACTGATCCGCGATCTGACCGGCGGCAAGGGCGTGCTGGTGGTTGGCATGACCTACATCGAACCGGGCCAGGTTCGCCGTAGCCCCGAGCAACAGCAGGCCTACCAGGCCGAGGAGCTAGCCCAGCTCGAAGGCCTGCTGGACGAGCTGCCCCAGCGTGTGCGCATGGACCGGGGCCGCGTCTTCCTGGCCGGCATCAGCCGCGGCGGGTGGCAGGTCAGCGTCTTTGCCGAGTGCGCCGAGCCGCGCGTGGCGGGGTACATCATCCTCCTGGGGGGCCGTTTTCCGTTCGTGCGCGAGCGTCGACCGGATCTCTCCGACCGTGCGGTCTACGTGGGCACAGGGGAGAACGAGGAGGCCAATGCCTATGCGCGTATGGCGGCCCAGTACTTCGACCGCAGCGGGGCGGAGGTGACCTGGGAGGAGTACCCCGGCCGCGGACATGAGGTCGACACCACGGCCGCGCGGCTGCGGAACTGGGTGACGCTGCGCCTGCTCCTCGATGGCGAAGCGCGGCGCAGTGCCGCCCGCGAGTGGGTGTCCACGCATCTGGCGAAGGCCCGCGACGAGGCCGACGCCCTGGCCGCCTTCAGGGTTCTGGAGGAGGTGGCCGAGAGTCCGCAGGTACGTTTCTGCGGCAATGAGTTGCGCACTCAGCTTGAGGCCTTTACCGACCGCGTTAGCATGGCGGCGGCGGTGCAGCCCGAGGTGCAGGCCCGGCGCGTCTACGAACGGGCGCTCTGGCAGGAGCAGACGGCCGCCAGCCTGGATGACTTGGAGGGCGCTCTGGACCTCTACCGGCAGGCCCAGAAGCGCTACGCCGGAACCCCCTATGGTCGCTTGGCGGACCGTGAGGTGAAGCGCGTGCGGCCGATGGTCGAGAAGGCCCGCAGCAAACCGGCCGCGAGCGTTTCCGAACGCCGCGCTCCGCCGCTCATGCCGCCGCGGCTCAAGTTGCGGACACCGTAGGAGACCGCCGACGTCAGGAACTCTCGCCGGTCTCGGTGGGGACGGTGAGGCCGCTGTTGATGAGGTAGACGGTGGTGAAGGGGCAGACGCTCATGCAGTGGCGGCAGTCGCGCCCCTGGGCCGCGAGTTGCTGCCGGTGTTCCTTGCAGGCGCTCTCGTTGAAGAACGTGCTCTTCTGCACTCCCGGGGCCCAGACGGTGCCCGAAGGGGCCCGCGCCGGACAGGCTTCCGTGCAGGCGAGGCAAGCGCCGCAGAACGAGCGGCTTACCGGTTTGTCGGCCGGCAGGTCCGCATCCGTCAAGACCGTGGTCAGGCGGATGGCGGTGCCGAAGTCCCAGGTGACGGGCCGCCCGGACTTGCCGACCCAGGCGATCCCGGCCTGCACGGCCACCTCCTCATGCGTCAAGGCCTCCGGCAGTTCCAGTTGCACCAGCACCTCGCCCTTGGCTCCGAACTGCTGCAGGTAGCGGATGGCGATGCCGGCGAGTTCGGCCAGCGCCGCGTACACCGGGCGGTCGGCCTCGGCCGGTCGGTCGCGGCGGGTGCGCAACTGCAGGATGGGGTCAGCGCGCAGGGCAACGCCCAGACTGAGGGCGCGCGGGTAACCTCTGGTCCTGGTCTCGGGCCAGGAGGTCAGATCGGCCACCCCGACGACGCAGGCGCCGCAGTCCAACAGGTGATCGCGCACACGGGTCAGTGTTCGCGGGGGCTGGTCAGTCGACGTCATGTCCATGCGCTAACCCTTGGTCCGAGGCGCTGCGGAGATGGCCCAACCTGCCCACACAGTAGAGGCAAACCCGGCGAAGTGCAAGCCGCCGCCGGACAGTCCACCACGCGACTACCCTCCTCCTTGCGGTCGCGCGATCGCGGACCGCCACGAGGCTGAGGCGGAAGCCCTGCGGGCCGGCCGTGGCGGCCAATATGAGCTTCACCTTCTACGTCGAGAAGGATATGCATACGCGGATTACTGCGGTCTTCCGCCGCCGCCGGCGCCCGGCGTGGGGGTGGCAGGTGGGGGTGCCGTTGCGGCGCCGTGTCTGGGCCCTGTTCATGGCAGTCGGCGTGCTCGGCGCCGGCCTCCATACCCGGGCGGCCGACGCGGTGGTGCGCCTGCCGTTCACGGTGGCGGACGCCGCTGGCAAGCGCGCGCTGGCGGTCCTGGAGCTGACCGCGGGGGGCACCCCGGTGTTGCGCGCTGAGATCGGCACCCGGCGGACGGTGGTGACCGTGCCGGGCCAGGCGGACCGCGGGTTGACGCTGGCCCGCCGGCTGCTGGCCGGACCCCACGAGCTGGTGCTGAAGCTGCGTGCGGGGCGCGTCGGGGTGTGTCTCGACCGCGAACAGGTTGGGGACCTGGCCGGCCCCGAATCGGCCGAGCGTCTGGAGGCCGTCTTCACCCCTGGCGAGGGGATCCTGGCGGCGGACAAGGTGCGCATTCAGAAGACGGACCCCGTCCTCTTCGGCGACGACTTTGCCCGCGAGGGAGACGCCGCCTCGCAATGGGAGCCCAGCGGCGGGCGCTTCGTGCTCTGTACCAGCCTCAACCCCGGCAGCAGTCAGAGCGCCTTCCAGATGTGGGCCTCGGCACCCCGCGGGCGGGCGGTGGCGCTGGCCGCGGCCTCGCGCTGGTTCTGGGACGACCTCGTGACCAGCGTCTCCGGCATGGCGCCGGCCCTGCCGGCGACGTGGGGGGTGGTGCTGCACGCGGCGTCACCGGGCACCTATCACGCCGCGGTCTGGCGGCAGGGCGCTGATGGCCAGGCGGGCACGCTGGTCCTGCTGCGGCGCCGCTCCGGCAAGGAGACGGTTCTGGCCGCGGCACCCTTGGCCATGGCGCCGGGGCAGTGGTACCGCCTGACGGTCGTCACTCACGGCGCGCGGGCGCGGGTGTTCATCGGCGGGGTGGAGGTCCTCCATGCCGATGATCCCACCCTGGTCGGCGGTCGGGTTGGGCTCCTTGCTGAGGACAGCGCCGATGTCTACTTCGACGACGCCGACATCGTCAGCGCCGGTCCGGAGACGGTCGCGGCCGACTGGCAGCCGGCGCAGCCCTTCGGGCCCTGCGAACAAGCCTGGTCGGATTTCTCGAAGAAGAGCTTCTACACCGACCCCTACATGGTCCAATGGGCGCACCCGCGCAGTTCCTGGGATCTGGACGCAAAGGCGGGGCTGCACTGGTTTCGCACACGTTTCTTCCACGACCTCAACATCACCTGGACCCGGGCCGCGGGGCAACCGCTGGAGTGGCCGCAGAGGGAGCTGGCGGTGGTCGTCTTTGCCGATCGGGAGCAGGGCGGCGACAGCGGCTACCGGGTCGTGCTTGGCGCCGACCGCATCGCCCTGACGCGACGGGGCGTGGCGGCCAGCACGGCGCCGCTGGCGGTGGCGGAGTTAAGTACGGTCGCCGTCGCGGTTGCGGCCGGACGGGTGACCGTGGCCGTCAACGGCCAGGAGACGCTGGTCTGGCAGGACCCGGAACCCCTGGACAAAGGCGAGGTGGCGGCGCAGTTTGGCCCGACGGCAGAGATGACCCTCGGCACGCCGGACTGGCGCGACACGACCCGCATTCAGTCCAGCCACCGCCTGGACTACGGCTTCGATGCGGCGCCGGCGGCTTGGTCCGTGGGGGCAGGGCGCTGGCAAGGTGACCACCGCTGGGCCTGTGTCCCCAAGTGGTCGTTTTTCGGTGGGCGGGGCGAAGCGGGGCCGCCCGAGTGCAGCAGCGGGGCGGCGTTGCTGTGGAATCTGCGGCGTTTCGCGGGGGACTTCGACCTGGATGTCTTTGCTGCGCCGATGGAGGGCACGCCGCAGCGCATGCATTTCGCCAACCCGGTGACCGTCGATCTGGCGTTTATGGCCGACGGTCAGAACCTGGACTCGGGCTACCTGCTGATCTTCGGCACCTATGACATCCCCAGCCAGTTGTTTCGCGAAGGCAAGCTCGTGGCCGAGTGGTCTGGGCGGGTGGCTCCCGGCTTGCGCCGCCACGAACTGGAGTGGTACCAGCGGGTGACGCGTGTCTGGCAGCACCTGCGCATCTGCCGGCGCGGGGAGCGCCTCACTGTGGACGCCGCTCGCCACGATGCCGAGGCCAACTACCTGGGGCTGGAGCGCATCTTCGACATCCAGGAAGCCAGCTTCCCTGCCGGTGATCGTATCGGGCTGTGGACCTGGGGGCCGAATGGCCTGTCGGTCGCCCGCGCGGCCATCTCGTTCGAGCGCAGTCCGGGTACGGCGCCGGCGGTACTGCCAGAGGCGCGCACGAGCCTCCGCAACGGCGGTAAGGGCGAGCCGCGGGAGATCGTCCGAGTGCGGAATCCGCAACCCGGCGGCTTCTTCGAGCACGACCTCGGCCCCGGCCCGGCCAGCCTCGATGAGCGCGGCGTGCTGAGCTTCAGTGCACGCTTCCCCGAGACGGCCGTGCTCAGTCTGATGGCCCGCGTGCGTGGCCAGACGGCGGAAGTCATCCTGACCGGCCCGGACGCCTACCGGCCGTTCACGATCCCGCTGGGGCGGGCGACGGTGACGCCGGCCGCGGACTACGCGGGCTGGAACCGTTACCAGGCCGACCTCGGTGCGGCCCTGCGCGGCGTCTGTCCGCAGGGGGCGCTGGTCCTCGAGCGGCTGGCGATCAGCAGTCCTTACGACGGGGTCGAGCAGATCGCCGGGCTGGGGCGCCATCGGCAGGGCGATGTCTATGAACTGGCCGAGGTCGCCTGGTCGGCGGCCACAGCCGCGCCGACGGTAGTACCGGCGGCCCTGGCCGTGACTGTCTACGGACGGCGGCCTCTCGATGATTTCGAGGCCGATACGGCGGCCTGGCGACGCCTGGGCGGTCCGGATGGTGCGGCGCTGTACCGGGACGCCCACGAGCCGGCCTCCGGCCACGCCAGCCTGCGGCTGCTCAACCAGACGGTGGGTGGCCCCGCCGGGGCCTGGATCACCCGTGACCCCTACCCGCTGGCGGCCTTTCCCCGCCTGCGCTTCGAGTACCGCCTCGGCGCTGACATTGAGCTGAACCTGCTGGTGCGCGCCAATGGCCGCGATCTCGAGATCGGCTTTACCGGTACAGACAGCGCCTGGCCCCTGGCGGGGACGATTCCGGAGATCAAGGCCGATGGGCAGTGGCAGACGGCCGAGTTCGATTTGGCCGGGGCGCTGCAGCCGCAGTTCGCGGGGGCCGCGGTGACCATCGAAAGCCTGGCGTTGGCCGATTCGCTACGCATGTCGACGTCGCAGCGGACGGCGTACTGGATCGACTCGTTCTGTCGGGTCCCGGCCCTGGACCCCGAAGCCCGTACGGAACTGACGCTGCAGCTCAGCGACGGCACGCTGCCGACCGCTTTCAGCCTCACTGCCGACGCCCAGCCCGGCACCGACCCGGGTACGACCCCGACGGCCGAGGGGGCGCTGGCGCCGCTGGGTCCTGGGGTCGCCGGATCGTGGATCCACCTGCGCGCCCGGCGTGCCGACGGGAGCTGGACCGAGCCCGTACACCTGCCGGTGGTGCTGCAGAAGCCTGGCCCGACGGCCGTTGAGCCGGCGCCGGCGGCCGCGCTCGCTGAGGCTGTCCCCGCGGCGCCGCGGATCCTCTATCTGCCCTCGGATCGGCTCTGCCTGGACCGCTTCGATTGGCAGGACGCTCCCGAGTACCCGGACGGACAGTTCGGTGAGGTGTCGATCCGGCGCGAGGCCTGGGCGCTGCAGGGCGAGGGTGACGGCGTGGTGGGTGCGGGCTGCGTCATCCTGCAGAACCTCGATCCGCAGGGCTTCTACTCGGTCTATCTGCGCCGCTCTGCCTGGGATCCTCTGCGCTGGCCCATGGTGTCTTTCGATTACCGCTTTGAGCAGCCTGGGTGTGCGCTGAATCTGGAGATGCTGGTGAACGGCGCCATGACGGTCGTGGAATGGACCGGGCCGAACCCGCCGGGTAGCTACTTCAGTCCAGCCGTGGTTGGGCAGACAGAGCCAGCGCTGCAGGATGGCGCCTGGCACCATACCGAGTTCAATCTGGCGGCGATGCTGCTGGCGGCGCGCTTCCCCACTCCCGAGACGCGCGCCCGGATTGCGGTCACCGAACTGGCCACCTGGGCGACCGCCCATGCCGGCTTCAGTGGGAATACGGCGGAGACGCGCGTCCGCCTGGACAACCTCTGCCTGTACTCCAACCGCGGCACCGCGCCGGCCTTTGCCTGGGAGCAACCGCCTGGCACGCCCGCGGCGGAAGGCTACGCCGTCGCCTTCGACGGCAGCGCCGACACCGTGCCGCCGGAGACCGTCACCACGACGGCGGCCCAGGCCGAGTTCAGCGGGGTCAAGCCGGGGGTGTGGTACCTGCACGTGCGGGCCAAGACGGCGCCAGGCTGGGGGCCAACCGCGCACCGCGTCATCACTATCGACTAGTGTCGCGGCGCCAGGCGCACGCAGACGGGCTTCGGCACCTCGACGGCATGGCCGCTGTCGGCCAGACGGCCGCTGTCCGCATCCACGGCAAAGACCTTGATGACATCCGAGTCCTGGCTGGCGGCCAGCAGCCAGCGGCCGCTGTGATCCAGGGCGAAGTTGCGCGGCGTCTTGCCGAGGACGGGGTCGACGCCGAGCGCCCGCAGGGTCCCGTTCGCTGGATCGATGGCGAACACCGCAATGCTGTCATGCCCACGGTTGGAGGCGTAGACGAAACGCCCGTTCGGATGGACGTGGATGTCGGCGCAGTGCGAGGTCACGGCGGTGCCTGCCGGCAGGGTGGAGAGGCCCTGGACCTCGGCGGTACCGAAGCTGTCCTTGGCGTCGTTGCGGGTAAAGACGGAAACCGTCGAGTCCAGTTCGTTGACCACGTACAACCAGCGCCCGCCGGGATGGAAGGCGAGGTGTCGCGGTCCGGCGCCGGCGCGGGTGGCCAGGGCCGTGGGTGCGGCGGGGACGAGCGCGCCCGCCACGGCGCGGTAGACCAGGATCCGGTCGAGTCCCAGGTCGCAGGCATAGAGGAGCCCGCTGGCCGGGTCGGGCGTGATCGAGTGTGCGTGTGGCCCTTCCTGACGCTGCGCGTTCGGACCCTTGCCGCGGTGCTGGAGGGTGCTGCAGGGCTCGCCCAGGCGGCCGTCCGCCAGCACGGGCAGCATGGTCACCGTGCCTGACGAGTAGTTGGCGGTGAACAGCGCCTTGCCATCCAGACCCAGGCTCAGGTGGCAGGGGCTGGTGCCCTGGGACAACTGCTGGTTCAGGAAGCGCAGCGCGCCGGTCGCGGGGTCGACCGCAAAGGCGCTGAGTGCTCCCGATTTCGCGGTTCCCGTGGACGAGGTCTCGTTGACCGAATAGAGGACGTCGCCCGCGGTGTTGAGCGTGAGGAAGGCCGGGTTCACCGACTCGGCCCGGTTACCGGTGTCCGTCAGTTCGCCGGTCTCCAGATTGAGCCGCAGGACGTAGATGCCCTGGCTGCGAGTGTCGGTATAGGTACCGACGAACACTAGGATGCTGCCAACGATCTGCGCCATGATCCACGCTCCTACCTAGTGCGGTCGCTCGTCGCCGTTGCCGTCGCGCCGGTCGGCACACCCGCCAGGCGCACCGCCAATGTGCCTCTCCCCGCCGCGCTTTCCAGCCGGCGCCGCCGCCTTTCGTAACCCCCAGTGAAGTCTGCCGGGGGCCGCTGGAGGGCGAAGCTCCCCAGGCGCGAACGCGCCGCTGAGCCGTGGCCCCCCGGGACGCCGCCGCTGGAGGGCGAAGCTCCCCAGGCGCGCCGGCGCCGCTGAGCCGTGGCCGCCCGGGATGCCGCCGCTGGAGGGCGAAGCTCCCCAGGCGCGCCGGCGCCGCTGAGCCGTGGCCCCCCGGGACGCCGCCGCTGGAGGGCGAAGCTCCCCAGGCGCGAACGCGCCGCTGAGCCGTGGCCGCGCCTCGCGGCCAGCCGGGAAGGACCGGCTCACCGCCTGCAAGCAGGTCCTGCTGGACAGCAGGATTCGCCCTCCAGCCCAGCCCCCGGCTGGCGCCGGACGTGCCGAGACGCGCACCGCGATTCCCACAGCCCGTCAAGACCCATGGGTCGTTCGGCGGTTACACCTACAAGCCTGCCCGGAGAGCCGGCTGCCAGAACTTCACTGGCACTGCCGCTTTCCGGCCGGCGGCCGGCAGGCTTGCGGAAGGCGGCGCGGGGGGCGTGGCACGCACTCGAGCGGAGTTCAGTCAGCCTTCGCCGAAGGTCCCCAGACGTCCTTGAGCACCTGCACGTAGGCCCGGAAGAGGGTCAGGGCGGGATTCTCGTCGTTGGCGGTGCTGTCCGGGTTGCCGTAGTGCCAGTAGAGCGCTCCCGCCAGGCCCGCGGCGGCGAGGGCCTGCTGGTGTTCGCGATGGCAGGCCAGACCGAGGGTGTGATCGATGGCCCAGGCGGGCGGGGAGCGGAGGTAGTTGGCGAAGAGCCCTGACTCGCCGCAGAGGATGGGCTTGCCGGCCGCGTGGGCGGCGGCCCGCAGCGGCTCCCACTCGACCGACCGCAGGTTGCGTTCCAGGTGCGCCGCGACGCCAACGTCGGCCGCTCGCCAGGCGTAGAGGTGGAGGTCGATGTAGTCCAGTTTCGAGCGCAGCAACGCCAACGGCCGCGCCGGGATCCGCTCGTCTTTCGTCTGGTCAGTGGCGAGGGTTCCCGGGCCGTTGCGGCCGACGGCGGCGAAGGTGAAGACCCCCGTGCTGACTAGGGCTTCCGGGTCGGCACGGTGGATGGCCTCGGCGCCCAGATCGGCCCACTGCACGATGGCGTCGTCCATCAGCGCCTGCGTGTCGGCGTCTGCGGCCAGGTCGTAGTCGCGGTCGCGGAAACGGAAGGTCCCTTTTCGGGAGTTGAACGGCGCCCGGTCGCTGGCGAAGAAGACCTCGTTCTCCAGTTCCCAGGAGAGGACCGTCGAGAGCAGGGCGGGGTCCTGTCGGCGCAGGGCGTCGATGAGGGCCACGATGGCGTTGGCGCGGGTGCGCACGGACTCCAGGCCGAAACGGAAGTTGTTGACGCCCTGCGCTTCATCCCACTCCGTGCGGAGATCGCGGCCCGCCTCGCCGGGCAGGGCCTGGGTGGCCCACCACACGGAGGTCGGCATCCAGACATCCCAGGAGAAGATCACGTGCAGGCGGTGCTGCTGGGCCTGGCGCAGGAAATGCACCACGTTGGCCAGGTAGGCGGGCGCAATCTGGCGCGCCTCCGGCGACGTCAGGATGCCCTCCTCGCCGACGTGGTAGGACTGGAAGGTGCGTACGGTGTTGAACCCCCAGGCGGCCGCGTCGGCCATCATCTTCTCGACATACGGGCGCTCGTAGAAGCCGGGGCAGAAGGTGGCATGGACAACCTTGCCGCTCTTCACTTTACCGGTGCGGAAGTAGTTGACGCCGAGCGGCGTGAACCGCCGTCCCGAGTCCTTCTCCACAAAGCGTCCTGACTGCACCGCGAGGCGGGGCAGGGCGGGGCTGGCGGGCTGCTCCTGGGCCCCGGCGGCGCCGGCGGCGGCCATGAGCAGCAGACCCAGAGACATGGTTGAGCGTGCCGGCATGATGACGTCCTTGGTTCAGCCACACCGGTCAGGGCGTGGCCGCGGCGACCCCGTCGAGGTGTTTGCCGTCGGGGGTCCGGAAGCGCACTGCGGCGCCCCAGCCGCCCTGGCCTTGGGTGACTTTCAGCAGGATGGTGTTCTCGCCCTGGATGAGCTCGGCGGCGACCTTGTCCTCCCCGGGGCGCAGCGGCCGGCTGGCGTTGTTGGCATGGACCAGGCGCCCGTTCAGCCACAGTTTGACGCCGTCGTCGCTGCCGAGTTCAAGTTGCACCGACTGGGCCTTGGGCGAGGTGACGCGAGCGCGCAGGAAGGCGGCGCGGTGACTACCACCCAGCAGCTTGACCAAGTCCACGACGGGGATGCCGTCGGCGTCGGCGCTCACCGGCGCCGGCTGCCAGAGGACGCCCTTGGCCTCGGGCTGTTCCGGCGGCAGGACCAGATCAAAGAGGCCCGCACCCTCGACGCCGGCCTGTTCATAGGGACCGGCCATCTGCCACACGGTCAGATAGTCCTCACCCGCCTCCAGCTTCTGGAGCAGGGCCTGGGCGTCCTTCGCGACGGCGTCGTTGCTGACCGCGGCCAACCGTGCCAGGATGGCGCGGCGCTGGGCCGGCGTGCCGGCATTGCTGGCCACCCAATCCGCCGCGGCGGCGTGGGTGGCAGGGTTGGCTGGATCCTGTTGGAGATCGGTCGCGATTCGCTCGGGCGCGGTCGGGCTGGACAGGGTTACGACGTCGGCCAGTGCCTGGTCGTCGGGGGTTCTGAAACGTGCCGCCGCCGACCAGAAGCCGCCGCCCTGAGCGACTTTCAGCAGCAGGCAGTTCCAGCCGGGTTTGAGAGCGACCTCCGGGGTATCCTGGGCCGGGGCCAGGGCGCGGTCGACATCCTGGTCGACGACCAGGGCGCCGTTGAGCCAGGCTTTGGCGCCGTCGTCCGTCCCCACCTCGAGCCGCGCGGTTTGGGCCGCGGCCACCCGCACCCACGTACGCAGATAGGCCACGCACTGGTTGCCGCCGAGGACCTCGTCCAGGGGCACGTACCACGACTTCTCTGGGGCCGTGGCCGTACGCACCGGCCTCCAGGCGACGGCTGCGCTCGGTGGCGTCTGCTCCGGCGGGAAGGCGATGGCGTGGAGGTCGGCCCGGTTCTTCTTGTCTTGCGCGTAGGGTCCGGCCAGGAGCCAGAGGGTCAGGTAGCCCTCGTACTTACGGATCTCGGCCTGAAGCTCGGCGGCACGCTGGCGCTCGGCGGGGGATGGGGCCTTGTCAGCCACCGCCCGCAGGGCCGCCTGACACTCCTGCGGATATTGCCAGCGCAAGTGGTCCACGAGCCCGTTGAGTGCTGCCGCGGCCTCGGCGGCGACGTCCGGCTGTTCCAGGCAGGCCAGGGCGACCGGCAGGGCGCCGGGGTCCGCGATGTCGCCCAGGCCGGCGAGCACGAGCTTGCGGTCCTCCGGGCGGGGCACTGCTGCCATGGCGTCATTCAGACGCGCGAGCTTCGCGGCCGGGCTGAGGGTTGCCGCCTCGCGGACGACGCGGACATAGCCGCGCAGGGCCAGCACGCGGTGCACCGTGTCCGGCGCGGTCTTGACGACGTTCAGCAGATCATCGGCGGCGTTGGCATCCGGCCAGTCAGCCAGGGCGCGTACGGCGGCATCGCGCAGCTCCGGCGCCGGGTCTTTGAGGGCGGCTTGCACGGCCGCCAGCGCCTGGGTGCCGCCGATGCGGCCGAGGGCGCGCAGCAGCAGCCCGCGGTTGGTGGGGGTCGCGCCGGGCAGCGCCTCAACCAGGGTTCTTGCTGTACGTTCCGGATCGTTGGCGCGCCGCGCCACGGCGGCAATGGTCTTGGCGGCCTCGTCGCGTTCGTCGTCGCGACGGGCGTTGAGTAGCAGGGGCAAGAGGCTGGGGATGTCCGCTTCGCCGGCCAGGCGGGACAGTCCGCGCAGGGCCTCGGTGCGGACCGTCGCCTCGCCGTCCGTGGCGGCAACCTGGCGGAGGAAGGCGACGGTGGCTTCGCCGCGCCGCGTGGTCAACGTGACCAGGAGGGCGCGGCGACCCGTCGGGGGCGCCGCTGGGAAGGCGGCGATCAGGGCGCTGGCGACCGCCTCGCCCGGGATCAGTGCCAGGGCGTTGCGGGCGGCTTCCAAGGTGGCGCCGCGGCCCGTGGCAACGACCTGCGCCAGGGCCGGGGCCGATTGGGGATCGCCCAGCAGTCCGAGGCCGGCGATGGCGATCAGGCGCAGTTCCTCGCTCTCCTCCGCCAGGGCGGCGGTCAGGGCGGGGCGCACGCCGGCAACGCGGCTCTCGGCGAGGGCTTGGAGCAGCGCCTGGCGCAACTGGCTGGAGGCGGTCTGCAGGGCCGCGGTGACCGCGGGCACGACCTCGGCGGCCGGTAGCAGCGCCAGGGCGGCGCGGGCAGCGCCGCGCGTTTCGGCATCGGCCGCGCCGAGGGCCGCGATGAGGAGCGGGAGGTCGGCGGCACTGCCGGCGCGGCCGATGCCGATGAGCGCGGCGTGCCGAGCCGGGGGTGGTGCAGCGAGGAGGTCATGGTAGAGGGTGAGGGCGGCGGCGCGGTCGCCCCGCTCGCAGAGCCGGTCCGCGAGGCGCAGGCAGGCGTCGGCAGCCGGTGCGCGCAGGGGCTCCGGACCGCCCTTCAGGGTCTCCAGCAGGAGCGCCGCATCCGTGGCCTCCCCGACGGCCGCCAGGCCGTCGAACGCCAGGGCCCGGGTGGCAACCGGTCCCGCGGCGGCAGCGGCGCGGAAAACCGGCATGGCCGCCGGTTCGCCGCGGTACACGAGCGCTTGCAGCAGGGCCAGCCGCTCGGGCTCGTCAGTGGACTGTTCGAACCGCGTGCGCAGAGCGGCGCCCGCAGCGGTGGCCGGGTTGGCGGCGAGGGCACGGCGGGCCGCATCACGGAGTTCCGCATCCGGCTGCTCCAGGAGTGCGGCCAGGGGTGCCACAGACTCGTCGCGGCCGACCAGGGCGAGTTGCCGCAGCAGGAACAGGGGTTTCGGCGCCGGCCGCTCGCCCGTGAGGGCGGCGCCGATGGCCGTACAGAGCGCCTGGCGCTCCGCCTCGGCGCCGGGCCGGGCGGCCAGCCAGCAGCTTGCCTGGAAGGACTGCTCTGCCTGCTGGCGGGCGCCGACATCGTCGCCCGTCAGCGCCGGCAGGGCAGCGCTGAGTCGCGCCGCAAAGAAGGCCTGGCGTTGGGCCGCAGTCGTGACCTCTGCTGGCACCTCCGAGGTTGGCATGGGCGGCGGTGGGGCCGGCTCCGTACGCACGCAAGCAGCGCTGAGAACCGCCACGAGGATCGTCGCCAAACGTATGGAACGGCGCATGAATCGGGGTCTCCAAGGGGTCAAACGTAATGCCCACCAACTTAGGACGAAGGGGCTCATAGGACCGCGTAAACGCGGGACTACGAACCGGCCCCCCGTCAGACGCCTCTGGGTTTGTAGTCCCGCCTTCAGGCGGTCTAAGTTGGGGGGCATTAGGGTCAAACGCACCGCCTGGTGGCACACTTGGGAGGGTCGGCGTTCAGGCCAGGCACCACGGGGCCCGGCGGGGGCGGTCGAGCCAACGGCTGGCCTCGGCATCACCGATCAGTTCCTCCTTGACGGGATCCCAGCGCAGCGGCCGTTTGAGCCAGTAGGCGAGGTTGCCGAGGTGACAGACCGTCACCGAGCGGCAGCCGATCTCGACGTCGCAGACCGGCCGCTGGCGGGAGCGGATGCAATCGAGGAAGTTGCCGCGGTGGTCGCGGCTGTTGTAGAGGTGGACCTCGCCGGGCTGGGTCGGCGTCTTCATGAGGTCATCGGGCCAGGTCTTCAGGTGGCCACGGTTGACCTCGATCTTGCCATCGCTGCCGGTAAAGAGCACGCCGTCGCTACCGCCGCCGTGGGTGAGCGTGACGCCGTTGGCATAGACATAGGTGAGCTTGGGGCGGTCTTTGCCATCGGGCGGCAGGATTTCCAGCGGGCCGCTCTCGTCCATGTTCAGGCCCCACTGCGCGATATCGAAGTGGTGCGCGCCCCAGTCGGTCATGCCGCCACCGGAGTAGTCGCGGAAGGCACGCCAGTTGAACGGGTGGATGGAGGAGTGGAAGGGGCGGTAGGGCGCCGGTCCCAGCCACAGATCCCAGTCCATGCCGGCGGGCACGGCTTCGGCGGGCAGATAGCAGTCGCCCGACGGGCCGCCGACGTTGGCGTTGATGGTGATGAGCTTGCCGATGCGGCCGCTGCGCACCATCTCGCAGGCGAAGCGGAACTCCGGCGAGGAGCGCTGCTGGCTGCCAGTCTGGAAAACGCGGCCGTAACGGCGCACGGCGGTGGCCATGGCGCGGGCTTCGCGGATGGTCAGCGACATCGGCTTTTCGCAGTAGACGTCCTTGCCGCTCTTGGCCGCGGCGATGGCGATGAGGGCATGCCAGTGGTCGGGAGTCGCGACGCAGACCGCGTCGATGTCGTCGCGCGCCAGCAGTTCGCGGAAATCGCCGTAGGCCGCGCAGCCTTTCCATTCGCCGCTGGCCTTTGCCGCCGCGTAGTGTTTCTCGACGTCCTCGCGCGCCGCCGCCGCGCTCTTGGCGTCGACATCGCAGACGGCGACGACCTGGACCTCGTTGAAGCCCATGAAAGCGCCGAGGTTGCCGCGCCCCATGCCGCCGACCCCGATAAAGCCCATGGTGATGCGGGCGCTGGCGGCGGGCGTGGCCTCCTGGGCCAACGCCGCGGCCGGGATGAGCCAGGGCGCGGCCGCCAGCGTCGCGCCGGTGCCACGCAGGAAACCGCGGCGACTGAGATGCGTCATCTGTGTCATCAGGGGCTGCTCCTTTACCACCTCTCCGGTTGTGGGCGGCTGATTCCGATAAGGATAGCCCACGCCGGGCGCGGGTCAAACCGCTTTGTGAAAGCGCGGAAGCGCCCACCGCTGACGGCCGGGGCGCCGCCTGCTGCCGGGCAGCCCCAGGGCCGATCGTCAGACCGGCCCCGGGGCCCGTCAGGCCGCCACGCGAGGCGTCAGGGGGCGCGCTCGCCGGGGGGTGGCGGCGGCTGGAACTCGGCGCCGCGACCGGGTTGCGGTTGCGGTTCGCGGCCGCCGCCGGGGCGGCGGCCTTCGCCGGGGCGCATCATCGGGCCCGGCCCCATCATGGGACGCTCGGGGCGGACCTCGTTCATGAAAGCGAATGCGGCCTTCGCCACGGGCAACTCGGTGGCGCTGAGTTTGCCGTCCTTGTCGGCATCGAAGTATTTGAGGACGACGGCATTGCGTTTCTGCAGATCGGCCATGATCCGCTCCACGGCCGTCTGTGCTTCGGCGTCGCTGACATCGTAGTTGCGGTCGGTGTCGAGTTCGGCGAGCATCGGCGGGACGGGGCCATCGGGGTTCTCTTTGGCGCGTTCGCGCAGGCGGTCGATCATCTTCCGGCCCTGGTCCACGCGTTTCTCCGCTTCGAGGCGGGCCTCGGTGTCGTCGATGACGCAGTCGCCATTGGTATCGGGGTCGGGTGCCGGTTGGCCCCGCTGCGTGTCACCGCGCCCGCCGTCGCCTTGCAGGACGCGCTGCGCGATCAGGTCGAGGGCCGCCTTCTCCTCCACCGGGCTGAGCGTCCAGTCGCCGTCCTTATCGACGAGGCCGACCATGGCCGCCCCGCGGCCGCCGCCGGCCGCCGTGCCGCGTTCGGCCATCTTGCTCTTGAGGGCGGCGAGTTCCTGGGCGTTGAGGGTTCCGTCGCCATCCGCATCGAACTGCTGGCGGGCCTGCTGCAGTTGGGTCTTGATCAGTTCGAGGCGTTGTTGGGCGGCCTGCTGGGCCTCGACCTCATCGACTTTGCCGTCGCCGTTGGCATCGGCGTTGCCGGCGCCGGCGCCGCGCCGTGGGCCGTCGCCGCCAGGGGCCGGCGGTTGCGGTTGCGGTTGGGCCCAGAGGGCCGTGCTGGCGGCCACGAAGGCCACGGCGATGATCCGGCGTACCATAGGTAACTCCTGCTGGCTCTGTGCGGTTCTGGACTGCAGGCGCGCGGCGTCCGCGCTGGCTTCCTGGCACTCGTCTGTCTGCACGACAAACGGGGATGCAGGCCGCCTATTGTGCGGGCGTCGCGAAAAAGCAGTGCCGGCGGTGGCGCTAGTCCTTGCCACGGCTTGGCGGGCGGGGTATATAGCGAGTGCTCGCCACCGAGACACACGGGGGTTCTCCGGGGCAGCCGGGCACGAACGTGGTGCAGAGCGGGCCGGCTGTTCGCGACGCACCTATGCCGCAGCCCTTCTCACTGCTGATCAAGCCAGCCTCCGCGGACTGCAATCTGCGTTGTTCGTACTGCTTTTATCTGGACCGTGCCCGGCTGTATCCGGAGACGTCGCGCCACCGGATGTCCGATCTGGTCCTGGCGGCCATGATCCGCGGCTACATGGGCACCGCGCAGCCCACCTACCAGTTCGGCTGGCAGGGCGGGGAGCCGACGTTGCTGGGGGCGGAGTTCTTCCGGCGCGTCGTGCAGTACCAGCAGCGCTTTGGGCGCGACGGTGTGAGCGTCGCCAACGGACTGCAGACCAACGCGACATTGATCACGGACGACCTGGCGGCCGTGCTCGCCGAGTACCACTTCCTGACCGGCGTCAGTCTGGATGGTCCGCGCTGGCTGCACGACCGCTACCGGCAGACGGCCGACGGGCGCGGGTCGCACGCCGAGGTGCTGGCCGGGATCGGGCGTCTGGAGACGCGGCGGGCCGAGTTCAACATTCTGACCCTGGTCAGCGCGGCGAATGTGGGCGAACCCGCGGCGGTCTACCACTACCTTTGCGAGCACGGTTGGCTCTACCATCAGTACATCCCCTGCGTCGAGTCGGACGAGCGGCGTCGGCTGTTGCCGTTCTCGGTCTCGGCAGAGGCGTGGGGTGAGTTTCTGTGTCGGGTTTTCGACATGTGGTACGCCGCTGACACGCGGCGGGTTTCGATCCGCCTGTTCGATTCGGTGCTGGCCCTGTTGGTGGACGGCGTGCGCAACATCTGTCCCTTCGGCACGAACTGCTGTCAGTACTTCGTGGTCGAATACAATGGGGATGTGTATCCCTGCGACTTTTTCGTGGAGCCGCGACTGTGCCTGGGTAATGTGCAGACCGCGGCCTGGGAGGTCCTGCAGCAGTCGCCGCAGTATCGCAGCTTCGGGGAGCAGAAGTCCTGTTGGCATGCGGACTGTGAGCGTTGCGCCTGGCAATGGATCTGCCAGGGCGACTGCCTGAAGCACCGTCTGTGCGTGGGGGGTGGCGAGGCGCGGCAGCTCAGCCGTCTCTGTGCCGGCTGGCGCCTTTTCTTTGAGCACACCATGCCGCGGTTCCGCAGCCTGGCGGCGGGGGTGACGGCGGAGCGGCGGCAGGCCGCGGTCAGCCGGGCACCGTCCTCGGGGTGCAGTCCCGGACGCAATGAGTCCTGTCCGTGCGGCAGTGGTCGTAAGTACAAACGCTGTTGCGGTTCGTAGACGTCGGGGTAGATGACTTTCCGGAGACGATGCGGGTGAGACAACGAAGGCGCCAGCGGGTGATGTGGGCGGTCGGTGGGGCGCTGCTCCTGGGCCTGCTCGCGGCGCTGCTGGCGCAGGCTGGTCGCACCTGGCGGTGGCGCGCGCGCAGCGGCGCCTACGACCGGCTGATTCGCGAAGCGGCCCTGCGCCACGGCCTGGCGCCTGGCCTGGTCAAGGCGGTGGTCTGGAAAGAGAGCCGTTTCCGGCCGTACACGGTGGGCCGGGCTAAGGAAGTGGGGCTGATGCAGATCACCGCCGGGGCGGTGACAGACTGGCGCGTGTGGTCGGGCGCGGCTCGGCCGAGCCGCCACCAGTGCTTTGACCCCGGGCTGAACATCGAGATCGGCACCTGGTACCTGGCGCGGGCCATGCGCGCCTGGCAGGCGTACCGCAGCGCCGATATCCTGGCGCTTGCCGAGTACAACGCCGGTGGGAGCCGGGCCCGCCGTTGGGCGCCCACCCAGCCGCAGGTGGAACTCCCGGTCACCGCCGTTAGTCTTTCAAGTACGCGTGACTATATTAGCCAGGTAAGGCGCAGGTGGCATGACTTTGAGTAAAAACGACAGTCCTTCAGGCAGCCGTCAACTCTCGGCACTGCTGACTTTGCTGCAGGACGAGAACCAGCAGATTGCCTCGTTGGCGATGGAGCACCTTCTGAGCCTCGGCCAGGTGGCGGACGAGACCATCGCCGAGCACCAGGAGTCGCACGATCCGCAGCTTCGGCAGCGCGTCCATCAGTTGGGCGCCATCCTGTCGCGTCGGCGGGCGCGGGAGTCGTTCATTGCGGCCCTCGGCCAGGAGAACCTGTCGCTGTGGGACGGTATCGTGCAGATCCACAGCCTGTACGAGTCCATTCCCCCCCGCGAGTCCCTTGAAGCCCGTGTCGACGAGCTGGCCGCAGACCTGCAGCCCGGCGAAACCATGACGCACCAGATCGCCGATCTGATGCGCGAACGCGAGTTCACCGTCCCCTCCGACGACATCCTCGACGTGGACCTTTTCCTGGTTGACCGCGTGCTCGAAACGCGCTATGGGCACGCCGCCATCCTCTGCGTCCTGGCCAAGCGCCTGGCCGAGGGCGCGGGCTGGAATGCGACCATCTGTCTGCACGGCGGACGCTTCTGCCTGATCGACCGCGACCACATCCTCCTGAAGCCTGCCGAAGGCTGGCAGTATGGTAAGATCGGCACCGAGGAACGCATTCACCCCTGCTCGCGCAAGGATGTGCTGATGGCGATCCTGGCGCAGCTCTTCATGGTGGCGCTGATCGACGGGCAGTTGAAGGATCTGCACCACTTCGGCACGATCCTCACCGCCCTCAACGCCGGGACGCTGGAGGCGCTGCCCTTCCCACTGGGCTCGACGCGCTGAGGCTGTCTGGGGACAGGCGCGAGCTGAACTCTGCCCCCGCAAACCCTGCCGTTTCGCCTCGATATGTCCGGCCGCAGCCGGGGGCGGCTCTTGAGGGCGAGCCGTCGCGACCTACCTGCAGGCGGTGGGCCGTTCCCCGGAACCCGCCCGTGCGGCCTTCTCCCGGGCCCGCTGCTCCAAGGGCGGCAGCAGCGCGTCCGGCGTGTTCAGTTTGCCGCGCCCGACGCCGATGGCGATGCCGGGGACGTTGGTCCCGTGGAAGTCCGTGCCGCCGCTCTGCAGCAGTCCCAGGGCTTCGGTGTGCACCATGGCATTGCGGGTCTCGGTGGGCCCGTAGTCGGCGTAGTACACCTCGATGCCATCGAGTCCCAGCGGGCGCAGACGCTCGACCACGCGGCGCAGGTAGGCGCCGGTGACGCTGTTGCCCATCAGCGGGTGGGCCCAGATGCAGACCCCGCCGGCGCTGGAGAGCACGGTCAGCACCTCCTCGACGGGGGTGATCTCACGCTGCACATAGCCGGGTTTGCCGCGGCCGAGAAAGCGGTCGAAGGCGTCGCGATGGTTGCGGCAGAAGCCCCCGTTGATCAAGGCCTTGGCGAAGTGTGGGCGGCCGACGACAGCGCCGCCAGCCAGGGCTTCGACCGCCTTCAGGTCGAGGGCGCAGCCGAGTTGGCGCAAGCGGTCTGCCATGCAGATGTTGCGGCGCCGCCGGCCTTCGCGGATGGTCTCCAGCAGGCGCAGCAGGGCCGGGTCCCGGTGGTCCATCCAGAGCCCGACCACGTGCATGATGTTACTGCCCTCGCCCTGACAGGCGATCTCGACCCCAGGCACGGTGCGCAGGGGGCGCCCCTGTCCGGCGGCGAGGAAGGCATCGATGCCGCTGACCGTATCATGGTCGGTGAGCGCGAGGGCCGACAGGCCGCAGTCAACGGCCAGGTCGACCAGGCCGGCGGGGGTTACCGCGCCATCCGACTCCGTACTGTGACAGTGCAGATCGATCATCCAAAAACCCGGTTCATTCTTGCATTCAGCGCCACGCCAGCGCATGTTGACGAGCACAGGGGCTGCACGTCCTGACGATATTGCGGGATTGCCGGGAATCCAGGCGGAGCGCGAAGACCATGAGATTGCGGATCGCTGAAGGCCAGGAGAGCGGCCGGATCCTCACTCTGAAGCCCGAGGGGTTCGGGATTGGCCGCGGCCACGATAGCGACCTGATGATCAGCGAGGAGGGCGTCTCGCGGCACCATTGCCGTGTCTGCCAGGCCGGCGGGGCCTGGCTCGTCGAGGACCTCAACAGCACCAATGGGGTCAGCGTCAACGGCCGGCGTGTCGAGGGCACGCGCCTCCTGGCCGTGGGGGATCGCATCGCCATCGGCAAACACGTCCTGGTCCTCGAGGAGGGCGACGCGAGCGTGACGTCGGAGGTCCTGGCGGCGCCCGCGCTTGCCGCGGTCCTGGCGGCGCCGGCGATCACCCAGGTCGAACCCGAGCCCGCGGTGACCCCCGCGGGCCGGGCCGAGCCGCTCTGGGACGAGGCTGACCTGCCGCTCCGGCGGCGTTTCCCCTGGGTACGTCTGGCTCTGCTGGTGGTGTTGCTCGGAGTCATCGGTACGCTTGCCTTCCTGGTGTTCAGTCGCGGCGGCAGTCCCGCCGCCCCGGCGACGACCGGGACGGCGGACGCTGGGGCTGAACCTGCGAGCGCCCCGACGGAAGTCAGCGATGCCGAACTGGCGAAACTCATTGCTGACGAGGAGAAGGCGCCGTCGCCGCGCGCTGACCAGGGGCCGACGCTGACCAGCGCCGCAGCGCAGCCGGCGGCGGTGGCCACTGACGACGCTCCCGCGGCGGGCGGCGGGGAGCCCGCACCCGCGGAGGCGGGGCGCGCCGTGGTCTCCGACCTGGTGTTCGTCGCCAGCGACCCGCCCGGTGCGCTGGTGAGCGTGGATGCCAAAGAACAGGGCGTGACACCACTGCTGGTGCGGGGATTGGAGAAGGGCAGGCACCGCATCGTGCTGAGCCTGGATGGCTACGAGGAGTTTGACCGTCAGATTCATGTGCCGGACCTGCTGCCGGCGCGGCCCTACGCGTTGCGCGCCAAGGCGGGCACGGTGGGGGTTGTCAGCAGTGCTCCGGGCACGGCTGTCTGGCGCGGTCCGCAGTTCCTGGGGGTCGCCCCGACCTTGATCCAGGGGCTGCCTCCGGGCGAGTACGACCTGGCTTTCGCCGCCCCCGGTTGCGAGCCCCTGCGCAAGGCGGTCACCGTCAGTGAGGTGAGCAGCACGCGGGTTGAGGTTGACCCCAAGCCGCTGCTGGGTGCTCTGGAAATCGCGACACAACCGGCGGGCTGCGCGGTCTCCATCGAGGGCGCCCTGAAAGGCGTGACGCAGCCGGCGGGGGACCTGGGCACGGCGTCTGCGCTGCTGCGTTTTGCCGGCCTGCGCGCGGGCACCTACACCGTCCTGGTCGAGCATCCCGCGGGCGTCAGTCGCAGCGGCAAACTGGCCGTCAAGCCGGGAGAAACCGTCAGCCAGGCGGTCCGCCTTTGGATACCCGATACACGTGTCGTGTTCAGCGACGGCACCATGAAGACGGGGATGATCGTGGAGCGCAACGAACAGGGCGATATCGTGCTCGCAGAGACGGCCCGGCAATTGGAGCGCTACCTGAAACCGCAGGTCGCCAACGTGGTCGCGCTGAGCAAGGAGGAGACCGCTGAGATCCTGAAGAAGCAGGGCGCCATCGTGGCGCCCCGGGGGCCGGACGGGAAGTCTGACGAAAAGGAGAAGGCGGAGGGTAAGGACAAGCCGCGCGACGCCGGCGACCGGCGCGGTGCGGACGCCAAGGCCGAAGGCGAGGGGACCATCGCCTGGGGCGATTAGCCCGCCCTGCCCGCCCGTACGGACCGGCCCGCCGCCGCCGCTGACACCACCGACTTCACCATTGACGACCTGGCCAAGCTGCTGCGCGAGCAGTCGAGCACTGAGCTCACCCATCGCTTCAAGGACCGCCGGGTCACGGTGCGCGGCAAAGCCTCCGGGATCGGCAAGGACAGCACCGACAGCTACATCTCCTTCGGCCGGCGTGTGCGCTGCTATGTCGACCGCGAAGCCTATGGCGACGGTGAGAAGGAGAGCCTGCGCACGGCGGTGGCCGCGGCCGAGACGCTGTCGGTCACGGGTGGCTCGGCGGGCTTTCGCGGCGATGTGCTGATCCTCAAGGACTGCAAGGCCAAAGTGGTGGCTGCCGACGAGAAGAAGTGACCCGGGTGGCGGTCGGGGCCGCGGTAGCGGGGATGCGAGCGGGGAGGTGGGCCTCACGTGCGCCGGCCGGCACTACGCCAAGTCTGGGGGGGTTGGCGCATACCCTGTGCGGTGTGTCCCGCCGTACCGACCGCCCTGGTGCTGGCGGCCGGCATTCTGGCCGGGCTGGCCTGGGCGGGGCCGCCGGGGCAGCGCGGGTGGGCCATCGCCTGGCTGAGCCTCGGCCTCCTCGTCGCCGCGGTCTCGGTGCCGTGGCGGACGTGGCGGCTGGCCTGTCTGCCCCTGGGTGTCCTCCTCTTGCTCCTGCATGACGCGGCCCCCTGGGATACGCTGGCGCCGCGCCTGCCCAGGCCGGCCTGCCGGATCGCGCTGCGGGCCGTCGTCTGCGATGCGCAGTGCTACAGCGAGAGTCTCGAACTCCTGCCGCCGAGCCCCGCGGCGGCGGTGTCGGTGCAGAGCGTTCGCCTGCCGGGCGACGGCGGGTGGTCGGCGGCGCGAGGGCGGGTGTTGGTCCTGCTGCCGGAGACCTGCCGCGTCAGCTACGGCGAGCGCCTCGAGATCGAGGGGGTCGTGCTGCCGTCCTCACCCGTGCCCTTTACCGGGGCCTTCGATTACCGTGAGTATTTGCTCCAGAATGGGATCCGGCATCTCGTCGAGGCCAGCGCCGTGCGCCCGACTGGCCTGGCCGGTGGGGTGACCGGAGCGCTGCGTCGGCTCCTGGTCTTCCGGGATGTCATTGCCCAGCGTCTGGTGGCGCACATCCCGTCCGAGGACCACGCCGGGATCGTGCTGGCCATGACCTTCGGCTTTCGCCAGACGCTGCGGCCAGAGACCCGGGCTGCCTTCCTGCGCAGCGGCACCATCCACGTGTTCTCAGTGTCCGGGTTGCACGTCGGCATGGTGGGCATCGTCTTCGGGGCCATCCTGCAACTGCTGGGCGTGCCCTACCGCGGGCGCTATGCGCTGGTGCCGCTGCTGCTCGGCGCTTATGTTCTGATGACCGGCTCGGCGCCCTCGGCGGTGCGCTCCTGGCTGATGGTCTGCGCCATCTGCTGGGGGCGGGTCCGCTTCCTGACCCTGTCGCCCCTGAACGGCGTGGCGCTGGCCGCGGTCGCCATCATGCTGTGGAACCCACTGGCTCTGTTGCAGGCCGGCTTCCGGTACTCCTTCACCACCGTTTCGGCGCTGGTGCTGGGCTGGCCGCTGCTGGCGGCGCTGGTCCGCGATCTGCGCGAGCGCGACGACTGGCTGCCGCGACTGCTGCGACCCCGGTTTCAGGCGCGCGCCGTAACCACCACCGTGCAGACGCTTGGGGCCAGCCTGGTCGCCTGGTTCGGCGGCGCGGGGTTGATGCTGTACCTCAGCGCCATGGTCGTGCCTGCCGCGCTGCCGGTGAACGTGCTGCTGATTCCCCTGGCGTATGTCCTGCTGGTGCTGGCGATCCCCAAGATGCTGCTGGCTTGCCTGCCGCTGGTGCTGCCGGATGTTATCGCCGGGAAGATCATGAGCGCGCTGGTCGAGGCGATCCAGGCCTTGGCGGGCGCCGGCAGCGCTCCGGGCGGCAGTTGGGCTGTGCCGACGCCTTCCTGCACCTTGGTGGTGGCCTACTACGTGGCTCTCTTTGCGGCCCTGGCGTCGCCCCTGCCAGCGCGCCTGCGCGGGGTCGCCGCCACGGTTGCCGTCGCCCTGCTCGCCGCCGCCACCTGGATCCCCTGGCAGCCGCCGCGCCTGGCCCTGATCTGGGGCGGCGACGGTGACGTCCCCGTGGTCGCCCTCGAACGTCGTGACGGCTTGCCGCCGATCATCCTGCACAGCGGTACCCTGGAGGCGCAGCGCACTCTGACGAACTGGCTGCAGCGCCGTGGCCATCGCCGCGTGGACGCTCTCGTCTACGGCTGGGACTTCCGGCGTACGGCTGAACGGGCCGCCACCGCCGTGCGTTTGCTGCAGGCCGATACCCTGATCATCCCCGCGGCGCCGCGCCCCGGCAGTCCGCTGCTGCAGGCGGTCGGCGAGCAGCAGGCCCGTGGGGGCAGGGTCCGCTTCCTGGCCGAGACCGCGGCGGCCGACGGGACGAGTGCCGCCACCTGGCCCGGCGGTGAGATCAGCGCCCGCGCTGACGGGGACGTCCGGCACCTGCGCCTCGTCACCCGGGGGGTCGGCACCGCGCAGACCCTCGACATCCGCCGTGACCCCTCCGGACGGCACCGCCTGACCCTCAGCCAGGGCCCCGGCACGGCGACGGTTACCGAGGTCATTCCCACCTTCCAGCGTCGCCTCATCGAGATCATACCGAAGTAGGAGACTGATGATGCCGCCGAGACCGTTTCCGCGCCGGGCGATCCACCTCGATTTCCACACCATGCCCGGCATCTATGACGTCGGGCGCGATTTCGACGGCGAGGTCTTCGCCCGCACCCTCGCCGCCGCGCACGTTGACTACATCACTGTCTTTGCACGCTGCAACCTCGGCTTTGCCTACTATCCGACCCGGGTCGGAGTCATGCATCCGGGGCTGAAATTCGACCTGCTCGGGGGGATCATCGGCGCCTGTCATCGGCACGACATCCGCGTGGCCACGTACCTCAGCGCGGGACTCGATCACGAGCAGGCGCTGCGCCATCGGGAATGGTGCAAGGTCAACAAGCTGGGCCAGGTCTACGAGTTCGATAAGATGGGTAACTTCTTCCGCAACATGTGCTTCAACTCTGGCTATCGGGCACATCTGCTGGCCGAGGTCGAGGAGGTGCTCCGGGGTTACCCGGTCGACGGCATCTTCCTCGACTCGATCTGCGACTACTATCCGTGCTACGGCAGCGAGTGCGTCGAAGGTATGGCCCAGGCGGGTCTGGAGGTCAGCGACGACGCGGCGGTCGCGGCCTTCCAGAAGCAGACCAACGAGTCCTTCCGAGCCGACGTGGAGGATCTGGTAACGTCCCTCGGTGTGGGCCACATCTACCGCTACTACAATGCCCTTCCTTACCGCTCCGAACCCACGCACATCGAACTGGAGATTCTGCCCACAGGCGGCTGGGGGTACGACTTCATGCCGGCCGCCATCCGTTACGCGCGCACCCTCGGCAAGCCCTACTTCACCATGACTGGCCGCTTCCACCGCAGTTGGGGTGACTTCGGGGGCATCCGCACCGAGCCCGGCATCCTCTTCGACCTCTACAACTCGGTCGCCAATGGCGGCACCGTCAGCATCGGCGACCACATGCATCCGCGCGGCGTGCTCGACCCCGCCGTCTACCGTCTCATCGGCAGTGCCTACAGCAAGATCCGGCAACTGGAGCCGTGGACCGACGGCGCCCGTCCGGTCACCGACATCGCCGTCTACTGCGCTACCCCGTACCGCGGCGGCAACATCATGGGCGCAGCGCGGTTACTCATGGAACTCAAGTACCAGTTCGATGTCGTCGACGAGCACAGCGACCTGGCCGGCTACCGCTTGCTGGTGCTGCCCGATGAGGTGACCGTTGACGCCCCCCTCAGAGCCAAACTCAAACGCCACCTGCGCGGCGGCGGCAGCATCCTGAGTTCCGCGCGCTCCGGCCTCGGTCCGTCCGGCAAGACCTTCGCCTGCAAAGAGTACGGGTTCGCCTTCGCCGGCGATGACCCGCACCACTACAGCTTCTACCAGGCCGGGCCCGCGGTCGCCAGGGACATGCCCGAGATGCTGACCACCATCTACAGCCACGGCACGATCCTCACCCCCGGCCCCCAGGCGACTGTCCTGGCGCAGCTTCACAAACCCTACTTCAACTGGAAGTCGTGGGACTGGCGTCACGAGAACTTCTACATCCCGCCCGAGGCCGCCGCCGGCCACCCGGCCGTGCTCCAGTCCGGCCCCGTCATTCACTTCAGCTTCCCCGTCTTCTCGGAGTATTACGAGTTCGCCGTCGTGGCGCATAAGACGCTGGTGCGGAACTGCCTCGAACGGCTCTTGCCGGACCCCACGCTACGGGTGCATGGCCTGCCGTCCTTCGGCCAGGCCAGCGTCACCCGGACCCGCCGGCAGACCCTTGTGCACCTGCTCACCTACCTGCCCGAGACGCGCGGCAAGCAGATGCAGGTGATCGAGGAGCCCATCCACGTCCCCGCGGTCGAGTTGAGCGTGCGCGCTGACGGCCGCACCATCACCGCCGCGTACCGCGCCCCCGAGCGCACCCCGCTCGACGTCCGCCTGGACGACGGCTATGTCCACTGTGCCGCCGGCGCCGTCGACGGCTACGCGCTGGTGGTCTTTGAGCACGACTGACCGGGTCCCTTCCCAAACTTGATTTGAGGCCCCCGTCGGCCATATTGCCAAACCACCCTCCGCGGCCTGCGGCCGCAGCCAGCAGAGGGCCCGTAGCTCAGTTGGTTAGAGCAGACGACTCATAATCGTCGGGTCGCTGGTTCGAGCCCAGCCGGGCCCACCATCTTAAACCACTACATTGCAAGCATTTGCAGCGTAGTGGTTCCGTCGTCAGGAAACGCCAGCCCCTGGCGAAAACTGGGCATTTTAGGCGAAATAACAGCCTTGAAACGTCACTTTGGCGTCACTTTGCCTCTGAGGCTAAACGGGTGACGGGGGCAGTAGGCGGGCGGGGGCAGGGGGGGCAATTCCGCAAGGTTGCGGATTTGACCTTGCGCCAGATGGCGTAAGGTGGCGGGCGTCACTTTGGCGTCACTTTGGCCCCCGGCCAGGGGGGCGCTACGTCTGACCCTACGTCCGCGGGTGGCCCCTTTTGCGCATTATAGGGTTGCCCTATTGGTACCAATAGTGGCGCCACAGCATGCAATCCGTAGCTAAAGCGTCTGCCTGGCAGGCAGCAGGCCAGTACTCTCGCTGCCCGAACTGGCACCAATCCACGGCGGTACCGGTGTTCGTCCCCACGCCCCGCCAGCGCCCGCCTTTCACGTCCGCCGTCGCCGGTCAGTTCTTTGCCCGGTCGCGGCAGATACCCGCCCAGGATCGCCTCCTACGCGGTCGCCATCTGCGTCCGCCCCGGCGCCCCTAACCCGCATATCTGGTTCACCTGGATATGCGCCGCGTCGTAGAACACCGGAAATGCCGAGCAATTGCGAACGCCGGCCCTCGCCTCGCCCCTGCCCCTCCAGCCTCGCGGTGGTCTTGACATCCCACCGGTCTGCACCCACTGTAGTGTCCTAACGGGGGTGTTTTCCGGCAAATGGGAGCCGGGGTAGAATAAGAAGTCGGCATGACCCATGAGCCACTGCGCCTACATCTACACACCGAAACTCTCCGAGTCCTCCGTTCGGTCACTTGTAGCCGGGCTGGCACATGGCGGCGTGGCCATCACGCACCTTGGAAAGAGTGACCCACCGAAGAAATGGTCCGGTGATGAGGAATCGGCGGTGCATGAGATCCTGACGTCGCAGTTATTGGGCTAATGGGCGGAGGCAAGACCCAGGCGTGGGAGGTCGTTTCCTTGGCTCAGCATTGTCCCGCAACACTTCGGAGGCAGTTCACCAATGCCGAACAAGGCGCCTGCACCTAACCGCCGCCATCGCTTTCCGCTCGGCACTCTCCGCGAGTTCGCGTATCTTTTCTGCGCTCCACCTGCCTCCCCGGCGGCGGTAGGTGAGGCGCAGCGTTGCGGCAGCGGTTCCAACGGCGCGGTTCTGGGCGATGGTGGGCGAGGTCTCGCAACGGTTTCCTAGACCGACGTAGGGGGGGCCAAGGCTGGAACCGCGTCACGTGTCCGGGGCCTCGCAGGTCTGTCAGGCACAATGCAGACCGTCGGCGGCTGGCACTACGCTGGCACAACCGTCCTTGCCCCGGCGGAAGCGGGGTGGACTGAAGCTGGAGGGGAAGTGCAGCCGTCTGTTCGCCACCCACCGTTGGTCAGGCGGAGCGAGGCGTTACGCCCCTCGCGCCGGGGTCGTTTCGCCGTTTCCGTCCAGCACTTCGCGGACCTTGTGAGCCAGGTCGTTGCGCGAGAATGGCTTGGCCATGAACATCACGCCCGCTTCGAGCGCGCCGCGCTGCGTGATGATGTCGGCCGTGTAGCCCGAGATGAAGAGGCACTTCATCCCCGCGTGTACTGCCGCCAGTCGCTCTGCCAGGTCCGGCCCGTCCATGCCCGGCATGATGACATCGCTGATCAGTAGCTGGATCGGGCCTGGGTGCGCGGAGGCCAGGCGCAGGGCCTCGTCAGGCGTTCCTGCCACCAACACCGTGTAGCCCAAGGCCTCGAGGAACAGGCGTGCCGTGACCCGGACGGACTTCTCGTCCTCGGCCACTAAGACCGTCTCCGTGCCACGGGGCGGTCGCGCCGAGGGTGCAACCGCCGGTGCGGGCTCAGCCGCCAAGGCTGCCCGGGGCAGGTAGATGCAGAACGTCGTCCCCTCACCTATCTGACTCGTGACGGTGATGCGGCCATGGTTCTGCTCAACGATACCGTGCACCGTCGCCAAGCCCAGGCCGGTTCCCTGCCTTATCTCTTTGGTCGTGAAGAACGGCTCGAAGATGTGCGCAAGGACCTCTGACGTCATGCCGCAACCGCTGTCACTGACCGCCAGCATGACGTACTCCCCGGAAGTCGTGCCCGCAGGCTCGCTTCCGTGGGTACTGTCAAGGGTGCTGTTTGCCGTGCTGATGGTCACCTTGCCGACTCCAGCGATGGCGTCACGGGCGTTGACGCCGAGATTCACCAGCAGTTGGCCGAGTTGGCTGGGATCCATCTTGACCGGCCACAAGTCCTTGCCTGACATCCAGGTCAGGCCAATGTCCTCGCCCAGCAGCCGGCGCAGCATCTTGAGCATGCCCGCCAGCGCCTCGTTCAGGTCGAGCACCGCGGGCGCAATGACCTGCTTGCGGGCGAAGGCGAGGAGCTGCTTGATGATCGCCGCCGAGCGTTGGGCGTCACTGGTGACCTCGTTCAGATAGGCGCGCGCGGGGTGTTCCGGCGGCAGTATGTCCCGGCAGAGTTCATCCTCCGCGATATCGTCTGTGTTGGGGAAGCGTGTTGTCGCACTCCACTCTCCCGGAAAGCGGTGCTGCAGGGCTTGTTGAGGGGGCGGGTGCGCTGTAGCGTGGGGTAGGCTGGCTTCCAGGGGGTGAACCCCTGGCAGAAGGGCTGAACCCCTGGCAGAACCTGGCAGAAGGGCGAAGCCCTGGCAGTGGGTACGGATGCCACGGGCTTGTCCCGTGACCCATAGAGCAGGGGTATCGGGTGTACTACGAGCCCTACAACGCCAGCCAGCTCCGTTTGGCCTACTGCCACCGGGTGTACTTCCGCTTCCAGACACACTGCCGCCTGCCGCAGCCGACCCTCGATGGGTTGCGCCAGGACGCCTTCCAGGCATCCCTCGATGCCTACGGCATCAGGCTGCTCGACGTGGCCAGCGACGAGGTCGACCTGGTCTGCCAGGTGAGCCTGCGGCCGGAAGAGTGCGTCTCCGCCTGTGCGAGCAAGTTCAAGGGACGCCTGAGCAAGTGGCTGCGCACGGCACAGGGCCTGGACGCCCCCGCGAAGTTGCTTGCGATCGGCTACCTTGCCTGCACCGTGGGGGACCCCACTCGCAAGGACATTGAGGGCTACATCGGTCGTCAGGGCGAGCACCACGGCTACAACGAGCGGCCCTTGCCGCCGGTGTTCATTGAGGAGTACCCTCTGCCGTCCGGGGCTGCGGTGCGTCTCGACGCGGCGCACAACGTCAGCCTTCTGCGTTACCACCTGGTGTTCGGGACGATGTTCCGCCGGGAGGTGTTCGCGCAGGCGGAAGCGGCCGGGGTGGTTGCGGCGTGGCGGGGCCTGCAGGCGGGGGAGCAGTTTGCGCTGCTGAAGGTTTCCATTGTGCCCGACCACGTGCATGTGGCGGTACGATTACACCCGGCCGTGGCGCCGTTGACTCTGGCCGTGAGGTTGATGAACGTCGCACAAGAGGTCATGTTTGAGCGGTTCCCCGAGGTGGTGATACGCTACTCCGCCAACCGCTTGTGGGAGAACGGGGCCTATGTGGGCAGCTTCGGTGAGCTGAGTTCGAGGGCAGTTCGAGCCGCTATCGCGCAGTGGCGCGGCCCAGGCGCCTAACCAAGTATTCTGGGCGTCACGACGGAGGTGCCGCGATGAGTGCTGCCAGCCGCTGGTTCCACTGGTTACCCCGGGCTCTGTGCATCCTGGCCATTCTTTTCGTCAGTCTGTTCGCGCTGGATGCGTTTGCGCCGGATCTCACCCTCGCTCAACAAGTGGGGGCATTTCTGATCCATCTCATCCCGTCGTTCGTTCTGCTCGCTTTTCTGGTCGTAGCCTGGAAGTGGGAGCTGGTTGGAGGGGCGCTGCTGCTGGCGGCCGGGCTTGGCCTGAGCCCGTTTGTGTTTGTCCTGAACTACCACCGAACCCACTCCATCGGGGTGAGCCTCGGCATCATCCTGATCATCACCCTGCCGTTCGCACTCGTCGGCACCCTCTTCATCCTCAGCCACCGGATGCGGCGCAGGGCTCTGCCGGCGACCTGACGCCGCACGGGGTCAGTGCGGCGTCAGTAGACTTCGATCTCGTGCAGCATCGCCCAGCCGTGGCGCTGGACGGTCAGGCGCACGAAGCGCGCCGGCAGGGGTTCAGGCAGGGTTAGCAGCAAGACGGCTGGAAGGACCTCGGTGCCGCTCTCGGAAAGCGGGCCCGTTGCCTGCCCCGCCGACGTCCAGGTGATACCGTCGTCGGACAGGCTGACGTCGAGGCGGGTCGGGAGGAAGGCGGCGCCAGCGCCGCCGCCAACCACATGGATCACGACCAGCCGGATCGCGGTGGTGGTCTGCAGATCGAGGGTGATCTCGGGGGTTCCCGAGTCCCAACCAACACAGCCCTCCCAGCCGCCGCCGGGCGAGGTGGCACCATCCGTCAACAGGCCATGGTTATCGGCGTACTTCGCCGTGCTCGTGGGCTGTGGTTGGAGCTGGTAGGAGGCCTGTCGGGCGAGGTTACGGCCCTGGCTCTGGACCTCGATCTCGCTGAGCATGGTCCAGCCGTCGGCCTGAATGAGGCGCAGCCGCAGTCGCTGTGCCGTGACTCCTGCCAGCGGCACCGTGGTCCAGCCCAGCGTGCGGGTCTCCGCAGCCCCGGCCTCGACGCTGAACGTCAGCGGTCGTAACCCGGGCGGCAGCACGCGCCAGGTCCCGTCGGCAGCCGCGACGGCGACCTCAATGCGTTGCGGGAACTGCACCGCCGCATAGCCGCCGCCCTGAGCATGGAGGCGCAGGGTGTCCAGGCTGGCCACGGCGCCCAGATCGAGGAACACGGTCGGCGGGTTGCCGTACCAGCCCACGGTGCGGCCATCGCCGAACCCTGCCTCCGTGAGCTGGCCGTCGGTGAGCTCGCTGCCGGCATCCGCGTAGGTGGCCGGAAAGGCAGGAGCCAGGCTGTAGGGGCAGCCGAGAGCGCGGTTGGGCGCGGCGATGGCCTCCGCCCGGACAGCGGCCGCTGCCACGCCCGGCAGGTGGACGCTGAGCGTCGCCAGGGGCCGTGGCGGCAGCCGCCACTCGAGCCAGCCCTCGCTCTGCGTCGCGGCCGCGGTGTCCAGGCGCTCCTGGTTGAGGCGGACGTCCGCCGTTGCCACGCTGTCGGCGCCGGCCGGCGCGACCCGCACAGCCTGAACCACGCGCGCGCTCGGCAAGGTCCACTCGCTGCCGTCCGCGGTGTCGCGGCGCCGGCTGTCCCAGAGCAGGTCGCCATCCGGTGGTACCAGCATTTCGTCGAGCTCCAAAGCCGCGCCTGGCGGCCAGGCCAGGGAGATCTCGAGCCAGCGTGCCACGGCGGGTGAGAAGGTGAGGATATGGAAGCCGGGGCCGGTCGGCGGGTCGTCGGCCACGGCGACGCGGGTGGGAGCCGCCGCCCACGTCGTCCCGTCGCGGGACAGGGCCAGGCGGACCCCGTCCACCGCCGTCGGGCCGCGCCGATGGAGACGAAGGTTCGAGACGACACGACTCTCTCCCAGGTCAAGCCGCAGGCAGGCGCTGCCGCCCAGCAGGCGCAGCGCCCGTTCCGGCTGGTCGCCGGCGCAGTCCCAGGAGCCATCGGTCAGCCGGCGGAGGTCATCCGGGCTGGTCTCCGCAGACTCCGGGACTCGGGCTACCGGCCGGCCGGCACTGAGCATCGTGGCGCGGCGCTGGTAAGTCCCTTTCGTGAAACGGTAGACGTCATCGTAGAGCCGGCGGCACTCTGTCTGGGCGCTGTTGGCCAGAGCGCTGAGGAAGCCCGTCGCCTGGTACCAGGCGCGCGGCGTGCCGGTCATGGTGCCGTCCAGGTCCGTGCTGCCATGGTTCAGGTACTCCGTCAGATTCCAGCGGCTGGCCGCCGAGGTCAGCAGGTGCTGGTTGAGTTCCATTTCGACCCCCAGGCCGTGGGTCCGCGCCAGGCGCGTGTTTACGGATAGCCGGTTCTCATCGACCAGGCGTAACCCCGGTGGCGGCTGCTGGAAAGCGAAATTGGGCTGCATGATGGCCAGGTCGAAGCCCAGTTCGCGCCACGACTCGAAGCCGGGTGCCCGGAACCAGGGGATCCACAGCATCTTGAGCCCGCGGGCGTGGACGGCGGTACAGGTCTGGCGCACGATCTCATGGTCCGCGGCGCCAATGCCCTCATTCATCCAGTAGAAGCCCCACAGGCGCAGGCGCTGCCGCGGCGTGGCCTCCCAGCGGCGGATGACGGTGTCCACGAAGCTCTCGACCGCCCGCTGCCGGTCCGCCGCCACGCCCAGATCGACCGCGTTGCCGTCAGCGCCGAAGGCGTGCTGCTGCGGCGAGGGGTAGGGGATCATGATGATGACGGGGTGCGGCGCCGGTGGGGGCGGCAGTTGCTGTGCCGCGGCGGTGATGGCCTGGTCGAGGGCGTCGAGGTTGCGGCCCGGGGCCCAGAGCTGGTCCAGGAAGAAGGACCAGTCGCGGTGGTCGGTGGCGCCGTCGCTGTAGCCTTTCCCCGACGGTGCGCCGCCGTACATCAGCATCAGCCAAGCGTCGAAGAACCAGTCCTGCGGGTGTGGCGCGTCGACGCCGCGATAGGTGACGTAAGGACCGAAGTCAGCCTGGGACCAGGCGCCGGGCTCCAGGTAGCAGAGCATGATGTCCCGGCGGCCGGCGGGCTCCTGGGCGGCGGCCGGCAGCCAGGCCAGCATCGGCAGAGCCAGGGCCAGGAGCAGTGCCGCAGGGGTGCGCCGAGGTTCTGAGCGTGGGGCCATGGGCTTACCACCCTTCCGTCAGCGGTAGTTCCGAGATGAGCACCGCCAGATCGTGGGCCGTGACGCCGAGGTCGACCGACACTCCGGCTGAGACCGTGCCCTGGCGCAGGCAACGGACCTCGTCGAGGTCGTAGATCTTGAAGGTCGCGCCGGCTGGGACCCTGCCGAAGGTGAGCCGCAGCGGCGTCGCCAGGCGACGTTGGCGGTGGTTCTCCTGGACGCCGTCGCCATAGCCTGGCCCGAGCCGGTGCTCGGCGGTGTTGCGGACCAGGGCCAGGGCCTGGTAGGGCGCTGAACTCAGGAGGTAGCTGACGCCGCGGCCCGGGATGGGGCGCAGCGGTCCCGCCTGCAGGATCGCCGCCGGCAGGGCGTCGATGGCGGCTGGACTGGCCGGGTCGAGAACGGTCGCGTAGGCCGGTTGTGGGAGGCGCGCCGGCGCCTCTGGCCAGACGTAGTCATAGTCGACGGCCAGGTCCGCCAGGCGCCGCTCAATGGTGGCCAGCGCCGGGATGGTCTCGGGGGTGATGGCGTGGACGGCGACCGCCAGCGCCGGCACCTCGCGCCGGAATCGCCGCCCGTCGATCTGCTCCAGGCAGCGCTGCGGCACCCGGCACTCGCTCTGCGACCAGGGCGCCGACCAGCACAGACTCATGGTGTGCTGGCACAGCACCGCCAGCCAGTGCGCATCGCGGACCTTGGTCAGGAAGTCGGGGTGCAGCCAGTCCCGGTAGAAACCGCCGTACCAGCCCGGGCCGCTGGCCTCTTCGGCCATGAACGCCGGCGGGTCGCTGCGGTAGGCGCGCCCGCAGATCATCATATAGGCGTCGGTCTCGAGGCCGCCGGTGTAGTAGGTCCGGTAGCCGACCCCGGCCGACTTGGCCGGCGCAAACTCCGCATAGGACCAGGGTACGCCTCCCGCACGCTGCAGGATGCCACCGCCCTGCTCAAGCGTTACCAGATGATTCGGATCCTGTTCCCGGACATAGGCATACAGCCCATTCACCCATTCGGCGGGGTAGGACTGATCGTTCTCGCCGGTCAGCGAGTAGGCAAGCACGGCGGGGTCGTTGCGGGTGACGGCCAGGACGTCGGCGAGGTAACCGCGCAGGAGGGACCCGATGGCGGGGGTGAAGAAGGCGCCCTCGCCGCTGTAGCCGGCCTCGAGGTACTGCCGCCAGGGCGGGAAGGAGCCCGTGCCGGCACTGCCGTAGGGGTAGTGGAAGAGGTTGATCAGGGCGCGGATGCCGCGCGCCCGGCATTCGGCCAGCGTCCACGCCAGCGTCTCCAGGCCATGGGGCGCCGCCTGCCCGCAGGCATCGAGAATGGACTCGCGCGGCGAGACGTTGGGCGTCAGACGGACCACCCGTACCCCGGCCGCGGCGTAGCCGTCCAGCATGGTGCCGATCTGGGCTCTGCTCAGGGTGCGCAGCTTCACCGTGGCCACCGCTTGTTGCTCCGCCGGGGTGAGGGTCTGCCACTGCGCGGCGGTGGCGATGACGCGTCGTTCCGGCAAGCCGGGGTTGAGCACGGGCACCCAGGCCAGGAGGTCGCCGAGCAGCGTCGGCAGGACCTCGCCGCTCGCAGTCCCGTAGGTCGGCTGCTCCGGGGTCCAGCGCGCGCAGGGCAGGGGCGAGACGCAGATCTCGAGGCTGCCGGCGTAGCGCCAGGCCGCACTCGCGGCGCTCAGTTCAAGGGAGTGCGTTCCGGCTGGCAGGCCAGGCACGGTGGCTGTGTAGATGCCGTCGCCAGCGGCGTCGGCGAAGGTCACCGTGGCCTGGGGCAGGCGCCCGGTCACGGTGACGGCGTCGCCCTTCAGCAGTTCACCCGCGGGCCCGACGACCAAGGCCGCCACCGTGATCCCCGCCGCCGCCTGCTGCGGGGTCCGCACCACGGCGGGCCCGGTGAGCAGTGCCCCCGGGCCGGACAGGGTCAGCCGTGCCAGGCAGGTGCTGTCGCCGGCGGCTGGACCGCGTTCCTGGTCAAGGTAGATGCCGATTTCGCCATACACCCGCTCGCCCAGGCCAAAGGCGGCAAAGCGCGCCGCCAGATCCAGCCGGCCCGCGAGCCTCGTCGTCGTCGACTCGGACTGAAACAGCATCACGCCGCGCCCGAGGTAGGCGCAGGGCATGTACACACTCAGACGCACGGCGCCGCCCGACGGGACCAGCTCGTAGTCGAGATACGGGTGCTGCTTCAGGCACCACTGCAGCACGGGGAGAGCCGCACCGTCGGCGCCATCGAGGTCGTTCGGGCGCTCGAAACGGCTGGTCTCGGTGTTGACATCCGTCATGCGACAGCCGCGATGGGTCTGCCATGCCGCCACCTGCCCGCTGCCCGTCAGCAGGAGTTGCGGCGCCGCGTCGTAAGCCAGCGTACCGCCGCCGGCCGCGGGCGGTTGCCTGGCCCAGCGTAGGGCGCGGTTGAAGGTCATGGGCTGGCGCGGATCCAGGCCGCGCAGATCCTGGTCACGGTAGGCCGCTGGGTCCCCCCGGTAGAGGCTCGCCGCCTCGATGCGGACGTCGGCGATGGCCGAACTGCCGCGGTCCTGGGCGTAGGCGTCGGGGCCCTGCAGAGGCGTTTGGTTGTGGAAGAACCCGGCGCTCAGGAGCGGGCCCTGCAGATCGTGCAGAGGGACAGCGAAGCGCTCGGGACCGCGGACGCTGCTCACCGTCAGCACTGCCTGCCGGTCGGCACTGATCTCGAGGCGGAATTCGCACCACTCGCCGGCCGCATGCGCGACCTGTCCTGCGGTGCCGCCGGCGTGGACCCCTTGGCCCAACGGCGGGCCGTTCAGACCAAAGCTGACACTGCCGCCGCTCAGGCCCTGCAGGTAGAGCCCGGCGTGGTAGAAGTCCGGCGAGTCCCGCCGCGTCATCTGCCGCCAGGCGAGGCTCGCCGGCAACTGCAGCCACGGCCCGAACTCGGCCCAGGCATGCTTGCCAACCGTCGCCGCGGCGAGGTCCAGCACCAGGGTACCGTTCTCGACCAGGCAGCGCCCGTCCCCTTCCTGGTGCAAGCGCCACGCCGCGTCGGCCGGAGTCGTGGCGAAGCTCTCCACGACCGCCTCCGTGCCCCCGCACGCGAGTGCCGCCAGCAGCAGTCCCAACGCTGTCCTGAGCATGTCGCCCTCCCGCCGCCCTGCCACTGCGGTCGTCGCACTCCGCGAGGTCAGTGATCATAGGTTCTGGTCGCGCGACTGTCAAACCGCCAGTGCGCCAGTTGACATATTCGTGTCATGACATATCTATAGGTAACGGTGCAGCTTGGTAGGTCCCAGCCGCGGATGGTAGTGACATGAGAACCACGATCAGACTCAACGATAGCCTGCTGCTTCAGGCCAAGCATCACGCCGCCAGCACGCGGCGTTCGCTCACACAGGTGATTGCCGATGGCCTGGTGAGCCTGCTCGAACGCGAGCGCGGCGCCCAGTCTCCCCGGCGTGTGCAGTTGCCGGTGTTCCACGGCGATGGCACCTACGACGGGGTGGACACCAACCGCTCCGCCGCCCTCTTGGAGTGCATGGAGAATGGGGAGAGGCAGGGCTTGGGATGACGCTCTTCGATGTCAACATCCTGATCAACGCCCACCGGGGTGAGAACGCTGGCCACGCCCTCTATCACCAGTGGCTGACGGCGTGCCTGGAGGGTCCGGAGACCTTCCTTTTCTGCGAGTGGGTGCTGAGCGCTTTCGTGCGGGTGGTGACGCACCCCCGCGTCTACCGAACCCCGACGCCGATGGCGCATGCCCTGGCGTTCACCGACCAGATCCGCAGTCGCTCCAACGGCGTGAGTATCATGCCGGGGGCGCGGCACTGGGCGGTGTTTGCCGGGCTCTGCCAGCGCACTGGGGCCAGCGGGAACCTGGTCCCCGACGCCTACCTCGCCGCCCTCGCCATCGAGGCGGGAGCGACGTGGGTTACCGCCAATGCCGATTTCGCGCGCTTCGAGCCGGAACTACGGTGGCAACTACTACGCCCCTAGGACTTCGGCTCTGAACGCGGCACGTACCCAACCTTGGTCATGGCCGCGGTCGAGCGGTGCCTCAGAAGTCATAATCGATGGACCACGATGTCGTCTGTCCGTTGGCCACGTTGCACTCGAGGAAGGGCTCCCAGGAGAAGGTGCGCGGGTTGCCCCAGATCGGCAGGAAGGTAGGGGCGTAGCTGCACGAGCCGGCCACCAGGCCGAGGGTCGGGTGGCGCTGGAGGATGACCAGGGGCGCCGTCGCCGCCAGGTCCAGGGCCTGGTAGTAGCCCGTGGACCAGGGCCCATCGCGACGGCGGATGAAGCCGCTCTTCGCCAGGGCGTAGCCGGGGTTGTCCGGGAAGCTCACCGGCAGGTTGAAGCGACACAATTCGTCCGTCGCGGGTTGCGGGAAGAAGGGATGCGGGAACCAGCGCATGGCGATATGGCGCTGGCCGGTATTCCGCAGCGTCGTTGCCGAGCGCACGGTACGCTCACTGAGGGTGACCGTGCGCTCCAGGTCGAGCGCGAAGGCGCCGAAGGCCTGGGCGGTGCGCATGTGGATGGCGGTGCCGGTCAGGGTCACCTCCCAGCGACAGAACTCGGTTACCTGGTTAGCCCGTAGGTCGCAGACCCCAATGCCGATGATCAGCGCCTTGCCGTCGCCGCCGGCGGGGTCGCACAAGGGCCCGAGGTTGAAGGCGTCGGGGATGCCCTGGCCGTCGAAGGTGTTGAAGCTCTCCGGGTAGGTCGGCCCGGTCAGCAGGTCGCCGCGTTTGGGGTCGGCGATCTGGAAGATGTAGCCGCCGGTGCAGTAACGCGTCCCGAAACGCGCCTGGTCGGCCACCGGGTCGAGCACCGACACGTCGAGTTCGTGGTTCTTGAGTACGTACACCGCGGTCATGCCTCCAGGTTATGCTACGGTCACTGCGGTCCGGCTTGCTGTCAGGAGTCCCGTCTTGTCGTACGGCAGGATCAGCCGGTCCTCGCTCCTCAGACCCTATGACTACGGCGCCGGGGCTGCGCTTGCCCCTTCGGCCACGGCTTGGATCACGTCGCGGCGCAGGGCGACAACACTGGCGTCGGGACCCCCATGGACCCGGCTTGCCAGGACGACCGCCCACAGGTCGCTGTCCTTGTCGAGCCAGATCATCGTACCCGTGAAGCCCAGGTGCCCGACCGCCAGCCGCTCCGCCGGCCGGTCCGCGGCGGGCTGGAAGGGAGCCGAGTTCCAGACGTCCCAGCCGTAGCCCCGCGTGTCCATCCCCGGCGGCGTCTGTACCCGCGTGAACCGCTCCACCGTCTCCGCTCGGAGCAGGCGCAGGCCATCCAGTTCGCCGCGCCCGAGGATCAGGCGGGCAAAGCGTCCCAGGTCGGCCGCGGTGGAAAACAGGCCGGCATTGCCAGCACAACGCGTGGCGGTGGCGTAGTAGTGCGCCAGGGGGTCGTGGACCAGCCCGGCGCTGCAGGGCCCGGCAGGCAGGTCTCCCGGTAGAGCGCCGTCCGCCCCCAGGCAGCCCGTCTTGCCCGTGGGTACGAGGCGGGCCCGCTGGGCGCGCGTCAACTGCCAGCCGGTGTCCCGCATCCCCAGCGGCAGGAACACGCGCTCGGTCAGAAAGGCGTGCAGGCTGGTGCCGGCGACGTTCTCGGCGATCCTCCCCGCCAGAATGGCATTCAGGCAGGAGTACTCCACGCCGCTGTCCGGTGCCCGGCGCAACGGCAGCTTGGCGATGGCCGCGATCACGACGTCGGGTTGCGGCCCGGGACCGTGCTCCTTCTCCAGCAGGGCCACCGTCAGGTAGGCCGGCAGCCCTGAAGTATGGGTGAGCAGGTGCCGGACCCGAAGGTCCTCCCCCGCGGGCCGCTCGCGCCACTCGGGGAGGTGGTTGGCGAGCGGGTCATCCAGCCCGAGCCTGCCCTCGTCCACCAGCAGCATCACGGCTGTCGTCGTCCCCACCACCTTGGTCACCGAGGCCAGATCGAAGATGGCGTCCGCCGGCATGGGAACTGGCTGGGGGGCAAGCTGGAGACTCCCGCAGGCCAGGGAGAAACGCACACCCTGCGCGTCTCCGGCCGCCACCACGGCGCCGGGAAGCTGCCCTGCCACCAGGTCACGCGGAACCACACCCGCGAGGACGTCGGCGCCGTCCCGACCCCAGCGCGAGGGCGCCAGTGCCGGCTCCTGCGCCGACGCGTACCCCGCCAGGCCGAGCGCCAGCAGACCACAGGGCACGCACGTACCTCTGCCGAATTGCATTTGCTCCTCCTGTCCGCCGTCACCACGTTTTCGCGAAACCGCCAGGGCCTCAGTCGCCACGTTTTCGCGAAACCGCCAAGGCCTCAGTCGCCACGTTTTCGCGAAACCGCCAAGGCCGCCGTCACCACGTTTTCGCGAAACCGCCATGGCCGTAGAGAACTATGCTCTCAGGAAATCCAGAAGCGCGGTCACGGACGATACGTTTTCGCGAAAGTACGGGGAGCCGCGCCGGCGCGCTTCGGCCCTCGAAAGCTCCAGCCGAGCGCCCGTCGCGCTTTCGCGAAACCGCCTGTAGTCTGTGCGGTCCGCCGCGCTTTCGCGAAACCGCCAGGCCCCGGTCGCCACGTTTTCGCGAAACCGTCTGTAGTCTGTGCGGTCCGCCGCGCTTTCGCGAAACCGTCTGTAGTCTGTGCGGTCTGGCGCTCGTTTTCGCGAAACCGTCTGTAGTCTGTGCGGTCCGCCGCGTTTTCGCGAAACCGTCTGTAGTCTGTGCGGTCTGGCGCTCGCTTTCGCGAAACCGCCCGGGGTCTGTGCGGTCTGGCGCTCGCTTTCGCGAAACCGTCTGTAGTCTGTGCGGTCCGCCGCGCTTTCGCGAAACCGTCTGTAGTCTGTGCGGTCCGCCGCTCGCTTTCGCGAAACCGTCTGTAGTCTGTGCGGTCTGGCGCTCGCTTTCGCGAAACCGTCTGTAGTCTGTGCGGTCCGCCGCGCTTTCGCGAAACCGTCTGTAGTCTGTGCGGTCCGCCGCGCTTTCGCGAAAGCGCCTCGGGTCGGCCGGCGATCGTGTGGCCCGGTCCCAGGGCCTGGGCCTGGGGTCAGGCCGAAGGGCGGTTCGTCTGGGTGATCGCGACAAAACGGCCTGGCTGGCTGGTTGGGCCTGCTTGTTTTCGGGGTCGTGCGGAATAGGGTGAAGGCCGTCCGGGCCGGGCGCCGACGGAGCGTGTTGCTGACCCCCATGTCTGAGTTTGAACACCAACCTGTAGGGCGGAGTGCGACCGACGGCGCCAGCGCGGTGGTGCTGTCCGGCGTCGCGAAGGCCTTTGCCGGGGTGCAGGCGCTGCTGGACGTGAACCTGGAGTTGCGGGCCGGGGAGATTCACGCGCTCTGCGGTGAGAATGGCGCCGGGAAGTCGACGCTGATCAAGATCCTCGCCGGGGTCTATGCGGCGGATGCGGGGACGGTCACGGCCTGGGGGACGGTGTTGCCGCCGGGCCAGGTCCGGGCGGCGGCCGCCGCCGGCATCGCGGTGATCCACCAGGAATCGACGGCTTTTCCCGACCTCGACGCGGTCGATAACCTCTTCCTGGGACGTGAGCTGCATGGTTGCGGCGGCTGGCTGCTGGACCGGCGGCGCATGGAGGCCGAGGCGGCGCGCTGGCTGGCGTTGCTCGAGGTGGACATCGATCTGCAGGCGCCGCTGGGGAGTCTGCCCCTGGCGCAGCGGCAACTGGTGTCGATGGCGCGCGCGCTGTCGTGTGAGTGCCGACTGCTGATTCTGGACGAGCCGACCGCGTCGTTGTCGAGCCGGGAGACGGCGGTGCTCTTCGCCCTGTTGCGCCGACTGCGGGCACAGGGGGTGAGCGTGCTCTATGTCAGTCACCGCTTGGAGGAGGTCTTTGCGCTGGCGGATCGGATCACGGTGCTGCGCGACGGCGCGTGGGTGGCGACGCGGCCGACGGGCGAACTGGACCGGCCCGAGCTGATTCGGCTGATGGTCGGGCGCGAGGTGGGGGCGTTGTTCACGCGGCAGCGCGGTAACGCCGCTCTTGGCCCCGTTCGGCTGGAGGTGACGGGGCTGCGGCGCCGGGGTGCGTTTGCCGAGGTTTCCCTGAGCCTGCAGGCCGGCGAGATTGTCGGCTTGGCCGGGCTGGTCGGCGCGGGGCGTTCGGAGGTGGCGCGTTGCATCATGGGCCTCGACCGGCCGGATGCCGGGCGCGTGTTGCTGGACGGCGTGCCCCTGCATTTGGGCGACGTGCGGCGGGCCATTCGGGCCGGGTTGGCGATGGTGGCGGAGGACCGGCAGAGCGAGGGCCTGGTGCTGCCCCTGAGTGTGCGCGAGAACCTGGGGATGGTGGCCCGGCGCGCGCTGGCGCCGGGCTGGATCCGGCAGCGCCGCCACGAACGCGACCTGGCGACGCGGCTGGTGGCCCGCCTCGGCGTGCGGACGCCAGGGATCGAGGTGCCGGCCGAGACGCTCTCCGGCGGTAACCAGCAAAAACTGGTGCTCGGCAAGTGGCTGGGGGTGACGCCGAAGGTGCTGCTGCTCGACGAACCGACCCGCGGCGTGGACGTCGGCGCCAAGGCCGAGATTCACCGCTTGATCCTTGGCCTTGCCGCGGAGGGTGTGGCGACCCTGCTGATCTCCTCGGAACTGCCCGAGATCCTGGCTCTCTGCGACCGTATCCTGGTGCTGCGGCAAGGGCATCTCGTCGGCGAACTGCCCGGCGCGACGGCGACCCAGGAGGACGTCCTGCGCCTGGCCTTACCGGCGGTCCCCGCGACTCCGTCCCGTGCGGAGGCGGGTGCATGACCTCGGGAGCAGTCACAGGCGTGAGGCGGCAGCGCTGGCGCGAGTGGGTGACCCGCCGCGAAACGGCGCCGGCTCTGCTGCTGGTGGCCATCGTGGTTGGGGTCTCGCTGCTCAATCCGGCCTTTGCGAGTCTGACCAACCTGCGCGATCTGGCGGTGAGCGCAGCGCCGGTGCTGATCGTGGCCTGCGGGATGATGCTGGTGATGATAACCGGCGAAATCGACATTTCGGTGGGGTCGCTGCTGGGATTGCTGGGGGCGTTGATGGGCATCCTGTCCTCGCCGGCGCACCTGGGCTGGCCGTTGCCGGCGACCGTGGCGGTGGTCCTCCTGGCCGGGGCGATGGCCGGTGCGCTCAACGGCGTCCTGGTGGCGGTGGCCGGCATCCCGTCGATCGTGGTGACCCTGGGCATGCTCACGGTGCTGCGGGCGGCCACGGAAGGGCTCATGGCCGGAGAGTGGATCACCGATCTGCCGCCGGGCCTGCGCGCCCTGGGGACGGGGACGTTCGCCGGGGTCCCGATCTGCGTCTGGGCCGCTGTGGCCGTGACCGCCGGCAGCGTGCTGCTGACCCGCCGCACGGCGGTCGGCCGGCGGGTGTTTGCCGTCGGCAGCAACCCCCGCGCCGCGGCCCTGCACGGGATCTCGGTCGTGCGCACCAAACTCTTCGTCTTCACCGTGACCGGGATGCTGACCGGCCTGGCGGCCCTAGTCAGCGTTCCGCAACTCTCCGTCGTCGAATCCGGCCTCGGGCGGGGTTTCGAGCTGTTGGTGGTGACCGGGGTGGTGGTGGGCGGGGTTTCGGTCCGCGGGGGAGTCGGGACGGTCCTGGGAACGCTGCTGGGAACGTTGCTGCTGAACATCATCCGGACGGCGCTGGTTTTTCTGCCGCTGGGGCAGGCCGCGACCTACTGGGAGCGTACCGTGCAGGGGGTCCTGATCCTGGTGGCCGTACTGGCGGACCATCTAGGCGGCAGACGGCGGGCGGGGGGTGCCCCATGACCGCGCGCACCACACGGCCGGGTTTCCGCGGCTGGCACGAGGTCGGTCTGCTCGTCCTGGTCGGCGTCGTCCTGGCCTGGGCCGGGGCGACGGACCCGGCCTTCCTCAGCCGCCGCGCCCAGGTTGAGTTGTCCGGGCATGTCTGGGAGCTGGCGCTGCTATCGCTGCCGATGACGCTGATCATCCTGACCGCGGGCATCGACCTCTCGATCGGCGCCACCATGGCTCTTGCCGCCGTGGTGCTGGGCCTGGGTTTCGAGGCCGGCTGGCCCTTGCCCGTGTGCGTCGGCGCGGCCCTGCTGACCGGGACCGCGGCCGGCGCCCTGAATGGCCTGGCGGTGACCGCTATCGGCGTGCATCCGCTGATCGTCACCCTGGCCACGCTGGCCGCCTATCGCGGGGTGGCCGAGGGCATCAGCCTGGCCCGCCCCATCTCCGGTTTCCCGGCGAGCTTCGGCTGGTTGGGGCAGGGCAGTCTGCTGGGGTTGCCGGTGCCGAGTCTGGTCTTTCTACTGGCCCTGCTGGCCACCGCGGTCTTTCTTTGGGCCACCCCCTGGGGCGCCTCGCTGAGCGCCATCGGCTACAACGAGCGCGCCTGTCGCTGTTCCGGTTTGCCGGTGCGTCGGCTGACCTGCCTGCTGTACGTCCTTTCGGGCTGGACCGCCGGCCTCGCTGGGGTCCTCTATGTCGCTCGGCGCAACACCGCCAAGGCGGACATTGGCACGGGCTTGGAGCTCGACGTCATCACTGCCGTGGTGCTTGGCGGCACCAGCATCTTTGGCGGCCGCGGCACTCTGCCGGGCACGCTGCTTGGGGTGCTGCTCATCCACGAAGTGCGCGAGTTCGTCACCTGGCGCTGGAACCGCGATGAGCTGGTGCTGCTGGTGCTTGGGGTACTGCTGATCGCCTCCGTCTTCGTGCAGAAGCTGCTGACCCGGCGGGCGCGGTAGCTCAAGGTTCGAGGGTCGAGGGGTCGGGGGGCGGGGACCGGCTCAAGCCGGGACTCCTGGCGGGGGCGGGAGTACCCCCTTCAGCACCAAGCGGGCGCAGTGCCGCCCGATCATGTCAGGATGAAACTCTGCTTGGGAGTACTGCCGCGTGCCCTCACGCGGCAGGCGGGTGGGGGCACCCGCCACTACCTCAGAGCCCCCCGCGCGACTGAGGTCGAGTTTCACAGGAGGGGGCGAGGACCGGCTCAAGCCGGGACTCCTGGCGGGGGCGGGGTGGGGGCTAGCGGTGCCGCGGCACCGCTGTCGCGCGCTACTTGCCGGCCGGTTCGGCGGCCAGGCGGGCCTGGAGCTGGGTGTTCAGTGCCTGGGCGGCGGCGAGGCAGCGGAACTTCGGCAGGTCCAGTGTCGGGGCCAACTCGCGGATGGCCTCCTGGGTGCGGCCGCGGGCCGCCAGGACGGCGGCGTAGTGGTAGCGGATGAGGGCGTGGCGCGGCATTGCCCCGCGGGCTCGCTCCAGGAGCTCGCTGGCCTGTGTGTCGTTCCCCTGCAGATGGTAGATCCAGCCTAAGGTATCGGCGGTGAGGGGGCGCCCGGGCGCCAGTTCGTGGGCCCGCCTCGCCAGGGTGAAGGCCTCGGCGAGACCGCCGGGCTGTTCCAGGAGTAGGTCAGCCAGGGTTTGGAGGGCCTGCGGGTTGTCGGGTGCCTTCGCCAGTGCCTGGCGGGCGCTGGCGAGGGCGTCGTCCGCACGTCCGGCCTGGGTTTGGAGCCGGGCCAGGCGTAGCCATGGCGCCGCCGCCTCGGGGCGCGCCGCGGCCACCTCCTGGCAGAGCGTGATGGCCTCGTCGGTCCGTCCTTCCGCTTCGCGGCAGGTCGCCAGTGCCAGGGTGATACCGGGGTCGCCGGGCGTCGCCCGCAGCAGTCCCTCGAATTCGCCGGCGGCGTCCGCGTAGTTCCCTTTCGCCATGTGGATCCGTGCCAGCAGCAGATGGGGCAAGCCGCCTCGGGGGTAGCTGCGCAAGGCGATCTGACAACACTCCAGAGCCTGGTCGGGCAGGTCCAGGCGCAGGTAGGTATCGCCGAGGACCAACTGCGCGTCGGCCTGGTTGGGGCGTTCGGCGACCAGCTTCCGGGCGACGCTCAGCGCCTCGTTCTTCTTGCGGGCGCGCAGCAGCAGTTCGATATACCGGGTGGCGGGGGCGATCACGGCGGGGTACTCGCGGTTCAACGTGGCAAAGCGCTCGGTCGCGGCGGCGCGGTCACCGCTGGCGAGGGTTGCATCGGCGAGGGTGACGGCGGCAGCGAAGCTCCCTGGGACGGCCTGCAGGACGGCCTGGGCCTGCGCCATGGCGGCCTTGGTGTCGCCCTGGGCCAGGAGCACGCGGGCGAGGCCGCAGCCGGCCCCGACGTGGGCGGGGCGTTCAGCCAGGATCTTGCGAAAGGCTTGCGCGGCGACCTCGAGGTGCCCTTCGGCCAGTTCGACCTCGGCCAACTGAACCTGGCTCTGTGGGTCATCGGGAGCCAGCAGCAGCGCCTTCTCTGCCGCGGCCCTGGCCTCATCGCGCCGGCCCATGGCCAAGGCGCTCTCGCTGAGTAGCACCAGGGCCTCGCTGCTGGATTCCGGCGGGGCCTCACGCTCGGTGGACGCGCTGGCGGCCGTCTCGGCGGCGCTGGCGGGAGCCGTCTCTACGGCACTCTCGGTGGCACTCTCGGTGGCGGTTGCGGCGACCGTGGTGGGCACGGCACTCGCCCTGGGGGGGGCCGGCTGAGCCAGCGTCGGCGCGGTGCTGAGCCGCGAGCTGACGAGGAGAACGCCCGCCACCGCGAGGGACCAGATGGCGCCGAGGGCGAGGGCTACGCCAACCAGGCGCAGCGCCGACGGTTTCGGCATGCCGTGGCACCCACAGAGCACGCAGCTGCCGCCCTCGCCGACGGCCTCCGTCTCCACCCCGGAGCAGAGCAGAGCGAGGACCATGGGGGTGGCGTATTTCTTCCCCGGCTGGCAAGCACGCCAGTCCTGACCTTCCAGCGTGATGGTAGTGCGCTCACCACAGGGCAGGAACGGCCGCTTGGCGATGACGGGCTCAGCGGCCCCCGACAGGGCCTTCAGGCGCACGGCCACGTACCAGGCCAGCACGCGCACGAAGTCAACGCTGAGCACGACCAGGTCGACCGGCAGCAGCACGAGCCGTCCCGGCCGGAACCAGCGTGGTAACCATGGGTGTCCCCGGCGGCGGCGTGTCTCGGGCTCCGGGGTCGTTATGGTGTCCGTGGCCATGGCGCTTAGGGCTCCGGTTGGGGCCTGCCCTCGCGGTCGAGGGCGGGCACGACGGCGGCGGCCATGCGCGAGCCGTCCAGGCCACCGCCGAGGAAGGTATTCAGTTGCTGGGCGACCAGGAGGGGCTGCTCCTGAGCGAGGGCGTAATCAAGGCGCAACACCCGCACGTTGGCCTGGCTGGCCACCCAGTTTTCGAAGCGTACCAACTGCCGTCGC
>CAILUI010000098.1 GCA_903837355.1 uncultured Victivallales bacterium
CCACCGTCCACCGCCCACCGCCCACCGTCCACCGCCCACCGCCCACCGTCCACCGGCCACCGTTCACCGTTCACCGTCCACCGTCCACCGTTCACCGTTCACCGTCCACCGTCCACCGTCCACCGCCCACCGTTCACCGTTCACCGTTCACCGTTCACCGTTCACCGTCCACCGTCCACCGTCCACCGGCCACCGGTCACTTGGCACTGTTCGCCGCTGCCTGCCGCACTACCAACGTCGGGTCTGCGAGCAGTTTGGCGGCGGCCAGGACGACGGTTCCATCGGGCGTGATCCCCTTGAGATAGGCGGCGCGCACATCGGTGAGCGTGGGCAGTGCGGTCTGCAGTCCGGCCGAGGCCAGGCGCCGGACGCCGGCAACACGTTCCGCCAGGATACCGAACTCCATATCGCCCCACTGCACGACGATCACCTGCCGCGAGTCGCGCAAGCCGCGCTCGGCGAGGCCGAAGATCTTGCGCAGATCGATGACGGCCACGATCTCGCCGTGCATGCAGGTGATGCCGAGGACGTAGTCCGGCACGCCCGGCAGGGCGGTCAACTCGACCAGAGCGCCCACCTCGCGTACATAGCCCAACTCCAACGCATAGGTCTCGTCCGCCAGGCCGAACACCAGCACATCGAAGGTGGCGCCGTCGTCGGCATCGACGGCCACGTGCTCGCGGGCAAGCTCCTTGGCCCGCGCCAACAGCACACTCGCCGCGGCCGCAGCGGCCGTCGCCACCGGCGCGCCGCCAACCCCGCTGTCCTGCCGCGTCGCATTCATGCCTGCCGCCCTCCACCTGCCGCGTCGGTCATCGTCCACATATCGTGCGTGGCCGTCAGCATGCCAGACGCGCGTCCGACGGTGAGACCGCCAGAGTCCGGCAGTTCCTCGTTCTCGTCGCGGCCAGCGAGCAGTCGCCGGGCATTGCTCAGGTGCTTGGCGGCGACGGCTCGGCGGCCTTGGCGGCGCTCGATGGTCGCCATGGCGAAGTGGGCCAGCACATGATCCGGAGCGAGAAAGAGCACATTGCGCAGCGCCAGCAACGCCTCCGCGTCGCGCTGGAGCTCCTGCAGAATGCCGGCGCGCAGGAAATGCAGCGCGGCAGCGGTCTTGGCGTCGGCCAAAGCCCGGTCACACCAGACCAGGGCCTCGGCCAGTTCCCCTTGGTCGGCACAGGCGCGGGCCCGTTGCGCCGCGGTGCGGGAGTCAGATCCAGATCCGGCGTTCCACGCCGGTGGCTGGGCCGCCGGCGCACGCGGCAATGGCGCGGGCGACGGACCGACCACAGCAACGGGCGCGGCGTGCGTCGAGGGGGGCGCGTCAGGGCTCAGCGCCGGCAAGGCCGCGCTCACCACGGCCCCCGGGGTGACGGCGGCACTGCCCTGCTTGCGAAACAGCGCCACACTCGGGGCCGGGATCGACGAGAAGCCAGGAAAGGCCATCTGGCTCGCCTCCACCGCACCGATCACAAGGACGCCGCCAGCAACCAGGGCGCGGTGGAAGCGCTCCACGACAGGCACCGTCCGCACCGGCGCGAAGTAGAGCAGGACATTGCGGCAGATAATGAGATCCATGCCGGTGGTGTTGCTCGCCACCGCGGGATAGGACTCATCGACCAGGTTCAGGCAGGCGAAGCGGACCATGCGCTTCAACCAAGGCTGGAGTTCGTAGCGCTGGTCGGCGCGCGCCGTGAAGTAGCGCGGCTTGACCCACTCGGGCGTATCGCGGAAGGACCACTCGGTGTAGACCCCCGTCGCGGCCCGGGCCAGAGCCTTCGGGTTGATATCGGTGCCGAGGATGGTGACGTTCCAGTCTTTGAGGTCGGGAAGAAGCCGGTGCAGAATCATGGCCAGCGAGTAGGGCTCCTCGCCGCTGGCGCACCCCGCGCTCCAGAGACGCAGGCAACGGTCGCCACCGCGTTTGGCGGCGATCAGGTCGGGCAGCAGCGTCGTCTCGAGGTAGGTAAAGGCGCGCGGGTCACGGAAGAAATGGGTCTCGCCAACGGTCAGGCTGGCGGCCAGCGTGTCGACGTCGGTGGCCTGCAGTTGCCGGTTGAGCAGGGACTCGGCGTAGACACGCGCATCGTTGCTGCCGGCCGCACGGGCCGCCTCCGCCAGGCCGCGCTCGAGGTCGGCAAAACGGACGGCCGGGAAGTGCAGACCCGTGGTCTCCTCCACGCGCAGACTCACCTGCCGTAGCAGTGGCTCTGGAATGGCCTGTGGTGTTGCCGGCATGCTCGCCTTCCGTGGCTCATTCAGACGGCAAGATTCGCGTCCGCGGCCTGCACCGCCAGCAGGCGCTCCTGCTCGGCGCGGTCGAAGAACTGCTCAACGTCATAGATCAGGATGATATCGCCGTCGAGCTTGAGCAGCGTCTGCACACGGCAGCCCTGGCCGGGCAAGACGTCGGCAGGAGTGACCGCCTGCCCAATCAACAACGGCCGCAACGCCTCTACCCGATCGACCACCAAGGCCAGGGTCAGTCGCGATGTGCGCGTGATCACGAACTGGTCATCCGGGCGAACCGGGCGGTCCGGCAGACCGAGGCCGCAGCGCAGACTGACCACCGGCAGCAGGCGCCCAGCCAGGTTGATCAGGCCCAGGATGAAGGCCGACGTCTCCGGTACCGGGGTCACGGCCACGGCCCGGATGACGCGCTCGACCTCGTGCAGACGCAGCGCGTAACGTTGCCCGTCGAGCCCGAACACCACGACCTGGTCGCTGTTCATCTGGCCTCCGTGGGCTGGGGGCACCCCGTTCCAACCACCGGCAAACCAAAACTATAGGCACAAACTCCGGCGCTGTAAAGGCGGCCAATGCAAGGCCTAGGAAAAATCCGGCCCGCGTGCGTGTAGGGGACCCGCGGTTCGCGCGCCGGCATGTCCGGCCGCACCCGAGCGCCCCGCTGGAGGGCGAATCTCCACGGCCTGCTTGCAGGCGATGAGCCGTCTTCGGAGATCCGGCCGCACCCGGGCGCCCCGCTGGAGGGCGAATCTCCACGGCCTGCTTGCAGGCGATGAGCCGTCTTCGGAGATCCGGCCGCAGCCGAGCGCCCCGCTGGAGGGCGAATCTCCACGGCCTGCTTGCAGGCGATGAGCCGTCTTCGGAGATCCGGCCTCACCCGGGCGCCCCGCTGGAGGGCGAATCTCCACGGCCTGCTTGCAGGCGATGAGCCGTCTTCGGAGATCCGGCCTCTGGCCGGTGGCTCAGCGGCGCGTGCGTCCTGCTGGACAGCAGGACCCTCCAGGAGGCGGTGCGACGGGAACCTCGCACCTCCAGCGCCGACCTCACTGGCATCGGCCGGCTTACGCTGCCGCGGTTTACAGGCGCCATAGCCAGAGTACATTAGCGCGTCCCGGCGGCGGTTACGGCCAAGACCCCGTACCGTCCACGGCAGATCACACGGGCTTGCCTGGAGGAATCACGCATGGCGAAGATCGCATTCATCGGGGCCGGCAGTTTCGGGTTCACGCGGACACTGGTGAAGGACATCCTGACCTTCCCGACGCTGCAGGACGCCACCATCGCGCTGATGGACATCGATCCGGAACGGCTCGACTACATCACGCGGGCCATCCAGCGCATCGTCACCGAGGGCAAGTACGCGGCCAAGGTCGTCGCCACGACCGACCGGCGCGAGGCCCTGGCCGGCGCGGATGCGGTGTTGTGCACCATCCTCTGCGGCGACGTCGACATCTGGCGCCATGACATCGAGATCCCCAAGAAGTTCGGCGTCGACACCAACGTCGGCGACACGCGCGGGCCGTCCGGTATCTTCCGCGCCCTGCGCACCATCCCCACCATGGTCAGCATCTGTAAGGATATGGAAGAGCTGTGCCCGCGGGCGATCCTGCTGAACTACACCAACCCCATGGCGATGCTCTGCCGCGCCATGCAACGCGAGTCGAAGATCCAGGTCAGCGGCCTCTGTCACAGCGTGCAAGGCACGGCCCACATGCTGGCGCACTGGATCAAGGCGCCGGTCAACGAAATCGACTTCGTCTGCGCCGGCATCAACCACCAGGCCTTCTACCTGAGCTTCACCTGGAACGGCAAGGATGCCTACCCGCTGATCCGTAAGGCCATGAAGCGGCCCGAAGTCTACAACGAGGAGCAGGTGCGCAACGAGATGTTCCTCGCCCTCGGCTACTACGTCACCGAGTCCAGTGGCCACAACAGCGAGTACAACGCCTGGTTCCGCAAGCGCCCCGAACTGATCGAGAAGCACTGCACCCACGGCACCGGCTGGAACCCCGGCAAGTACGCCTACATCCTCGACCACTACCTGGAGCGCCGCCACACCTGGAAGAAGGACATCACCTCCTGGCTCGAGGACCCGAAACCGCTCGACCTGAGCCGTGGCCATGAGTATGCGGCCAGCATCATCAATGCCTACATGGGCGGCGAGCCCTTCGAGTTCAACGGCAACGTGCCCAACACCGGGCTGATCACCAACCTCCCCGACGGCGTCTGCGTCGAGGTGCCCGTGGTCGCCAACCGCCGCGGCCTGAACTCGATCCACGTCGGCGCCCTGCCCCCGCAGCTCGCCGCCCTGGTCAACACCAGCGTCGCCATCGAAGAGATGGCGGTCGAGGCGGCCCTGACCGGCGATCCGGAGATGGTCTACCACGCCATCTGCTACGATCCCCTCACCGCGGCCGTGCTCTCGCTGGCCGAGATCCGCGACCTGGTCAAGGCCATGCTCAAGAAGAACAAGGCACACCTGCCGCAGTTCAAGACCATCAGTTTCTGAGGCCCCTGCAGCGCGTGTATGCGAACCGCGGCATGGCCCCTGCCCCACGGCGGGGTGCGGGTGCCGCGGTTCGCCTGTCGGTCGGTCCGGCCCGCCCCCGAAAGCCGGGTTCCCCGCAACCCGGCCGCGGGATACGGAGATCCCGCGTTCCACCGAGCCGGAGGCTCGGCTGGAGGGCGAAGCTCCACGGCCTGCTTGCAGGCGCTGAGCCGTCTTCCGGGCCAGGGGCGCCAGACCGTTCCGGCCCGTCTCCTGGAGGGCGAAGCTCCACGGCCTGCTTGCAGGCGCTGAGCCGTCTTCAGAAGCAGCGACCCAGTGATTGCGGCCGCCTAGCGCGCCACCACGCGGCGGCGGAAGGTCCCCGCCGGGCCAGCGCTGTCAGCCTCCGCCGCGGACCGGGCCGCCGCCAGCGGTACCTGCAGACAGGCGTTCATGGCCGGAACGACATCGGCGAAGACGGCGCAGATCGCCTGCACCAGTTCGCCGCCCGAAGCGCGGCGCAACTCGGCCTCCGGGATGGGGTAGTAGAGTTGGAACCCGACCCACTGGCGACGTGGGTAGCCCTCCAGGACGTCGCGGATCTGGGCAGACGAGGTGAAGTCGGCGCCCGTGAACACCCGGTTGGCCTCCCAGTCGCCCACCTCAGCCACAAACCCCTCGGATCTGAGCAGGCGCTGCAGTTCGTGCTCGAAGGCGGTCTCCGACTGGCAGGCGGCCACCAGGCGATGCCAGTCCCAGTCGGACTGCAGCAGGCAGCCCGGGTAGGGCGACGGCCCCTCGGCATGGCCGCGCTCAACCTGCAGCCCGACCTTCAGCACCCGCTGTTTGCGGTCCAGGGTCAGGAAGAGTTTGGCGCAGCCGAAGTTCACCGCACTGGAGATCGGCTTGGCCTCGCGGTTGGCGCGGGGCAGCCAACAGATCCACTGCCAGTACACGCCACGCCCCCAGCGATCGATGACAAAGGCCGTGCTGTAGGCGGCCTCGAGATAGTTCTTGAGGATCTGCGTGATGCGCTCATGCGGTTCCAGGTTACCGACGCGGATGCCGTGCTCCAGGTCGAACCACTCCGGCCGGAAGGCATCGCCAGGCGCCGGCGGCGGTGGCACCTCAGCCGCCGGGGCCAGGGGTAACCAGTCGCGTTGCGTGGCGCGTGGCTTCATGGTCATCACCTCACGGCCTCAGGCCGGCAACACCCACGGCGCGCGGTACGGCTTGCTGAGCATGGCCGTGGCCTCGGGATCCCCGACGAACTGCTCAGCGGCAGCGTCCCACTGCAGCGGTCGGCCGAGTCGGTAAGAAATGCAGCCGAGGTACATCGGTGTGGTCATGGGGAAGGCGTAGTCGAGGTTGCTGTCAGCCGGGGTACGGCTCTTGACGCAGTCCAGGAAGTTGCGCTGGTGCCCCGGCGAGCGACGCAGCGTCCGCGGGATCTCCGGGATGTCATCCAACTCTTTGCCATCGATGAAGATGACGCGGCTTGTATAGTCCGCCACCAGGGTCCCCTGACTACCGATGAAACGGGCACCGATGGACCGTTTGGCGGCGCCGGGAAAGTCCGGCGTGACCGAGGTCCAGGTGACCTTCAGGCCAGGGAACTCGTAGTCGACGTCGATCCAGGCCGCCGTCTCGGCCATACCGGTCGGCGCCTTACCGCCAACCGCGCTGATCCGCCGCGGCGCCGCGCGCAGGTCGAGAGCCCAGTACATCAGGTCGGCGATGTGGCACCAGAAATCGGAGTACGTGCCGCCCGAGTAGTCCCAGAAATGCCGGAAGAGACCATGGCAGCGGTTGGCATTGTAGGGGCGCCGCGGAGCCGGCCCCAGCCACAGGTCCCAATCCAGTGACGCTGGGGGTGCGGCGTCGGCGATAGCCTCGATATGAGGCGCGCCGCCCTGCAGCCACAGGTTCACCTCGCGAATGTCGCCCAGGACACCCGAGCGTACGATCTCGACGACGCGGTGGTAGTTCTCCAGACCGTGGATCTGCGTGCCAAGTTGAAAAATGCGAGCCTGCCGTCGGCAGGCCTGGGTCAAGGCCCGGGCCTCGGCGTAGGTGTGCGAGATGGGCTTCTCACCGTAAACGTCCTTGCCGGCCTGGAAGGCGTAGAGTGCCACCAGTGCATGCCAGTGGTCCGGAGTAGCACAGACGATGGCATCGATGTCCCGGCGCTCGAGAAGCTGCCGGAAATCCGTATACAGAGCCACGGGGGCGCCGGGGCGAACCGTCTCCAGGGCGTTGCGGGTACTGGCCAGGTGCTCGCTGTCGACATCGCAGAGGGCGGCGATCTTGACGTCGGGCTGCTTGGCGAACTCCTGCAGGCTGTGGTTACCCATGCCGCCAACCCCGACGAACCCGAGCACGATACTCTCGCTGGGGGGGGCCGCTGGCGCCGGAACCGGCGCGCCTTGTGAGTCGGCATGCATGCGCTGACATCCTCCACGCTTGGGTACGATCCGCCCGCGAATGTACCGCAGGCCAGACCGAAGTCCAAGACACGGCCACGAGGCCCGCTTGTATGACCTATGACCCATGACGGGGTACGGACATCGCGATTCGCATGTCGGCATGTCCGGCCGCAGCCGGGGGCTGCGCTGGAGGGCGAATCCTGCTGTCCAGCAGGACCCGCTGGCGGGCGGTGAGCCGTCCCCCGATTCCGGCCTCCGGCCGGCGGCTCAGCGGCGCGTTCGCGCCTGGGGAGCTTCGCCCTCCATGGGAACCCGCCTACGCGGGGCAGCCGCCGGCCGCAGGATCCGGGGAGCTTCGCCCTCCAGGCCATGCACGAATCAGCAACTCGCCCCGACCGTCCGCTGCAGGAACTCGCGCAGGGCGGCGGCGGTGTGCCCGGGGGTGCGCGCCCGGGCCAGGCGCAGGGGCGGCCCCTGACAGACGACGCGACCGCCCCCGTTGCCGCCCTCGGGCCCGAGATCGATGATCCAGTCGGCCTCGGCGATGACATCGAGGTTGTGCTCGATGATCACAACGGTGTGGCCCGCGTCAACCAGCCGTTGCAGGGCGCACAGGAGTTTCTCGACGTCGGCCATGTGCAACCCGATGGTCGGCTCATCGAGCACATACAACGTCTGCCGGCCGCCGCGCCCCGAGCGCGGCGCCTTCGGGTCGGCGGCGACCTCGCCGCTGCCGGTGCTGCCGCGGGCCTTCGCCAACTCGGTGACCAGCTTGATGCGTTGCGCCTCACCGCCGCTCAAGGTCGGGCTGGGCTGACCGAGGGTCAGATACCCCAGACCGACCTCCTGCAGCAGCAGCAGCGGGCGCTGAATGGCGAGGTGCGCCGCAAAGAAGGGAGCGGCTTCGTCCACGCTCATGGCCAGGACGTCGGCCACGGACTTGCCCTTGAACGTGACCCCCATGGCTTCGGGGGTAAAGCGGCGGCCCCGGCAGGCCTCGCAGGGCACGGTCACGTCGGGCAGGAAGCTCATCTCGATGCGGCGCACCCCCTGCCCTTCGCACTCGGGGCAGCGTCCGCCGTCGACGTTGAAGGAGAACCGCCCGGGCTTCCAGCCGCGCAGGCGCGCCTCGGGGACCGCCGCAAACAGCCTCCGGATGTCATCCCAGAAGCCGACATAGGTCGCGGGGCAGGAGCGCGGGGTCTTGCCGATCGGGGTCTGGTCGACCTCGAGCACGCGGCCGACGGGCTCCCAGCCTTCCACGGCCTGACAGCCGTGACCAGCCTTCGGCAAGGGACGCCGTTCGAAGCGGGCCGCGAGCAGGTTGGCGAGGCTCTGCCGCAGCACCTCGCCGACCAGGGTGCTCTTGCCACTGCCGCTGACCCCGGTCACGCAGACGAACCGCCCCAGCGGCAGGGCCACGTCGAGATGCCGCAGGTTATGCAGCGTCGCCCGGCGCAACCGCAGCCAGGTGGTGCTCGTCGCCGTCGTGGGCCGATGGCCACCCGCCAGCGGATGCCGCAGCGGCTCACGCAAAAAACGGCCGGTGACTGAAAGGGGGTGGGCGCAGATCTCGGCCGGCGTGCCGGCGGCAACCACCTGCCCGCCCTGCACACCGGCTCCCGGCCCCAGGTCGATGATGTGATCCGCCTCGCGAATTGCGGTCTCATCATGCTCGACGACGACCACCGTGTTGCCCTTGCCCTGCAGCCGGCGCAGCGTCTGCAGGAGCATGCGGTTGTCGCGACTGTGCAGGCCGATGGTGGGCTCATCCAGCACGTAACAAACCCCGCGCAGGTTGGAGCCGAGTTGGGCGGCGAGCCGGATGCGCTGCGCCTCGCCGCCGCTGAGCGTCGGCGCGGCCCGGTCGAGGGTGAGGTAGGCCAGACCCACGTCCCGCAGAAAGGCCAGACGCGAGCGGATCTCGCTGACGATATCGCGGGCAATCTCCGCCTGCTCCGGCGCTACCTGCAGGCCGGCGAAGGCCTCCTCGGCGGCCACGATCGCCAGCGACCCGAAGTCTGCGATCGACCGTCCCTGAAAGCGTACCGCCAGCGCCTCCGGCCGCAGCCGCCGTCCCGAACACTCCGGGCAGGTGGTGGCGGCCTGGAGCGCGGGGTCATCCCAACGCGCCTCCTCACCGCTCTGCTCGGCGTCGAAACCGCTGACCTGCAGGCCGGTCCCGAAACAGCCCGGACACCAGCCGTGATGGCTGTTGTAGGAGAACAGACGCGGATCCAGTTCCGGAAACGAGCGCCCACAGCCCGGACAACTACGGCGCGTCGAGTAGACAACCTCGGCGTCGCCCGGACCCGCACAGCGTAGCAGCCCCTCGCCGTAGGCCAGCGTCGCCTCCACCGCCGCCAGTACCGCCGGGCGGCTGCTGGCACCGAGATCCAAGCTGGCCACGGGCAGCGCGATGTCGTGCTCGCGGTAGCGGTCCAGGCGTGGCCAGGGCACCGTCGGCAACCGCTCGCCGTCGACGCGCAGATGCTCGAAACCCTTCTTCGCGGCCCACTTGGCGAGGTCGGTGTAGACGCCCTTGCGGGCGCTGACCAGGGGGGCGAACAGTGTCACCGTGCCGCTGACCCCGGCGGGCGCGATGCGGGCCGCGATCAGGGCCGCCGACTGCGGCTGTATGGGCACCTCGCAGTCGGGACAGAACTGCGTGCCGAGCTTGACGAAGAGCAGGCGCAGGAAGTGGTGGATCTCGGTCACCGTGGCCACGGTGCTCTTCTGGCCGCCGCGGCTGGTGCGCTGCTCGATGGCCACCGTCGGCGGCACCCCGGTCACCGCATCGACGTCCGGCCGCGCCGCGGGCTGCACGAACTGCCGCGAATAGGCATTCAGCGACTCGAGGTAGCGCCGCTGACCCTCGGCGAAGAGGATGTTGAAGGCGACCGTGCTCTTGCCGCTGCCGCTGACCCCGGTGATGACGGTGAAGGCCCCGTGCGGAATGCGCACATCGATACCCTTGAGATTGTGCTCACGGGCATTGCAGATGTGCACGGCGGCGGCGGGGCGCGACACCGCCGTGGACAGCAGGCTCGACCCCGGCAAGGGCGCCTCGGCGACCGCCAGGCCCGCCAGGCTGGCGCGGTACTCGCGCAGAGCGGCTCCGGTATGGCTGTCGGCGTGCGCCATCACCTGCTCCGGCGTACCCTGGCAGACGATCTCGCCGCCGCCGGCGCCCCCTTCCGGCCCGAGATCGATAACCCAGTCGGCCGCACCGATGACGTCGAGATTGTGCTCGATGACCAGCACCGAATGCCCCTCCTCGAGGAGCCGGCGCAGGGCCCGCAGCAGCCGTTCGGTGTCCTGAAAGTGCAGGCCGGTGGTCGGCTCATCGAAGAGGAAGAGCAAGGGCCCGGCGCCGCGCCGGCCCGCCGCCGCCGCCAGGTGCCCGGCCAGCTTCAGACGTTGCGCTTCGCCGCCGCTCAGAGTGGGCACCGGCTGCCCAAGGCGCACATAGCCGAGCCCAACCGCGCGCAGCGGTTCCAACGCCCTGGCGATCGCGGCGCTGCCGGCAAAGGCCTGGCAGGCTTCCGCCACGGTCAACTCCAGCACATCGGCGATCGAACGGCCATCCGCCAACCGGACCTCGAGGACCTCGGACACGTAGCGCCGGCCGGCGCAGTCCGGACAGCGCAGATAGACATCGCTAAGGAACTGCATCTCGACATGCTGGAAGCCATTGCCGCTGCAGGCCGGACAGCGGCCGGTGCCCGAGTTGAAGCTGAAGGTACCCGCCGTATAGCCCCGCCGCCGGGCTAGATCCGTGCCGGCGAAGAGGGCGCGGATGGCGTCCCAGACGCCGACGTAGCTGGCCGGGTTGGAGCGCGTGGTGCGGCCGATCGGCGACTGGTCGACCAGCTCGACCCCCTGCAGCCCCGCGTACCCCTCCAGCCCGCGATGCGCCCCGGCCGTCTCCGCCGCCGTCCCGGTCAGCTTGCACAAGGCGGGATACAGAATGTCCTGCACCAGGGTCGACTTGCCGCTGCCGCTGACTCCGGTCAGACAGACCAGGCGCCGCAGCGGCAGGCGGACATCGATACCCTTGAGATTGTGCTCGGCCGCACCCCGAATCACCAACGCCGGGTCGGCCGCAGCGACCGGTAGCGGGGACCACGCCACCGCGCTCTGGCGAGCGCCGGAAAGGTACTGGGCCGTCAGCGATTCCCGGCACTCCAGCAGTCCGCTGAGGCCGCCCGCGTAAACTACGCTGCCGCCCTGCTCTCCCGGGCCGGGTCCCATGTCGATGACCCGGTCCGCAGCCCGGATCACGGCCGGATCATGCTCGACGACCACCAGGGTGTTGCCGGCATCGCGCAGCCGCCGCAGGACGCCAATCAGGCGGTCGATGTCGCGCGGATGCAGACCGACGCTGGGCTCATCCAGGACGAACAGCGTATTCACCAACGACGTGCCCAGGGCCGTGGTCAGGTTGATGCGCTGCACCTCGCCGCCGCTGAGTGTGCGCGACTGCCGATCCAGGGTCAGGTACCCAAGGCCGACGTCGACCAGGTAACCCAGACGCGTGCGGATGGCGCTCAGCAGGGCCGTCGCGGCCTCGTCCGCCGCCCCGGGTAACTGCAGATCACGGAAGAAGGCCAGGGCCTGATCGATAGGCTGACACTGCAGCGCATGCACATGCAGCCCCGCCCCCGGCCCCAAGCGCCATAGTAGCGCTTCCGGTTTCAGTCGCGTCCCCTGGCAGACCGGACAGGGCTGGTAGGAGCGGTAGCGCGACAGCAGCACCCGGATATGCATCTTGTAAGCTTTGCTCTCGAGATACTCGAAGAAGCGCCGAATGCCGTACCACTTGCCGTCTTCCCAGGGCCCCTCGCCCTCGATCACCCAGCGCTGCTGGGCCGCGCTGAGTTCGCGCCAGGGCCTGTCGACGGGGATCCGCCGCAGGGCGGCGAAGCCCAGCATGTCGTCCTGGCACTCGCGCGACATGCCGCCCTGCCACGGTCGGACGGCGCCCTGACGCAGCGACAGCGCTGCGTCGGGGATCACCAGGTCGTAGTCCACCCCGATGACGCGCCCGAAGCCCCGGCAGGTCGGGCAGGCGCCAATCGGCGAGTTGAAGCTGAACAGGTTCGGAACCGGATCGGCAAAGCGCCGGTCGCAGTCCGGGCAGCGCAGGTCGGCGGAGAAACGCCGCGGCGGGCCGTAGGCACCGTCCGCCGCCACCCGCCGGACGCTGATCTGGCCATGCCCGCAGGTCAGGGCCGACTCGATATCCTCGACCACGCGCCTGCGCCGCGCCAGCTCGACGCGGGGCCGACTGTGGACCACCTCGACCCGGCCGCCGACGCGCTCAACGACGTGCCGGAAACCCTGCGCCTCCAGCAACGGGCCGAGATCCGCACTCGACAGGCTCTCGGGGACGGGCACGGCGAAGGTCAGCGCCACGCGCTCGCCCGCCGCCGGCTCAGCCGCGATCGCGGCGACGATCTGGTCGAAGATGCTGTCCGGTGTATCGCGCCGCACCTCGCGCCCGCACCCGCCGCAGAGCAAGCGCGAGAAGCGCGCGAAAAGCAGCTTGAGGTGGTCATTCAACTCCGTCATCGTGCCCACGGTCGAGCGCGACGTGCGCACCGGGTTGGTCTGATCGATGGCAATGGCCGGCGGGATGCCGAGGATGCTGTCCACCCGCGGCTTGTCCATGCGCTCCAGGAACTGCCGGGCATAGGCGCTGAAGGTCTCGACGTAGCGGCGCTGCCCCTCGGCGTAGAGCGTGTCGAAGGCCAGCGACGACTTACCGCTGCCGCTGACGCCGGTGATGACGATCAGCTCGCGCAGCGGCAGGTCGAGGTCGATGTGGCGCAAGTTATTCTGAAACGCGCCACGGATCTGGATGCAGTCGGTGCTCATGGGCAGGATCCGCAGAAGTGGCCAGGGGTCCAGTGGCCAGCACGCCAGGCTGGGCGTGGGCAATATAGCCGCCGCGCCGGTAGTCGGCCAGGGCCAGGGCTGTTCCGTTTTCCCAACGACCATCGGTGTTGGTCACCGGCACGGTGAAAGCGTGAGAGCGTGATTGCGTGAGGGTTACGGCGCGTGTGCCGGCCGTCTGCCACGAATCCACGCTTTCACGTTCTCACGCGCTC
>CAILUI010000099.1 GCA_903837355.1 uncultured Victivallales bacterium
GCCAGCGCAGGAGGTCAGGACGCGCGGGTGCCCTCACCCGCGGCCGCGTGGGGGCACGCGGCGGTACGGTTCCGACCGGTGGAGAGGCGCGGGGCCGCCAGCGCAGGAGGTCAGTACGCGCGGGTGCCCTCACCCGCGGCCGCGTGGGGGCACGCGGCGGTACGGTTCCGACCGGTGGAGAGGCGCGGAGCCACCCGCGCTGCGTTCAGTCGTCGAGCTCGTCGTCGAAGCGGGTCATGGTGTCGGCCCAGGGGCGCTCTTCTTCGCTGAAGGCGCCGGGCCAGTAGCGCACGTCGCGCACGCGGCGGCCGCTCAGCACGATCTCGACGATGTCATAGCGATGGGGAATCGCCGGCCAGCCGAGGTCGCGGCGGTAGCGCCGGGCCGCCCGCATGATGCGACGGCGCTTCTCGCGGCCCACGGCGTCGGCCGGACGAGCGTGGGCCTGGCGGTGCCGCGTCTTGACCTCGACGAAGCACAACGTCGTACCCTCGCGCGCCACGATATCGACCTCGCCCTGGGCGGTGCGGTAGTTGGTCGTCAGCACGTCCAACCCCAGGCGACCGAGCAGCGTCCGGGCCAGGCGCTCGCCGCGCTGCCCCAGCCGCAGATGGGCGGCGCGCCGCCGGCCGAAGGGCAGCGAGGTTCTGACGAGGATGGATAGCATTGGCAAAAGCCCCTCAGCAGACTAATATAGAATAGGTCATTCACGCTAGCTCGTCAAGGGTCCGCAGCCGGTAGTTCAGCCATGCGCGATGTCGTTGATTTCCTGAAGAATCGTTTCGAGCGCGAGATCCAGGCTCATCACGTCATTGAGCCCAAGATCGGGAGTTTCGCCGGCTTTCCGGAGAGCCTGGAACCGCGACTGCGGGAGGTGCTGGTCGGCGGCGGCATTCAGGCGCTGTACTCACATCAGGCCGACGCCTTTGCGGCGATCTCGGCCGGCCAGGACACGGTCCTGGTCTCGCAGACCGCCAGCGGCAAGACGCTCTCGTTCCTGCTGCCGATCCTGAATGCCTACATGACGGCGCCGGCGCCGTTCGGCGTGCTGCTGCTATACCCCACCAAGGCCCTGTCGCGGGACCAGGAGTCCACCCTGGGGCGCTTGCTGACCGCGGCCATGAACACGCACCGGCTGGGGACCTTCGACGGCGATACGCCGCGCGAGGAGCGCCTGAACATCCAGCGCTCGGCCGATTTCATCATCACCAACCCGGACATGCTGCACGCCGGCATTCTGCCCAACCACAATCGGCACTGGAAGGCCTTCCTTTCACGCCTGCGTTACATCGTCGTCGACGAGGTGCATACCTACCGCGGCGCCTTCGGCTCACACGTGGCCAACGTCTTCCGCCGGCTGCTGCGCGTCTGCGAGATGCACGGCAGCCGGCCGCAGTTCATCTGCTCCTCGGCGACCGTCGGCAATCCGGGCGAGCACGTGCGAGCGCTGTTCGGGCGGGACTTCACGGTGCTCGACCGGGACGGCGCGCCACGACCGCAGCGGGACCTGTTTTTCGTGAATCCACCGCTGGTGCAGAGCCAGGGTGCGGCGCTGTACCGCAAGGGGCCCGGCTCGGTGTCGATTCCGCTGATCCGGGAGGCCAGCGAGCGCGGGGTGCGCACCATCTGTTTCTGTCGGGCCCGGCAGGAGGTGGAGCGGCTGTACCGGGCCGTCGTCGACGGCCGCTACGGCCACCTGGCCGAGCGCGTCAAGCCCTACCGGGGAGGGCTGCTGCCGAACGAGCGCCGCCAACTGGAGCGCGACCTGTTCGAGGGCCGCACCACGACCATCATCACCACCAATGCCCTCGAACTCGGCATCGACATCGGCGATCTGGATCTGTGTATTCTCTCCGGCCACCCCGGCACCGTGGCCAGCTTCTGGCAACAGGCCGGCCGCGTCGGCCGCAAGGGCAGCAACGCGGTGATCGTCTTTGTGGCCAAAGACTCGCCGGTCGATCAGTATCTGGTCAACCATCCCGAGTTCATCACGCAGGCGTCCGTCGAGCATGCCTGGCTGAGCGCGGACAACCCCTACATCCTGCTGCAGCACCTGCCCTGCGCCGCCTACGAACACCCGCTGCGGCGCAGCGAGCCGCAGTTCCCCGAACCCGCCTTCAGCCTCGCGGTCGGCATCCTGGCCGAGGAACAGACGCTGAAACCCTACAACCAGTGCTGGCGCTACGCCCTGAGCGACTACCCGGCCCGCGGCGTGGACCTGCGCGGCATGACCGATTACAACGTCGATATCTACTGCGGCACCGAGGTCATCGGCGAGATCGATCCCATCGGCGCCCGCGGCACCCTCTACAAGGACGCCATCTACCAGCACCTCGGCCGGCGCTACATGTCGATGGACCTGGACCTGGAGAAGAAACTCTGCCGGGTCGAGGTGGTGAACGTGGATTACTTCACCGAGGCGGTCTGGGAGAGCCGTATCGAGATGACCGAGGTCTACGAGACCCGCGTGCAGCAGACCGCGGCAGTGGCCTTCGGTGCGGTCCATGTCAATAAACAACCCAAACTCTACAAGAAGATCCGCGAGCGCAGCTACGAGAACATCGGCTACGGCCCGATCACCCTGCCCGCCTTCGAGTATGACACCACCGGACTGTCCCTGCTGGCGCCCAAGGAGTGGCTGGCGCTGGTCGACGGGCATGACAAGCGCTTCCTCGGCGCGGCCCTGTTTGGCCTGAGTTACATCCTGCGCCGGACGGCGCCCAGCCTCTGCATGGCGGACACCAACGACATCGCCACCGATGTCTCGTTGCAGGAGGATGCTGAGGCGCGCTGGAAGAGCGCGCTGTATCTCTACGACCAGCACGAAGGCGGGGTCGGCTATGCCGAGAAGATCTACGAGCGTCTCGACGACGCCCTGCGCCTCTGTCGCGACGTCATGTCGGCCTGCCCCTGCCAGGGCGGCTGCCCGGCCTGCGTGCCGCCGCTGCCCCCGGGTGTGGACAACGTCGAACTCACCGAATTGCTGGTCGAGTCCGACGCCTCGATGGCCTGCACCCGCAGCCTGCTGAACGCTCTGCTGGATGGCGCTGTCCAGTTACCGCAGATCACGGTGGTCCGCCGTCCCCGCGAGGCCGCCGTGGAAGCTCCGGGGGAAGATCCGGACCTGGTCCGGCTAACCCAGCGCCTGGGCCGGGCCGCGGGCATCCTGCGGCAGAAACGCGAACGGCTTCACTGAGGGGGAGAACGCCGCCATGGTGCGTGGCGCTTTGCTGCACCTGCCGGGGATCGGCCGGGTTCGGGCGGCACGCCTGCGTGCCCTCGGAGTCACAGAGTGGGGCGCGCTCGGGCCGCAGCCGCCCGCCGGCCTGCGCCTGGGGCCGGCGTCCTGGGCGGCCGTGCTCGAGCACGTGGCCCGCTGCGACCAGGCCGTGGCCGCCGGCGATATCGCCTTTCTGGCGCGCGCCCTGCGCGGCCCCGACCTCTGGCGGCTGCTGGCGGCCTACGGCGAGCGCGCCGCCTTCGTCGACATCGAAACCGACGGCCTGCACCACGGCGCCCGCATCACCGTCATCGCCTGCCTCTGGCAGGGCCGGCTGCAGACCTTTGTGCAGGGCGAGAATCTCGACGATTTTCTCGATCTCCTGCAGCAGGTCGAGTTGGTGGCCACCTTCAATGGCGCCAGCTTCGATGTGCCCATGATCCGCAATGGTTTCCATATCCCCGAACTGCCCTGCGCTCACGTCGATCTGCGCTGGGTCTGCTACCATGCCGGTTGGCGCGGCGGCCTGAAGACCGTGGAGAGCCAGCTCGGCCTGCGCCGCCCGCCCGACCTGGTGGGTGTCGACGGCGCCCAGGCGGTGGAGTTGTGGACGTGCTGGGAACGGCAGCGCAGCCGTCCGCACCGTGATCTCCTGGTCCGCTACTGTGCCGCGGATGCGGTCGCGCTGCGTGGGGTTGCCGGGGCACTGCTGAAGCGCTGCGACTGTCCATGCGCCTGGCCGGAGGGCGATGCGGTGTGGGCCGACCTGGACCTGGCGCTGCCGCCGCCGGCGGCCGTCCCGGCACTGCCGGCACTCGCGGCGCCGGTGCGGGCCGCCGGCCCGCCGCCCGCCGCCGTCCCGCATGCCGTCAACACCACCAGCGCCGCCCGTCAGCGGCTGCGCGAGCTGCTGCAACGCCGCTTTGCGCAGCCCCTGGAGTGAGCCGTGCTGGCCGCGGGCTGGCAGGGCTTCGGCGGTGCGGTATGTTGGGTCGGCAGGGGTGTGGCCGACGGCGGCAGTGGGCAGAAGGGACCAAAGGGACGAAAGGGACCAAAGGGACTGAAAACCCCAGACAGCGCCCCTCCTCCCCAGTGTCCCTTATGTCCTTTATGTCCCTTATGTCCCCTTAAGTCCCTTATGCCCGCCCCCGGCACAGGAGGCCTAAGCCTTGAGTCTCGCCGTGTTCCTGATGGTCGTCACCAGCGCCTCGCTCCATGTGCTCTGGAACACCTTGGTCAAGCGCTGCGGCGACAAGGTGTCGTTCGCCTGGCTGACGACGGTGGTTGGGACCCTGGCCGTACTGCCGGTGTTCATCGGTGCGCGCTGGCTGGCGCCGGGGCCGCTGGAAGCGCGGACCGTGGGCCTGGCGCTGCTCTCGGGGACGATCGAGGCCGGCTACATCATTACCCTGTTCACGGCCTATGAGTACGCCGACCTCTCGGTGGCCTACCCGCTCAGTCGCGGCGTGGCACCGCTCATGGGTCTGGTTCCCGGCATCGTCCTGCTAGGCGACCGTCTGAACCGGGCGCAGGCGGCGGGGGTGGCCCTGATCGTGGCCGGCGTCGCGGGGGTGGGGCTGTCGGCGTTGCTGCGCACCGGCGACCGCCGGGCGGCCCGGCGCGGCGTCGGGCTGGCGCTGATCACCGGTTGCCTGATCGCCGGCTACCACCTCGTCGACCGCCGCGCCATGACCCTGACGCCGGCGCCGAGTATGGTGGAGTACTATTTTCTCATGCATGCTATGCTGCTGGCCGTGCTGACGCTGTGGGTCCTGCTCCGGGTGGCGCCCCGCCGGCGGATCTGGAGCGAATGGCACGGGCATCGTCTTGCCGTGCTGGCCGTGGGCATCATGTCGGTCGCGGCCTACATGCTGATCATGGTTGCGCTGCGCTACGGGAACGTGACGCTGGTAGCCGCGACGCGGAACATCGGCATCGTCATCAGCACGATCATCGGGGCCTGGCTGCTGAAGGAACGGGTCACCGTACTGCGCAGCGCCGGGGCGGCGCTGATCATCGTCGGTGTGGTGGTGCTGTTACTGAGTCCGCGGTCCGCCGCACCGGCTGCGCCTGCCGACGCATCCCCAACCCGTACCGAAAGGCGATGAAGGATGAGACGGGTGTGAAGCCTGACACCGGCATGTCCCTAGCGGCCTTGGCCTGGCGCGAATGCCGCGTCCGCCGCACCGGCTTTGCGCTCCTGGTGACGACGGTCGGCCTGGGCGTGGCGGCGCTCCTGGCAGCGCTGGCCTCGCTACGCGCCTACGACCGCCAGACGGAGGCCGTTCTGGAACAGCACGACCGCGCGCGGCGCGCCGGACTGCAGCGCTATGATGACGATCTGCGCCAGGCCATGCGCCGCCTCGGTTTCAACCTCGTCCTGCTGCCGGCGGGACAGGCCTTAGGCGACTTCTATGCCGACGGTTTCGCCGCGGCCACCCTGCCCGAAGATACGGCCCAGCGCCTGGCGGCGGCGGGGCTGGTGACGGTCGAGCAGTTCGTCCCGGTACTGCGCCGGAAAGTGCGCTGGGAGGAGCGCGGTTGGAGCGTCCTGGTGCAGGCCGTCGGGGCGCGCCAGGGCCGGCCGGGCGCGGCGGCGGACGAACTCGCGGAGAACCCGGTGCCGGCGGGCAGCGTCGAACTGGGTTACGAGATCCAGCGCGCCCTGAACCTGCGCCCCGGCGACACCCTCCAGTTCCTCGGCGCCGCCTTCACCGTACGCGCGTGCCGAGCCGAAACCGGAGCCCAGGAGGACATCACCGTCTGGATGAACCTGCCCGAGGCCCAGGAACGGCTGCAACTGCCCGGCCTGGTCAGCGAAATCCAGGCGCTCGCATGCCGTACGGCCTGGAACCAGATCGACCGCGTGCGCAGCGAAGTCGCCCAGGTGCTGCCGGGCGTGACCGTTATCGAGGATAGCGGCGAGACGCTGACCGTGGCCGCGGCCCGCGCCGCCTTCGCGGCGGGCCAGCAAGGGCTCCTGGAGCCGTTGCGTGCCGCGCGGCAGGCGCAACGGCAGACACGCCTGCGGCTGGCGCAGGCCGTCAGCGCCCTGGCCTTGCTGCTGGCGCTGGGAGCGAGCCTGATCCTGGCCTGGGTCAACGCCCGTGAGCGCCGGGTCGAGGTCGGGGTGTGGACGGCGCTGGGCGTCAGGCCCGCGCAGGTGCAGCAGTTGCTGTTCTGGCGGGGCTTGCTGGCCGGCAGCGTCGGGGCGGCGCTGGGCCTGGCGCTCGGAAGTCCGTGGTGGGGCTGGCCCGGCCTGTTGACGCTGGCGAAGTGGGCCGCCCTGGCACTGCTTGTGGCCTGGGCCGCGGTGCTCCCGGCCGGAGCGGTGGCGACAGTGCTGGTGTTGCGTTGGGACCCGGCTGAGGTCCTGAAGAACGAGGTCTGAGGTAGGTCATGAGTCTCTGGCGACTGCTGCTGCGGGAAGCGCGCTTCCGGTTGGGCAATGCCCTGCTGAGCGGCATCGCCGTGGCCCTGGCGGTCGGTGCCTGGGCGGCCTGCCTGGTGCTGCTGCGCGGCCACGACGCCCGCACGGCCCAGGCGCTGGAGCGTCGCCGGGCGCAGGTGGCCGAGCAGAGCGCGGTCCTCGAGGACGAGATCCGTAAGGCCACCCTCAAGCTGCGCTTCAACCTGGTCATCCTGCCGGCGGGCCAGGACCTGCGGGCCTGGCAGGCGGACGGCGAGATCCGCGGGGCCCTGCCCGAAACCTACGTGCGGACCCTGGCCGAATCCGGCATCATGACCATCCAGCACCTGCTCCCCATCGTGCAGCGTCGCCTGGTCTGGGAAGAGAAGGGCCGCCGGATCATCTTGGTCGGCTCCCGGGGCGAGGTCGCGCAGGCAGGTTACAGCGCCAAGAAACCCCTGGTGCAACCGGTGCCGCCGGGGACTATCGTACTCGGCCACGAGTTGCAGCGGTCGCTCGGGCTCAAGGTGGGCGACCGGGTGACGCTGCTGGGCCGCGAGTTCAGTGTACACCGCTGCCATGAGGAGCGCGGCAACGCTGACGACATCACGGCGTGGATCGACCTTGGCCAGGCGCAGGAGCTGTTTGGGATGCCGGGGCAGGTGCACGCCATCCTTGCCCTCGAGTGCATGTGCGCCGGGCTGCCGGGGGCGGACAAATTCCGGGCCGAGGTCCGCCGCATCCTGCCGCAGACCGACGTCGTGGAGCTCAGCGCCCCGGCCCTGGCGCGCTTCGAGGCCCGCGGCAAGTTGACGGCGGAGATTGAGGCCGCGGCGCAACGCGAGGAGGCGGCACGCCTGGCACTGCAGCAGTCGCGCCAGCGCCTGGCCGCGGGGGTGGTCCCCGCGGCGCTGCTGGCCGGGATGCTGGCCGTGGCGGCACTGGCCGCCGCCAACGCCCGCGCCCGCGGGCCGGAGCTGGCGCTAGTGCGGGCCCTGGGCTGGCGCGAGCGGCAGGTGCTGCTGCTGCTGCTGGCACGTTACGGATTGGCGGCGCTGCCGGGGGCGGCCGCGGGCTGCGGCCTCGGCGTGCTGGCGGGTATCGCGCTGGCGAGCCGGCTGGACCCGCAGGCGCTGGCGGGAGCGCCGCCGCTGTTGCGGGGCGCCGAGGTGGCCGGGATGCTGGCGGTGGGGGTACTGGCGGCGTTGCTGGCGGCCTGGTTGCCGGCGCTGCTGGCCGCCCGGCGGGATCCTGTGCCGGCGCTGTGTGCGGAATGAAGGACACGCCATGCTGATCGGGTTCGAGGCTGTCACCAAACACTTCGCGGGGCCCGCCGGAGCGGTGGCGGCCCTGGAAGCGGTGTCGTTCACGCTGGCGCCGGGCGAGTTCGTCGGCATCTGCGGCCCCAGCGGCTGCGGCAAGAGCACCTTGCTGCTGGTGGCCGGGACGCTGTTGCGGCCCAGCGCCGGCCGCGTGCTCCTGGCCGGCGACGACGTCTATGCCGCGAGCCCTGCGCAGCGGCGCCGCTGGCGTGCCGCCACGGTCGGCTTCGTCTTCCAGCAGTTCCATGTGCTGCCCTACCTGACCGTGCTGGAGAACGTGCTGGCCCCCGCCGTTGCCCTGCCCGCCGCGGACGCCCGCCAGCGCGCCGAGGCGCTGGTCGAGCAGTTCGGCCTGACCGACCGCCGCGACCACCTGCCGGCCCAGCTCAGCACCGGCGAGAAACAGCGCACCGCCCTGGCGCGGGCGCTGCTCAACCGGCCCCAGGTGCTGCTCGCCGACGAACCCACGGGCAACCTCGACCCCGAGAACGGCCGCCTCGTCCTCGACGCCTTGGCAGCCTTCGCGGCAGCCGGCGGAGCGGTGCTGATGGTCACCCACGACCCCGATGCCGTCCGCCGCGCCGGGCGCATCCTCACCATGGAGCGCGGACGGCTGCGGGGATGAGGATACCGACATGGAGATGATGGAGACCGCCATGGCTACCATGGATCAACGCTCTCACTCCAGCCGGGCCCCCGGCCCGGTGGAACGCGGCATCCCCGCATGCCGCGGCCGGGATACGGAGATCCCGGCTTCCAGGGCGGTCCGGACGTACCGGCATGAGGTTCGCAAGTCCCATACCTGCCAACGCTGGCGCTGCGCCTGGGCCTGGTTGGCCTGGTTGGCCATCGGCACCGCGGTGGCGGTACCTACCGAACTCGCCACGGACCGGCTGCGTGTGACCCTGGACGAGCGCGGCGCCCTGAGCAGCCTCGCTCGCCCCGGGGGCGTGGACCTCCTGGCGGCGGGGCAGGACGCGGTGCCCCTGCGCTTCGGCATCGGCGCGCCGGTGGCCAATGGGCCAGCCAAGCTGCTCGAGGTCGGCAGCGAGCAGGCCCGGTCCGTGCAGGTCGAGCCAGTGACCGGCAACGCCACGGGCGGGCAGACCGTGCGTGTTCGCTTTGCGGACTTCGCGGTCGACGGCGCCCCCCCGGAACTGTCGCGGCTGACGGCTTGGTTCACGGCGACCCTGCTCCCCGGCACCGACGCGCTGAGTCTACGCGTCGGCGCCGAGGTGCCCGAGCCGCTGCTGTTGGAGTACATCCAGGGGCCGCCCGTGGCGGTTGCCATCGCCGCGGACAGCGAGTTGGTGACCGGCGTTGCCAAGGGCGGTGTCTACCCGGACCTGACGGGGTGGAAGGAGGGCCTGACGGTCAGCGCCGCGCACCCCGGCAACCTGGCGGCGCAGTTTGGGGCGGTCTACGGGCCAGCCCGCGGCGTGGTTGCCTACAGTCGCGACACGGTCGGCTACACCAAGGGCCTGATCGTGCGGCGCTCCGGGCCGTCAGTGCAGCTCATCTGGCGCCACGCCTGCTTCACGAGCGGCCGTTACGAGCCCCCGTACGACGTGGTCATCCGCCCCCTCGAGGCCGCGCCGGCAGAGCCCTTGACCTGGCACCATGCCGCCGACGTCTACGCCGAGTGGGCCCGGGCCCAAACCTGGTGTGCGACTCGCTTTGCGGACCGCCCCGACATCCCGGCCTGGATGAAGGAAGGCCCCGCTCTGGTGCGTTTCCACCGGCCGCACCTGGCCCGCCCGGAGAGCATCGGTCGCTGGCTGCAGGAGTACTGGCAGCCCCTGCATGGCCGCGACGTCCCGCTGATCGTCGCCTTCTGGGGTTGGGAGCACGTCGACACCTGGGTCTCGCCCACCTACCTGCCGGCCTACCCCGGCGAGGCCGAGTTCCGCCGCGTCATCGCCGACGTCAATGCCGCCAACGGCCACGGCTTCCTCTGGCCGTCGGGGTACCACTGGACGGTCTCTTTCGGCGCCCGCCCGGACGGCACCTTCGAGTGGGACGATCGGGCGCGTTGGGAGAAGGAGGGCAAGGCGCACACGGTGGTCAACCGCGATGGCAGCCTGGCCGTTTCCCCGCGCTCCTGGTTGCGCGGCGGCCAGAACGCGACCCTCTGCCCCGGCGATCCCTGGACGCGGGACTGGTTCGACCGCATCGCGCGGGACTGCGTCTCGACCGGGGCGCCCATGCTGCAGGTCGACCAGGTCGTCTGCGGCAGCTTTCCGACCTGCTTCAGCCGCGAGCACGGCCATGCGCCGGGGGCGGGGCTGTGGAAGGCGGAGGCATTCGCGACCCAGATGCGCCGCCTGGCCACCACCTGCCGGGCTGCGAGTCCGGACGCTGTGGTCGGCTTCGAGGAACCCCAGGAGCTGTTCAACGACCTAGCCGGGATCCAGGACTACCGCGACCTCGAGGTTGCCTGGGGGCAGGTGCCGCGGCCGGCGCCGGCCTCCGTCTTCGCGTACCTCTATCACGAGTACCTGCCCGTATTCCAGAGCAACCCCCAGGGCGGGGACCTGGTCGGCCAGGGCCACTGTCTGGTGAATGGCCAGATCCCACACCTGGTGCCCGCGTCGCGCTTCGGGCCGGGGCCCCTGGTGGTCGGCGGCGGCCTGGACGAGGTCGGCGCCCCGGGCGTCCCGCTCGGTTGGGACAAGGTCGATGGCTACAAGGGCGCGGTCTGGAACGGCGCCTGCGCCGTCGACGCGGAGACGAAACACAGCGGCGCCGCGAGTCTGCGCCTCGAGACGACGGGCGAGCAGATTGTGCAGGTCTCGCAGAATCTCCCGGTCGGCGCCCGTGGCCTGACCCCGGGGCGCGCCTACCGGTTGCGGGCCTGGCTGCGCAGCGATCACCAGGCCACCCCCAACAGCATCCGCTTCGCGGCCTTCACCGGCGCCTGGGAAGCGCAAGGAAGCTGGGAGATCCCCTTCCCGCAGGCCACTGGCCAGTGGCAGGAGAGCGCCGTCGCCTTTGCCGTGCCGGCGGGTTGCCTGCGCCTGCGCATCATGGTGCATGTCAGTGGCGCGGCGCGGGTTTGGGTCGATGATCTGGCCATCCTGGACGACGCGAGCGGCGAGGTTGTCGAGGCGGAGGCGGGGCCGGCCGACCACGAACTGACGCGGCAGTGGGTGCGCCTGTTCCACGGCGAAGGCCGTCCCTACCTGCAGCACGGCCGCCTGCTCCACCCGCCGCGGCTGCAGTGCGACGTCGTGCCTGGCGCCGAGCGCAGCGTTCCCGCCATCCTGCACAACGCCTTCCGCGCCGCCGACGGTTCGACGGCCGTGGTGTTGGTCAACGTGACCAACGAGGAGCGCACCGGCACCCTGCGCTGGCAGGGCGAGGACCGTGTCGTGAAACTGGCCCCCCAGGCAGCGGCACTGCTACGCTGACGGCATCAGGAGGAGCTACCCATGGACCGGCGAGATTTCCTGCGGACGGTGGGAGTGGGCTTGGCGGGACTGCCGTTTGCCCGGCAGTGGGCGCTGGCGGCGGCCGAACCCGCGGCCGGCGTCAAGCCCAACATCATCTTCATCCTGACCGATGATGTCGGCCTTGGCGACATCGGCTGCTGCGGCGGGGACGCCTTCAAGACTCCCCACATCGACGCCCTGGCCAAGACCGGCGTGCGCTTCGAGTACAGCTACGCCACGCCGCTCTGCGGGCCGTCGCGCTGCCAGATGCTGACGGGCCGTTACCCCTTCCGCACCGGACTGAACAGCAACCAGAGCGCCGACGCGGTCAGCCCGGCGGATGAGGTCATGCTGCCGACCGTGCTGAAGGAGGCCGGGTACGCGACAGCGCTGGTCGGCAAGTGGGGTCAGATCTGCCTGGGACCGGGCGAGTGGGGCTTCGAAGAGTACCTCTCCTACCAGGGCAGTGGCCGCTACTGGGCCAGCCAGAAGAGCGGCTACACCTGCAACGGCAAGAGCCAGGAGTTGGGCGCCACCGAGTACCTTCCCGATGTCATGCATCGCTTCCTGGTGGACTTCATCACCCGGAATCAGGCCAAGCCGTTCTACGTTCACTACTCCATGTCGCACCTCCACGGCCCCATCCTGCGTACCCCCGACAGCAAGGACACCGGTCCCCAGCAGGACCTCTATGCCGACAACGTCGTCTACATGGACAAGCTGGTCGGGCAGTTGGTGGCCGAACTCGAGCGCTTGCACCTGCGCGAGCGCACGCTGATCGTCTTCACGGGCGACAACGGCACGGCGCGCCAGGGCGACGAGCGCTCCACCCTGGGCGGGCGCCGCATCCACGGCAAGAAGGCGACGATGCTCGAAGGTGGCAGTCGCGTGCCGCTGATCGCCAACTGGCCGGGCACGACACCGACCGGGGTCGTCAACCAAGACCTGACCGATTTCAGCGACTTCTTCCCGACCTTCGCCGCCCTCGGCGGCGCGCCGCTGCCGGCCGGCGTCACCCTCGATGGCCAGAGCTTCGCGGCCCAGCTCAAAGGCGAGAAGGGGCGGCCGCGCGAGTGGGTCTATGTCGAACTGCAGGGCAAGTCCTATGTCCGCGAGGCGCGCTATAAACTGACCAACAGCGGCGAGTTGTTCGACCTGAAGGATGCGCCCTTCGTCGAGGAACCGCTGCCCGCCGACAGCGCCGACCCGGCCATCGTGGCCGTGCGCAAACGCCTGCAGGAGGTGTTGAATCAGCACCCTGCAGCGCCGGCCAATACGGCCGGGAAACCGAAGAAGCCGCGCCGGAAGATACGGCAGCCGAAGCAGAAGCAGCAGCAGCCGAAGCGCTAGACGCGGGGGAGGGACCATGTTTATGCGGGGTACAAGCAGGATCGTGAAGAGACTCGCTGGCGCGTGTCTGCTGGCGCTTGGCCTCGGCAGACTGGCCGGGAGCGGCGCGCTGGCGGCGCGGATCGAGGCCAGCTTCGATGACGCGGCCCTCGGCGCCCCGGATGGCAGCGCCTGGACGGGCGCCACGGCCCCAACCCAGTGGCAGGTGCTGGCGGAGGACGACGGCAACCGCTTCCTGCGCCACGAGGGGCCGGAGAGCGACGTGCTATTCTGGACGGGGGCGGACAGCGCCGGCGACTTTGTCCTCCAGGGCCGGATGCGGCCACGCCTCCCCCTGGCCGGCTACAGCGGCGTCGTCTTTGGCTCGGCCGGCCCGGGAACCGATGCCTATGGCCAGTGGCGCTTCTACCCCGTGGATGGGGTGACGGTCATCAGCGCCTGGGGCAAGGTGGTCGGCCGCGGCGTCACCGTGCCCGCCGAGCGCTGGGGCCTTTTCCGCATCGAGCGCCGTGGCGACCGGGTGCGCGTCGGCTGGTCAGCGACGGCGGCGCTGGGGACCGAGGATTGGGTTCTCGACGAGGCCCTGCCGCCGCTGACCGCGGAGCGTCGCGGCGGCCGACAGCTCGGCCTCTTTGCCGCCGGGCCGGTGGACTTCGACGACCTGGTGCTGGTCCGGCCGGACGGCAGTGCGCCGGCCAGCGGCGCGCTGACGCTGGCGTCGCGGACCATGGATCTGACCGTGGACCGTGCCAGCGGCCAGCCGTTATCGCTGCGCAGCCTCATCCCGGAGCCGCTCGAACTGCTCGCGGCCCAGCCGGCGTTCACCTTTGCCGTGGTACCGCCTGCGGGCGCGCCGATCTCTCTGAACGTGGCCGCAGAGTGGCGCGAGGAGGTGGATGGCGCCACTTGCACCGTCACACCCGCCGACCCAGCCTGGGCCGGCGTCCTGCGCGGCACGCTGCGTTACCGCCGCCTCGGCACCGCCATCGTCTGCGACGCCACGCTCGCAGCGCTGCAGGCACGGCCCGGCGTGCACGAGGTCCGTTTCGGCTTCGGCTTCCGCCCCCACGACTGGTCGCGGCACTACTACACCCTCTTCCCGGACAACGTCTTCGAGGCTAGCGGCGAGGGCTGGATCAAGCATCTGCGGAATCCGCATCCGATCACCTCGCGCCCAGGCGAGAAGAACCTCTTCGTCGGGTCCACGCCGGTAGGGGACCAACCGCCGCGCAACGACAATGAGTGGGCTGCCTTTCTGAATCTGCCCATGGGCGTGGCGGAGCGGCCGGAGCGGCTGCTGGCTTTCGCCTGCTTCGATACGGGCTCACCGCGGCTGTTCAGCCTGGACAGCGAGGGCGGCCCGCGCGGCACCTTCCCGGTACTGCTGCGCTTCCCGCCCGAACTGAAACCCGGGTCGCCGATCCACTTTCAGCTCGCCTTTGACACCTTCCGCCGGCCGGAGCAGAGTCTGACCCAGGTGGTTTCCTGGTTCATCGACCACGCCGAGTCCAGCAACCCGGCCACCGCCGGCGCCGTAGGCCGGCGCTTCGCGACCGTACCGCCGCGGGCCTTGTCCGGACTGCTGAACGGCTGGGGGCCGACGGCGCTGGCGGGAGCGCGTGGCGCCGCCCTGCCCTACGAACGTTATATGGTGGAGAGCGGCATGAGCCTGGCCTGGTGGATCTCGGCGCACAGCCTGATGGACGAGCTCTATCCCGTCGCGGGCGGCGCCTACCTGGGCGAGGGGCAGTGGCCGCTGACGCCGGAGGGGGTCCGCGCCGAAATCCGCCGCAACCTCGACCTCGGCATCCAGCCGCTGATGTACCGCCGCAGTTGGCTCATCTGGGAGAACTGCCACAGCGACCGGCCGCCTTATCGAGACTGGGTTCTCAAACAGCGTAACTTTATTGGCGAGAATAGCTTAAGTGATTCAAGCCTGGAGAGTTTGGCGCTCGAAGCGCCGGAGCTGCTCCCGGAGACCGTCGCCAAGCTCGGCCTGACGTCCGCCAAGATCCACAAGGTCCAGGCCGACATGAACCGCGCCGACGTCCGCGAGTGGTGGGTGAAGCAGGTTCTGGCCGAGTTGGAGTACTACCAGCCCGCCGGACAGTGGTGGGACATGGCGGACGGCGGCCAGGCCGGGATCATCGATGCCATGCGCCAGGTGCGCGAGGCGGCGGCAGAGCGCTGGCCGCAGATGCGCTTTGTCGGCAACGAGGGCATGTACAGCCTGAGCACCCTGCAGACCGACGCTTTCGCCATCGAGGGGTTCGAGATCGGCGGCAAGTCCGAGCTCTGCTTCCAGGCCGCCAAGGCCTGGGGCCGGCCGTTCTTCAATCTGACCTACACCCAGTACTACCAGACGCCTGGCTTCGAGTTGCCACCCCAGAACCGACTCGCCGAGCTGGTGGTACCGCCGCCCGGAGGCTGTTTCGCGCTGCGCTATCGCCTGCCGGCGGCCATCCCCGCGCCGCCGGAGACACCGGTGGTGTCCTGCGCGCAGGGGTTCTGGCGGGATGCCCGGCGGCCGTTGCTCCGCGTGCGCGACCTGCCGCCAACAGGCAGGCACTGGCGGACCGTCGCCGTGCCGCTGGCCGGCGCTCTGGGTGAAGGCGCTGCGGCCAGCGTGGCCATCGGCGCCTCGTCCGACGCGGCGACCATCGGCAGTCAGCAGCCGCAGCCGGCCATCGCCGCCCTGCTCGTCAACCTGCCGCCGACGGCGCGGCTGGAGGTGGAGGCCTGGGGGTTCCTCCCCAAAGCCCCCGGCGAGGGCCGCTTCCGGGCTCCGCGCGCCGCCAACGCCCTAGCTTTCGACGCCATGGACAGCGCCTGCCTCTGGCCCAGCCTGCAACCGGCCTTCAGGGGTGACGGCACCGCCGTCTTCGCGGCCGGTCCGGAAGGCGGGGAATGGCTGAAGAGCGACTTCCGGCCCTTCTACCGGGCGCAGGCCCGCGGTCTCGCCCTGGGCGCGCTGCCGGGGCTCGGGCCGGCGGAGCCCGTCATGCCCGCGCTGCAGCCGCTGTTCGACTTCGGTCGCCAGGCCTTGCCGCTGCGGGGTGTGCCCGAGCCGCTGGCCGTGACCACGGCGCACCCGGCCGTCAAGGCCTCGGTCTGGGTCGGCCGCGGCCGAGTGCTGGTGGCCGCCTACAACGAGGGCTGGGACACGGCGCCGGCCACCCTCGCCGTGGATCTGGCCCTACTGCGCCGCCAGCACGAGTTCCAGGGCAGCGGCGAGCCGGTCACGTCGCTGCTCTGGGATGCTGATGCGGAAGGCTGCACCCGTCCCGGCACAGCGGCCTTCCGTCGCGCCGGCGCGACGGGGGACGTCCTGGGTTTGAGCGGGCGTCTGCGGCCGCACGAGGTGCTGTTGCTGGTTGTCCGCTGAGGCAGACCGGCGGCGCCCGTCCCAGGACGCCGCGCGGCCCGGCCGGACGGTAGGAGGCCGCCTGGGCGCTCCTCGGAGACCCAACCTCGGTGGCGCGGAGGTGGGCGGAGGTGTGACTGGCGAATCTCCACGGGGGACGCATACGGCGACGTGCTTGGGGCTGTCCCTTGGAGGGCGAACCTCCACGGGGAACGCATACGGCGACGTGCTTGGGGCTGTCCCTTGGAGGGCGAACCTCCACGGGGGATGCGTACGGCGACGTGCTTGGGGCTGTCCCTTGGAGGGCGAACCTCCACGGGGGACGCGTACGGCGACGTGCTTGGGGCTGTCCCTTGGAGGGCGAACCTCCACGGCCTGCCTGCAGGCGGTGAGCCGTCTTCAGCCTCTGGCCAGCGGCTCAGCGGGGCGTACGCCCCCGGGGAGCTTCGCCCTCCACGGGAATGCGGCTCAGCGGGGCATACGCCCATGGGCGCTAACTTGTTTGTCTATTAAGTACTACACATCTCGTTGTTCTGCAACTACATAAAGTAGAACCACTAGGCTCGCAGCCGGCTCCTCTGGAGCCAAAGCGGCGTCCAGCCGCCGCAGTCCAAAGAGCGGCGATTCCGACACGCTGTATCATACTGCGCCACAACAACGTGTGGCGCTTTGGAGTGCTGTGGCTTGACACAGCTTTGGCACCGCGCGGAGCGCGGTAAGTTAGCGCCTATGGGCATACGCCCCCGCGGAGCTTCGCCCTCCACGGGAACGCGGCTCAGCGGGGCATACGCCCATGGGTGGGCCTGCTTATCATACTTTATGTGTTTGCAGAACAATGCGTGGTGCCGCGGCTATGGTAGAGCTCGAGTCTGACGGGGCTACCCGTGGCGGGAGCGGGCGATGGAGGAGTTCAGAATGGCTGGAACCATGACAGACAGGATGCGGCAGGTGGGCTTGGGGGTGTTGTTGACCGCAGCCGCGGCCGCAGGGCTGGAGTTCCACGTGGCCACGAGCGGGTTGGACACGAACCCCGGAACCGCGGCGGCGCCCTTCGCAAGCCTGACGCGGGCCCGCGACGCCATCCGCGCGGTGCGGGCGGACGGCACACCGCGCGAGGCGGTGACGGTCCTGGTGCACGGGGGGACCTACAGCCTGTCCAGTACCTTCACGCTCGGGGCCGAGGACTCGGGGACGGCGGCGGCGCCGGTGGTCTACCGGGCGCAGCCTGGCGAGCCGCCGATCCTCCTGGGCGGGCGGGTGCTCACGGGCTGGCAGCCCTATCAGGGCGCGATCCTCAAGACCGACGCCGGGGCGCAGGGCTGCAGGGGGATCGCCTTCCAGCAACTGCTCTGCAACGGCGTGCGCCAGACGCTGGCGCGGTACCCGAACGCCGACCCCGAAAACCCGGTGGCGGGGGGGTGGGCCTATGTCGACGGCGCCCCTCTGCCGCTGTACGCGGACATTCCGGGCGAGAGCCGGCGCACTTTCCAGTACAAGCCTGGCGATGCCCGCGTCTGGGCGCATCCCGAGGACGGCGAGGCGGTCGTCTTCCCGCGCTATAACTGGTGGAACGACATCCTGCGGATTGCCGCCATCGACCGCGAGACGCGGCAGATCACGCTGGTCGCGGATGCGTCCTACGCGAACCGGCCCGGCGACCGCTATTACGTGCGCAACCTGCTCGAGGAACTCGACGCGCCCGGCGAGTGGTACCTCGACCCGCGCACCTGGATCCTCTACTTCTGGCCGCCGACGGATCTGGCCGGGGCGACCGTGGCGGCGCCGGTGCTGGAGACGCTGGTCCAGATGACCGGGGTCGAGCACGTCACCTGGCGCGGCTTCACGCTCGAATGCGCGGAACGCTCGGCCTTCGTCCTACAGGGGTGCAGCAACTGCCTGGTGGCGGGCAACACCCTGCGCAACGTGGGTGGCCGCTGCGAGGGCGGCAGCGCGGCGATCAGCCTCAACGGCGGCAGCGGCAACGGCGCCGTTGGCAACGACATCAGCGCCGTCGGCAGCCATGCCATCGCCCTCAATGGCGGCGACTTCAGCACCCTCGCGCCGGCAGGCAACTACGCGGACAACAACTACATCCATCACACCGGCGTGGTCTACAAGCAGGGTGTTGGCGTCTCCGTCAACGGTGTCGGTAACCGCGTCTCGCACAATCTCATCCACGACTGTCCGCGTTTCGGTATCGTCTGGGGCGGCAACGACCACGTCTTCGAGTACAACCATATCCGGCACTGCACCCTGGAGACCGCGGACACCGGGGCCATCTACTCGTGGCAGGTTGACTGGAGCAAGCGCGGCACGGAGATCCGCTACAACTACCTGCATGACATCATCGGCTTTGGTCAGGAGAACGGCAAGTGGGTGTCGCCGCACATGAACTGGGGCATTTACCTCGACGATGGGACCTGCGGCACGCGCGTCTACGGCAACATCGTCGCCCGCACCATCCTCGGCGGCGTCCACTACCACGGCGGCCGCGATAACGTCGTGGAGAACAACATCCTCATCGACGGCCGCGATTCGCAGGTGCAGTACAGCGGCTATGTGCAGGGCGGGCACCCGGTGCCGATGATGACCGAGACCTGGACCACCTTCAGCGGCACGCCGGCCTATGCGAAGTACCCTGGCTACAGCGAGCTCACGCGCAGCCTGGAGGATGCCTGGCAGATGGCCGGCAACAAGTTCCTGCGCAACATCGTCTGTTACACCAACCCGGCGGCGAAGCTGTTCGTGCACTACAGCCTGCCCTTCGACAAGACCGAGTCCGACTACAACCTCATCTGGCACTTCGGGAAGCCGCTGCGCACCGGCTGCACCGGCATCAAGGAGATCCGCGGCCCGAACCGCGTGGCCAACCCCGGCTTCGAGAACGGCGACCCCGGGGCTTTGCCGGTCGATTGGGAATGGCAGGTCTGCCCCAAGGACTCCACGGCGGCCGTGGACGCCGCGGTGGGCGCTGCCGGCAAGCAGTCGCTGCGCATTGAGGGGCGGGGCACCGCCACCGACAGCAGCGGCCAGACGCTGTGCCCGAACTTCGTCAGCGCCCAGATCCCGGTCACCCCGGGCCAGACCTATCGGCTGACGGCGCGAATCAAGGCCGCCGCGGCGGGCACCGCCTTCGGCATCCTGCCGCAGTCCTACATCCCCAACGTCTACTGGTGGGGCCAGGGCCTCAGCGGCACCGCGGGCACCGAGTGGCAGGAGGTCGAGGTCGTCTTCACCTTCCCCGCTCCCGGCGACGCCAACTGGCATGAGCAGATGGCAACGGCCCGGGTCCGCATCGACGTGCGTCAGGAGGTGGGCACGATCTGGGTCGACGAGGTGGCGCTCCATGAGGTCACCCCCGTGGACGAATGGGACGCCTGGCAGGCCGCGGGCCTGGACCGCCACTCGGTCGTCGCCGAGCCGCTGTTCGTGGACGCCGCCCACGACGACTACCGACTCCAGCCCGAGTCGCCGGCCTTCGCGCTCGGGTTCAAGGCCATTCCGGTGGAGAAGATCGGGCCCTACGCGGACGACTTGCGGGCGAGTTGGCCGATCGTGGAGGCGCGGGGGGCGCGTGAGCAGATGACCATCAACTGGGGGCGCTAGAGCATGGCCACGATGACCAAGCGCGAGCGGGTGCTGGCCGCTTTCCGACACCAGGAGACCGACCGGGTACCGCTCTACGACCTGATGCTGAGCGACGACTGCATCGAGTACTTCAGCGGCGTCTATGCGCCCTACGGCGAAGCCGGCGCCCGGGTCCAGGCCCAGGCGGTCGACCGCATGCTGGACATGGCCCGCGGCGTCGGCGTGGCGCCGCGGGAGGTGCCGGCGGAGTTCTTCACCACGGACCCGCGGCTAAGGCAGTATGCGCGCTACTCGTCGTTGCACGAGGGGCGCGTCCCCTTCGCCAGCGCCGCGGCGGCGACGGACTGGGTGAAGGCGCAGGTGACAGCGCTGCGCGCCTGGCGCGAGCACACGCCCTTGGCGCAGGCGGCTGCGGACACGCGGCAGAGCTTCGCCCAGCTCAACGGCTGGCTGAGTGCGGACCCCGTGGTCTGCTGCCTGCGCCAGAGCGGCATCGGCCTCGACGACGTGCGGGCCGTCGTCGGCATCGAGTTCTTCAGCTATCTCTGCGCCGATGATCCGGGACTCGTCTCTGAGTACCTGGAACTGCGTACCGAGCAGGAAGTGGCCGTCATCCATGCCGTCGCCGACCCGCAGCTCTCGCCCTGGGCGCTGACCTACGGCGACATCGCCATGAAACAGACCCTGCTGCACTCCCCGGCCTGGCTGCGGCGCGAGTTTTTCCCCCGCCTGCAGCGGCTCAACGAGGCCTATCACGAGCATGGGATCGTCTGCCTGTTCCACTCCGATGGCGACCTGATGGAGATCATGCCCGACCTGATCGCCACCGGGATCGACGGCATCAACCCGCTCGAGACCGTGGCGGGCATGGATGTCGGCGAGGTCTACCGGCTCTACGGCGACCGGCTGTTCCTGACCGGCGGCATCGACATGAGCCAGCTCCTGTCGTACGGGGTGCCGGAGCAGGTGCGCGCGGTCTGCCGCGCCGCCATCACCCAGGCGCCGCGGGGCTACTTCATGGGCTCGACCACGGAGATCGACAACAGCTCGCGCCTGGAGAACGTGCTGGCGATGCTGGAAGTGAGTTGGGGCTACCCGCCCGGCGGCGCAACCCCCGGCATCCTCGAACAGATCCGGCGGCGGCACCTGGAGCAGCGGCGCGGTAGCGACAGCGGCAAGCTGCCGGCGGGCGCTGCCGGTGAGGGCCGATGAGCGTGCATAACCTGGTGAGTTTCGCGGGCCTGTTCGTCCTGATGGGGATCGCCTGGGCCGGCTCCAGTAACCGCCGGCGGATCAACTGGCGGGTCGTGATCGGGGGGACGGCGCTGCAGTTGCTCCTCGCCGCGGTGGTCTTCTGGGCGCCCGGCGTCGACCGCGTGTTCGGCCTGCTCAATGACGGCTTCCTCAAGCTGCTGACCGCGGCCCAGGCCGGGCAGGTCTTCATCTTCGGCGCCCTGGGCGACGGCCAGGGCGAAGCCGGCAAGCTCGGGTTCATCCTGGCCTTCCAGGCCTTCCCGACGATCATCTTCTTCTCGGGCCTGATGGGACTGCTGTACTACTGGCGCATCATGCCGCTGCTGATCCGCGCCTTCGCGGCCGTCTTCACCCGCTGCCTGCGCGTCAGTGGCGCCGAAAGCCTGTGCACGGCCAGCAGCATCTTCATGGGCATCGAGTCCTTCACCGCCATTCGGCCGTGCCTGACGCGGCTGACGCGTTCGGAGTTCTGTACGATCCTGACGGCGGGCATGGCCACCGTGGCGTCGAGCACGATGGGCCTCTACGTGCTTTTCCTCAAAGACGTGTTCCCGGGGATTGCCGGCCACCTGATGACGGCCTCCGTGCTGTCGGCGCCGGCGGCCCTGGTTATGTCGAAGCTGATGGTGCCCGAGGACGGCGTGCCGGCGACGCTGGGCGTCAACCCGGCACTGGCGCCGGCGCAGGATGCGAGCAGCCTGGATGCGGTGATCAACGGGGCCATGGCCGGACTGCAGATGGTGTTGGGCATCGTGGCCTTGCTGATCGCCTTCCTCGGCCTGCTGGCGCTGCTGGATATGCTGCTGGGGGCGGCGGGGCGGCCCTTCGCCGTAGACCTCTCGCTCTCACATCTGCTGGGCCACCTCTTCTACCCCCTGGCCCTGGTCACCGGCATTCCGGCGGCCGATGCCGGCGTTGCCGGAAAGCTCCTTGGACTCCGCCTTATTGCAACAGAAGTACCTGCTTACAAACAACTTGCGGAGCTAATGTCGGCGCATGGCTTCGCCGACCCGCGGTCGCCCCTGATCATCGCCTACTGTCTGTGTGGCTTCGCGCACGTGGCCTCGCTGGCGATCTTTGCGGGCGGTGCCGTGGCGCTGGTGCCGGAGCGGCGGGCGGACATCGTGGCCGTCGGTCCACGGGCCCTCGTCGCCGCGACCCTGGCCTGTCTGATGACCGGGGCCGTCGCCGGCGTCATGTTCCATGGTGTCTAGGCGAGTGGAGGAAGGTGGCACAGCACGACCCATCCCGGCTCGACTCGGCCTCGGCGGGCGGCGCGGCCAAGGCGCGGTCCGACGGGCGCCTGGAGCACCTGCTGCGCGCCTTCCGGCACCGCAACTACCGGCTCTTCTTCAGTGGGCAGCTCGTCTCCGTCTGCGGCACCTGGATGCAGGTGGTGGCGCAGTCGTGGCTAGTCTATCGACTGACGGGTTCGGCGGTCCTGCTGGGCCTGGTCGGCTTCTGCTCCCAGATCCCGGTCCTGCTGTTGTCGCCGGTGGCGGGGGTAGCGGCCGACCGCTATGATCGGCGCCGGATCATCGTGGCCACGCAGGTCGCCTCGATGCTGCTGGCCTTCGCCCTGGCCACCCTGACCCTCAGCGGCTGGGTGCGGGTCTGGCACATCCCGGTGCTGGCGGCTCTGCTGGGTGTGGTCAACGCCTTCGATGTGCCCACCCGACAGGCATTTGTGGTGGACATGGTGGGCAAGGACGATCTGGTCAACGCCATCGCCCTGAACTCCTCGATGTTCAACGGCGCCCGCATTCTGGGTCCGAGCCTCGCCGGTGTGCTGGTGGCATCGCTTGGGGAGGGCTGGTGTTTCTTCGCCAATGCCGTGAGCTACCTGGCCGTGATCGTCGGGCTGATGATGATGCGTCTCGAGACCCAGCCGCGGCGCCGGTTGACGGAGTCGACGCTGGCCCGGATTGCGGCCGGGTTCGCGTTTGTCTGGCAGGCTCGGCCGATCCGTACGCTGCTGGTGCTGATGGGGCTGGTGAGCCTGGTCGGCATGCCGTACTCCGTGCTCATGCCGATCTTTGCGGACCGGATTCTGCACGGCGGGCCGAAGGCACTGGGGCTGTTGATGGGCGCCGCCGGGGTGGGGGCGCTGATCGGCGCCCTGGCCCTGGCGTCCCGCCGCGGCGTGCGCGGCCTGGAGCGCTGGATCGCCCTGTCGACGGCGGGGTTCGGGGTCAGCCTGATCCTGTTCGCCCTGTCACGCTCATTCTGGCTGTCGGCGGCGTTGCTGACGCCGGTAGGGTTCTGCATGATCGGGCAACTGGCATCCTCGAATACCCTCATCCAGACCATGGTTCCGGACGATCTGCGCGGCCGCGTGATGTCGGTCTACTCGATGATGCTGATCGGCATGGCGCCGTTCGGGTCGCTGCTGGCCGGTCTACTCGCCCAGCACCTGGGCGCCCCCGCGACCGTGGCCGTCGGCGGCGCCGTGTGCCTCGTCGGCGCCGCCGTCTTCGGGACCCACCTGGCGGCGTTTCGGAACGAGGCGCGGCAGATGATCGCGGCGGGCGGCATGGCGAATGGCAATACCGACAACGGCAACGCGCCCGGCAAACCGGCGTGAGGCCCGCCCAAGCGGCAGCGCGCCGGGGCGTCGCTGTCGCCCCTGTCCTCGCCCGCCAGGGCCAGGGATCGGCCATGGGCGTGGAGGGCAAGAGCAGGCCCGGCGCGCGCCGGGCCGGATCGCAGCCGAGGCGATAGCGCGCCGGGGCGTCGCTGTCGCCCCTGTGCTCGCCAGGGCCAGGGATCGGCCATGGGCGTGGAGGGCAAGAGCAGGCCCGGCGTAAGACGGGCCGAATCGCAGCCGAGGCGGCCGCGCAGCCCCGCGCGGGGACTGCCAACGGTCACGGCAATGGGCGTGGCCGCCGCGCGCCCGGCCCGGCGGCCTGGGCCTGATCCGGCAGGGCGACCAGCAGTTTGGAGAACAACAGCCGGTGCGCCTCGGCATACTGCCCAACCTGCAACGCCGACCTCAGCGCCGCCAACCGCGCCGCCAGTGCCGGCCTCTCCGTGCCATCGACGCTGGCGGCCTGCGCCAGCGCTTCGGTCTCGCCTAGACGCGCGGCATACCACTCCTGCGTGGCGGCGGGAAGGGTCACGGTGCCGCCCGTCGGCAGTACACCCGGCGACCAGCGCAGCGAGACGAGCTGGTACGGCTTGAGTTCCAGCTCAAACCGGGCCGCGGTGACGGCCCGCTCAGCGCCGGAAGCAAGATCCACGACCGGGCCTGGCGGCGCCGCCGTCGCGACCGTCAGCGTCGCCGGCGACCAGATGCGGTTCACCGCGTACAGGTAGACCCCCTCGGGCGCCGACAGATAGCGTACAGTCACCGGGTCGCTGAGCCCAGGGAGGTCCGTGAAGGGCCGTGCCGGCAGGGCCCGGAAAGCGGCGGCGAACTCGCGGGTTTCGTCGTCGCGGCCGGCAACCCCGAGCGGCTGCCCCCCCATCAGCAGCATCCCAGCATCGGCGCTGGCCAGGTTGAAGGCAAACTCGCGCAGAAAGTGCCGGCCGTGCGGCTTGACGTCGGCGCTCTGGAAGAGCGCGGCAAAGGTTGCCGGGGTCAGGGAGTCGTTGAACGACTCGAAGTACTTGTTGAAGCTCGACACCAGGCCGGGCTCATCCTGCCGACGCCAGCCGGCGCCGACGGCGGGCCGGTAATGGAACTCGTCGTTCACCGTCAGCGTGTTGTCCCACCAGGTCTGCCAGACGCCGTCGGTGGGTTGGCGCAGCGGCACCACGATCAGGCCCGGCACACGCCCGAGCGCCGGCAGGTCGAGGCCCTGCTGCTCGTAGGCGACGGTGGCCTGGTCGAGGCCCTCGCACTCGCTCTGGGTCCCGTCCAGGAGACTGGCCGGCGGGAACACCGAGACGTAGAGGCGCAGGCGCGGGTCGGTCGCCTGGACCCGCCCGGCCAGCTCGCGGTAGAGAGCGCTGACCTGGCCGGCGCGCCAGGCGAGCCAGGCTTGCCGGTGCTCGCCGGTGAGCAGACGCAGGCGTTCGGCCCAGCGCGTCGCGCCCGTGAGTGGCGGCAGCCGCAGGCCGGTGTCGGCCTCGAAACGGCCCACGGTGGCGTCGCCATAGCCTTGGTTCAGCCCCCCAAAGACCTGCGGCGCGATGCCGCCGCTCCACACATCGAGGCCCAGGAAAGCAGGGTGGTTTCCGAAGCGGCGCAGGACCTCGCCGAGGTGGCTGAGGAAGAGGGTGCGGACCGCCGGGTGCGTCGGGTCGAGGTGAGTGCTGACCTGGCCGGCCGAGTCGGTCAGGAAGAGGCCCTGCGCCTCGAACTCAGCCCGGCGGTGCGTGGCACCGGAGATCTCGGGCAGATCGTAGAGGTTGATGATCCCCAGCAGCGACCGGTCGCGCGCTGCCAGCATGTCGAGCAGCAGCATGGGCACGGCATAGCCGCCCGCCAGGACGTGCCGCTGATAGGCGCTCCCGGGGAGGTTGTAGAATGCGGCGCTGTAGCGCAACAGCGGATAGGCAATGACGTCCTGACCGGTGTACTCAAGCTCGTCCACCAGCGCCTGCACCATGCGCACCAGCCCCAACGGCTGACCGCGTTGCGGGTCCTCGTAGGAGGTCAGGTACTCGAAGCTCTGGTCCTCGTCCAGATGGCCGAGGCGCCGGCGCGGCGCCGGCGTGTCCACGGCGCGCCCCAGGGCGGGCAGCGGTGCCGGGGCGGGCAGCAGCCTGACCGCGGCCACCGCGGCCGGACAGCCGGGCACCATGGTCCGGGCCTCAAACAGATACTGGTCCACAGCGGGATAGATGAGGTAGCGCGTGTGCGTGAGCTGCATCGAGTTCGGACTCACGCCGCCGGCGCTGACCCCGCCCGCCAGGCGGTCGCGGTCGCGTTTGCTGGTGGTGGCAGGATAGAGGTAGAGCCCCATGACCCGCCGCCGGTCGTCGGGCCAGCTCACCTCGAGCACCATCGGACCTGCATGCAGGCGGGCCGGAGGGATCGTCAGCGGAAACGAGAAACGGTCCATCTTGCGCTCGCCGGCTTCGAGGTAGGCCTGGCCGTCGGCCATGGCCTTGCGGTTGACGGCGCCGGCAGCGGCGAAGCCGGCCACGTCCACGCCTGGAACGACCGTCAGCTCCGGCTCCGGCGTCGCGGCCGGCGGCGCCGCCGGGGCGGCGGGAGTGGCCTGGGCGTAGGCGACGATGGCGAATGAACGGCGCCAGCGGGCGCCGTTGTACTCCGTGCTGCAGGTCAGGGTGTAGAGGCCGGCGCCGAGGGCGGGCACGGGCAGGTCTACGACCTCGAGCCCCCCGCCTGGCGTGACCTGGCGCTGGACGGCCGCGAGTTCACGGCGGTCGTTGTCGGCGCCCTGCGTCAGGCTCAGCGATACGCGCACCGGGCCCGCTGCGAGCCGCGCTCCCGGCGAACCCGGCAGGCGGCCGGCGGGGTGCAGTTCCAGGGCCAGTCGCTCCGGTGCACCAGCCCGCAGGTAGCGACGCTCCAGCACCACGTCCAGCGGCACGCAACGCCGGTACTCCGCGGCGATGGCGTCGTCGTCCAGGGCCGCCGGCACGATGGTCAGTTCGTCGAAGGACCCCTGGCTCAAGGCCGCGGAACTGAAAGCGGCGCCGAGCCGCAGGGTGGTGGCGCCAGCGAGGTCGACCTCAGCCAACTGCGGCCGACTCCAGCCGTTCATATCATTCTGGAGGTACGGCAGGCCGTCGAGCAGGATACGGTTCCAACCCCGGTCATTGATGACGAAGGCGAGATGGTGCCAGTCGCCCCGGCTGAAGTTGCCGACGGCCCAGTGGTTCTGGTCGGAGACGACGCCGGTGGTGTTGGTCGTCTTGAGGATGATGGCATGGGCCGTGAGTACACGCAGCACTTCGCGCCCGGCCGCGTCGCCAACGGCAAAGAGATCGTGCGCCCCCGGCGGCACCTGGCCAGCCGCAGCCGCCGACCAGGTGTGACCGTCCCAGTCGGGGCGGAACCAGTACATGACCGTCACCGCGCCATGCTCGAAGAGGTTGCCGGTTGGATAGTCCAGGGCGGGTGTGGCCCCGCCCGCCGCGGCGCCGGGACGACGGCCGATGGTGGCAGCGCCACCGATGATCCCGTCCTCGCGCTCGACGCCGGCGCTGGCGGTCGGTGCGGTGCGCCGTCCGGCGCCATCGACGCCGTCCAGGCCGTCGTCGAAGGCCGCCCGCCAGGTGCGGGTGCTGGCCTCGGCCGGCGAGAGCGCGACCGGAGCGGCGCGCGCTGCCAGCGGCACCAGGCGCAGGTGGTCCACCTCCACGTCGGCGTTGTAGGCGTAGAGCGTGATGCCGCCACGCCGCGGCTTTACGGCGCTCATCTTGCCAACCAGGACCTGGTCGGCAAACACGAAGACGGTGCGGCCGGCACAAAGGATACGGACGTGGGTCCAGGCCGCGTCCGGGCCGCTGGCCAGTGGCTGGCGCAATTCGCCGAGGGTGATGTGCAGGGCCTCGCCCTCGGGCTTCTGCAGCCCCTCAAAGGTGGTCCCGCGGCTGAAAATCTGGAGGGCGCTCTCCGGCTGCCCGGGCTCGGTGACCGACTGGCGGACGATGACACCGACGTGCTGGTCGCCGGCGGCAACGCGCGTGCGGCGGAGATCGAATTCGATGTCGACGTCGTCCCACTCGTCGGGGCCCAGGCGGCAGGAGGCCACCCCGGCGTGGTCCGCCGGACTGCGCAGCACGCCCTGCTCGACGCGCCAGAGCCCGTCCGCGGGCAGTCCGAGCCGCGCCGTGGCTGCCGGCGCGTCCTCAAACTCCTCGAGCAGCGCCCCGGGCGGCGGTACCGCCGCGGCCAACAGCGCCGCGCTGCAGCAGAGCAGGCCGATCACGGCACGTCGGTTCATCGCGGTCTCCATGGGTCTGGAATCACACTCAGGCGCCCCAGACCAGACCGCCTGAAGGCGGAACGACAAACCTGGCCCCCCCCCCGTGGCGCACGCCCGGTACGTAGTCCCGCGTTCACGCGGTCCTCCGGGCACCGTCGCCGCCCGCCGGCCTAGCGCGTCTGCGCCTCGTCCTGCTCGCCGGCGGCGAGATCGGTCAGCGTCACCTGAATCGGCCCCGGCGGGAAATCGCGGAGGAAAGGCACGGTCCAGGACAGCACCCCCTGTTTCGTCGTCGCGAAGACCGTCTGCTGGACCGCCCCGCAGCTCAGTTCGAGGCGCAGTGGCAGGGCGGCATCAAGGACGGCTTTGCGGCCCAGCACGCGGGCGTCGACCTGCACGCCCTGCGGCGAGCGGGTCGGCGGTTGGGTGAACTCGACCTTGCGGATCGGCTCCGGGAGCAGGAGGTAGAGCGCGCCATCGCCGCCGGCCAGGCTCAGCAGTACGGCTTCCGGCGCCGCCTTCAGGACCCGCGGCTTGCCGGGAGTCCCGGGGAGCCGGTACAGATAGCCCGGGCCGCGCACCGTACAGGCCGTCTCCGCCGCCGGGAACTCCATCGGCATCAGCATGAAGTGGTTGTACTTCTGGCGCTGGGCGCGCAACGCCGGCGAGAGCGGGTTGAGCTGGTGGTCGTTGATGAAGAAGAGGTAGGTGGCCGCACCGGCCTGGCGCACGCTGCAGACGACCTCGGGGTCGGCGACGGTGACCCGGGGCGCGGCGTTGAGGGGAGCCAGGAAGGTGGACAGGCAGGCGGCCTTCTGCAGGAAGACGTCGATCAGGTAACCGCGGGCGCGGCGCTGGTTCCACTCGGTCGGGCGTTCCTTCGGCCACCAGGTGGTGAAGGTGCTATCGAAGCTCACCGGCAGACGCTCGACCCCGGGCAGTTCCAGGGTGGAGTTGGCACCCACATAGACCTTCCCACCGCGGGCGATGTAGCCCGCGAGCGCCTTCCGACTGCTGGCATGCAGGTGCTCGACGTAGGGGATGATGAGCGCCTTCCAGGGCAACTCGCGGCCCTCCATCAGGCGGTACTCGCTGACGACATTGGTGGGGACCTGGGCGTACTTCAGCACCTCGTAGGCTTCCTGCATGGCGTGGTGCGACCACCAGCGGATGACGCCTTTCCAGGGCTCGTCCTTCGCGAAGACCTGCTCTTTGAGGCCATCGACGGCCTCCTGCGAGTAGCTGTACAGCAGGCCGATGGGCTGCGGCGCGTTGCGCATCGCGTAGAGCGTCGGCGTCATCGGTTCGAGCAGGTCATGGGCCAGCCGTCCGCACTCCTCCCAGGCGGCGGTGCCCGGCAGGGTCCAGAAGGGCGCGTGGTAGACGAACCAGCCCACCGAGTCGACGCCATGGGCGACGGCCTGCCAGGTCATGGCGCGCATATACTCCGGCGGGGGCATATGCGGAGCGCGGTCGTAGGAGTCGAAGCCCTGCAGCAGATCGAGGATGGGGATCTCGGGCCGGCCCTGCAGATCCGCGGTCTCCTCCAACAACGACGCATTGAGGCCGACGTTGAGGACCATGGTGCCGGGGTACGTGTGGTCCCAGAGCAGGTCGAAGGCGGATTGGGTGTTGAACTGGTCGTCGCCGTGGCACATGCCACCGGTGATGGGCAGCGAGGCGAACATTTTGAGCTGCGGTGCGCGCGCCCGTGCCGCCCGGCCGGCGCGGGCATAGAGCGCGCCGCTGGCGCGGTTGCGGAAGATCTGGTAGTCGATCCAGCGGTCCAGATAGGCCGGCGAGAAGTCGTCTTTGGGGATCGGCAACTCGGCGGCGAACTGCTCGCGGAAGGCGCGCCGACAGTGCTCGCAGAAGCACAGTCCGTAATCGGTCTCGTCGCCCATGTGCCCATAGGTCACCCACGGGGAGTCCGCCAGCTTCGCGGCCCACTCGTCCATGGCGCTGTCCAGGTTCGCCAGCGCCTGCGGGTTACTGAAGCACGGGGTCTTGGCGACGGGCTTGCCCGCGGCATCGACCGCCCAGGTCTCCGGCGTCTGCTTCGAGGCCTCGGTGAACAAGGGCGCCCCACAGGACTCCCAGCCCTGGATGCCGGCGTCACCCAGCGCCTTCGTGGCACCGAAGTAGAGGGTCGCGGAGTGCGTGACCAGATCGCGCGCCCAGAACTGCTGCATCTGCGGCTCCTTCCAGTAGAAATAGCCGCCCCACTGGAAGTTCATCGGCTGCTCGGGATGGGCGAAGGCGGGCGGCTTCTGCCAGGTGGGCGCGGCCTCGGCCTGGGCGGCGAGCGGGCGCCGGTCGCCGACGGCCAGGGCGGCCAGGCGCCGCCAGAGGGTTCCGGCGAAGGCGTTGATGTGGGCCTCGGTACCCGCCCGTACCCAGGCGAAATCGTCGCCGCTGTAGACGATCACCTGGCCGGCGCCGAAGCGACCCTGGCTGATCAGGGGCCGGCCATCCAGGGTGGCGAGCGCCTTGCCGCGCACGGTGCCGGCGTGCAGACCGAGGATCTGCCAAGCGCCGACGTCGATCCCGGCGCCGAGGGCGGTGTCGAGAAAGACGGGATGGCGCGCCGCTGCCGGCGTCGCGGTCAGCATCTCCAGATCGGGCGTCGCCGCGATCACCACCGGCAGGATGGCACCGAGGGGCGTCTGCTCATAGCTGCTGACCACCGTGGGGACGCAGTACTCGGTCTTCGGGCAGCCGCCCAGGCCCCAGTGGCCCGCATAGACCAGCAACGCGCCGCCCTGGCGCACATATTCCACCAACGCCGGTTCGTAGGGGTCGCCGACGCTCTGCCGTACGTCGTCCAGGATCACCAGATCCACGCCCTGCAGCGGCAAGGTGCCGCGCTGCGTTTCCAGGTCCAGGCGCTGCACCTGCCAGGCGTCGGCGGACAACCAGCGTTGGAAGCGCTCGGCGTCCTGCGTCAGCCCACGTACCAGGAAATCATGACTGGGATGGTGCAGTGGGAACTGCGATTCCTGGTAGCTGCCCCAGGCATACTCTGAAACCAGACCATCGGCCAGGACCAGGCAGTGACGCACGGGGGTCGCATGCACGGTGGCGAGTCCTCCCAGGCAGAGGCCGAGCGTCAGCATCGTCACGGCCGGCAAGGGCCGCAGCAGGCGTGTCATCGGGTAATCTCCAGGTTCTGTGCAGAGAATACAGCATGCGACCGCCGACCGCAAGCCTGCGACGCCAGCCCGGGCGCAGTCAGCTCCGTAGGGGTTTGCCTGGATGAGAGTCGCGAGCCTCACGTCGGGATGTCCGGCCTGCCCCTGGAAGCCGGGATCTCCGCATCCCGGCCGCGGCATACGGAGATGCCGCGTTCCACCCCAGCGAGGGGATCGGACCAGCGCCAGAGGTGCGGCAAGCCCCCAAGTGTCCGCGAGTTGAAGGGGCGGGATAGGCGCACGGGGGCTAACGCGACCCTTCAGGCCGCACGGCTGCGCCGCCTTCACCCAGGCCGACGGCCTGGGCCAAGGGATGCCGGCCCTGCAGGCCTCAGACCCGGCAGACACCAGGTTCCGCGGTGAGCCGTCCCCGTCCCACACGGCCGCGCTCGCGCGGCCGGCGGCTCAGCGGCGCGGACGCGCCTGGGGAGCTTCGCCCTCCAGGAAGAGCCGCGGCTCAGCGGCGCGTGCGTCCTGCTGTCGACAGCAGGACCCTCCAGGGGTCCGCGGAGACCTCACTGGCATGACCGCAACCATCGCATCCCTGTTCGTATCCGCGCTCAGCATAGTGTACGGTGCGGTACGGATGATAGGGGTCGTTCGATGACGACGCTGGCACTTCACCGAGTCCTGCAGACGGCGACTGAGGGGGCGACGGTGGCCGACACCCTCCTGGCCAACCGCCCGGAGCATCAACCTGACCATGAGGTGACGCCAGGAGATCCCGAACCATGAAGCGTCTGTTCAGTGCCAGTTCCTCTGCGGATGAGGCCACGCTCCAGTCGCTCAAGTCGGTGTTGGCGGGGGAGCGGATCGCGTGCGAGGTCCGTAACGAGTTGCTCTCCTTCGCCACCGACCAGGGTCTGGAGCTCTGGGTAGTGGATGACCAGGACTACGGGCGGGCGCGGAAGATCGTGGAGAGCTGGAGAGAGTCCGTCCCCGAGCCGCACACGGCCTGGGTGTGCCCAGACTGCAAGGAAGCGCTGGCAGGCCAGTTCACCTCGTGCTGGAAGTGCGGCAAAGAGCGCGCGGAGGCGTGACCGGCGGCTCAGGGCACGGCGGCCTGCAGGCGGCGGCGCTCGACGGCCTGGACCCAGCAGCCGCCACACCGGCAGGGGGTCTGGCCACAGGTGCCGGTAGGGGTGGCGTCGGGGGTGTCCGGACCGGCCGCGCCGCGGGCCGCGGCCAGCAGGGCGCGGTAGTCGGCGGAGTCCGCGGTCCAGGCCAGGCCGCGGCAGAGGCCCCAGCCGCCGCTGGCCGACTCCAGGGCGGCCTTCACCACACGGCTCTCCGCGGGGGCCGCGACGTTGAGCAACGCCGCCAGCGGCTGCTGGGCCAGTTGAGCATGGCAAGAGCCGCAGCGGGTGGTCACCTCCTGGCGCAGCGCCGCCTCTGCCGCCGGCGCGGGCGGGCGGCGTTCGACGCGGTTCCACGAGTAGTCGCCGTAGTACTGGCCATTCAGGTCGAGCCAGTCCACCAGGCGCTGCCAGCTTTCCGGATCGAGCGTAACGTGCTTTTGATGGGGTTCCAGCAGGAGCGCCGCCAGGCGTCCGCGCCGAGCGTAGTACTCGTTGGGGGTACTGGCATCGGTCTCCTGATTGGCCCGGGCCAGGGCGACCAGCCCCTCGCGGTTGATCAGGGACTCGTACGCGGTGTTGAAGCCAGGCGTGGCCGTTCCCAGCAGGCTGAGGTCGGCCTCGGTCTTCTCACCGAGGCCGTGGCAGCGGATGCAGTAGCGGTCGAGCACGGGCTGGACCGTGCGCACGAAGCTGAAGCCGCCGGCATAGCGCGGGCCCGCCGGCGGGGTCAGGGGTACACCCTCCCCCAGCGGGCGCCCGGCCACGGCCACCGCCGCGGTCGCGGCGCGGGACTCGTGGCAGCCGACGCAGCCGAGGGTCTCGCCCGGGCAGACCTGCGTCTGGGTGCGCATCGTCATCACTGCCATGCCGTTCTGATCGAGTAACTGGAACATGAGTGGCGCATTGGCCGGCGCGCTGAAGACCGCCGAGCCATCGGGGCGCACCGGAACCGTCCCCACCACGCTCTTGACGAGCTCGTCGGTGACGGCACTGCGGTGGGGAACCGCGGCGGTCGGTTGCGGATGCAGGCGGATGACGCGGAGGGCCTGGACCGACCCGCGCGCGAGGGGTTGGGTGCTGCGGTAGACGTCTTGCAGGACGAAAGTGCCGGTCTTGCTGTCCGTCGCCGCCAGGGTCGGCAGCGTCGGCGGCTCGGGCTGCGGGCGGATGGGGATCGGGGCAAACGACGACATCTCGGGATCGCGGTAGATCAACTCCCGGCCGCCCAGGCTGTCGATCAGGTAAATGCCGTAGCCATTCGGGCGCGGGGCGTTCTTCGGCTCCCAGGTCGCCGGCAGCCGGTCGGGCGAGTAGGCGGCCAGGAAGAGGTCCTCGCTCAGCGCGTACGGCGTCGCGAAACTGCCTGCCGACCAGCCCTCGGTCTCAGGGAACTGGACCTCGGGCGTGATCCGTCGCAATGGCTCCAGCCCCTCCTGACCGCGGTCCGGATCGATGACGATGATCGAGCCGGCGGTATAGGAGTGGTGCGCCGTGGCCGTGGACACGACGCAGCGCGAGCCGGCGATGGCGCGGGCCTCGGAGGTCATGCACGGGTTGCGCGACAGGTTCCCGTAGAAGTGCGCCACGTCGGTGCCGTCGGGCCGGGCTACCCAGAGGCTCTGGAAGAAGGTGTTGTGGCGGTTCACGTAGTCCCAGCGCGCAAAAAGCAGACGCCCGTCGGCGAGCACGGCGGGGTCCCACTCGTTCAGCTCGCCGTAGGACAGCCGGCGGATGTCCGAGCCGTCGGCATCTGCGCGGTAGAGCACAAACGAGGGCGTGTAGCGACCCCAGTGGCAGCGCCCGAACGACTGGCAGCGCGTGGAGACGAAGGCGAAGCCGCCGCCCGGCAGGTAGCAGGGATCGAAGTCCTCAACCAGAACGGCCCGACGCTCGTCCTCGACCTGCAGGGGGTCGCCGGCGCTGCCGGTGAGTTGGCGCACGCTGCCGTCGTCGAGCCGGGCTTCATAGATGAAAAAGCGGCGGCGACCGGCTGCTTTCACGAAGGGCAGCACGCCGCCCACCCCCATGGCGTCCTCGCCGCCCCGCAGTTCCTCGTCGCTGAGTTCAGGGACGGTGTGGTCGCAGTAGCTGAAGATCACTCGCTGGGCGTCAAAGGAGAGGTCGGGATGCAGGACGCTGCCGGTCGGCAGCGGCGGGCGCACCAAGGGCTGCACCTGGGGTTCAGCGCGCCAGTTGCTGAGGATCATGAGGCCGGGACCCGGACGACTCCAGCGGCCGAGGTACTGGTCGACCATGTGGGAAATCAGCGGCGGCGGGTGCTGGTTGATCAACAGGCGCTCGAAGGCAAGCAGGGGGTGGGCCAGGATGAGGCGCCGCCGTAGCCAGCGCGTTTCCAGGTAGAGCGGTTTGCAGTCGGCGTCGGCCGGGGCGCTCGCCAGCCGGGCCCGCAGCGCCGCCAGCTCGTTCCGGCTGGCCGGGAGGGGGCTCTCGGAGCGCTCCACAAAGGCCAGGGTAGCCTCGGCCAGGTCACCGGCGCTGGCGGTCGCCTCGCGCCAGAACTTCAGGTCGGGATCGGTCGCGGCCAACGGGCGCAGGGGTGGTGTCGACCAGGCGCTGATACTGCTCTGGGTGGCGGGCCGGTCCAGGGCCAGATTGCGGTCGCCGGTCTCCGCCCCAAAGACCTCGACCTCGTCCAGGTGCAGGTACTGGGTGTTGGCCAGTTGGATCCTGACGTAGCGGGCGCTGGCGCCCTTGAGGTCAACGGCGAGGGGGTCGCCCTTCGGGAAGCCGTAGAACACCGTCCCGTCGTGGCGGTAGGCCTCCTGCCAGTCCGCGTCGTCGGCCGACACCTGCACGCGCAGGAAGCGTCCCCGCGGCGCGGTGACGGCATCGTCGGTACGGTTCCAGATCAGCACCTTGGCGAGCGGGTAGACGGCGCCCAGGTCCACCCGCCACCAGGGCTTGGCCTCAGACTCGGTATGGAAGCCGGTCCCGCCATCCTTGATGCCGTCACAGGCACCCGCGGCGTCGGCCGCCGGGGTCATGCCAGCGCCATCACGGTGGGCCACGGCCTGCGCCACCCAGTCGGCCTCGATCTGAGCCCGCGGGGCGGCGGCTGCCGCCCGCAGCGCCCCCGTCGGCAGGAAACAGAGCAGGAGCGACGCGGCCAAGGCGATCATTGAGCGCTTCACGGTCTGACGACTCCTCCTGGCAACCCCCGGTCCTGGACTTCGGCGATACAGGCCAGCAATTGCGGCACGGTGTCATGCAGGCGGGCGGGGCCAATACCCTTGAGGCGTGCCGCCGCCTCCAGGTCCGCCGGCCGCCGCCGTGCGAACTCGTGCAGCACGGCATCGCTAACGACGACGTAGGCAGGGACGTGACGCGTGGCCGCCAGGCGCTTGCGGACCTCGCGCAGGCGCACGTACAGCGCCTCCTCCTCTTCCTCGGCGCCCGCAGTTCGCGGCTCGGCCGCGTTCGCGGGGGCGACGGGCGAGGCCGCGGCGGCGCGCGCCGCGGGCGCTGTCCGCCGCGCCTGGCCCGAGCGCGGCGGGCGCCGTGTGCCAAGATCGAGGTGCACCGCGGCCTTGCCCTGCAGCACCTGCAGACCGAGGGCGGTGATATCCACGCAGGGATAGCGCGCGTCGCCCACGGTCTCGATGCAGCCGGCTTTGAGCAGGGCCTTCAACAGGTGGTACAGGTGCGCCGACTCGACCTGCTCGAGATCGCCATAGCGCGGGTGGTCGTCCAGGTGCCAGCGCAGCAGATCGGCGTCGGTGGAGCCGGACAACAGTTGCACGATGCGGCCCTGACCGAAGCGTCCGCCCAGATCATGCACCGTGTCGAGCAGGACGCGCACGTTGGCCACCTCGTCCTCGTCCAGGGCCCGCGACTGCCCGGCATCCAGGTCGCGGCAGAGATCGCAGGTCTCGCAGCGCCAGTCGCCGGTCTCCTGCCCGAAGTAACGCACCAGAAAGCGCTGCCGGCAGGTGCGGCTGTGGGTAGCGTACTCGACCATGTCCTCGAGGCGAGCGCTGTCGAGCGCGCGTTTGCGTTCCATGGCGGACAGATCGAGGGTCAGGCGCGCCGTCTCGGGGTCGGTCAGCACCAGCAGGCCGCTATCGCGGGCCGGCTGCCACTCGAGGTGCTGACCACCGAGAGCACTGAGCACACGCCGTACCTGCTCCTCGCGCAGTCCGCAGACCTCGGCCATCTGCGCCACACTGCAGGCGATACCGCCCTCCAGGTCGCGGCCGCGCCAGCGCGCCAGGCGCGAGAGAAAGCGCGAACGCTGGGTCGACTCGTGGGCGTGCTCGCGCTCCAGGCGGGCAGCATCCTGCAGGAAGACGAGCCGACCGGGGAGGTCGCGTCGGTAGGCGCGTTCGAGGTGTCCATAGCGCTCGAGGACGCGCAACGCGGCCTCGACATGCTTGGCGGCGGGTGCCGTCGGTGCCAGGCTCAGCAGCGCCTCGTCGTCAGCGACTTCCAGCGGCTTTCCGCCGCCCTGTTGCCAGCGCTGGTGCAGGGCGCTGTAGATCGTCTGCAGCAACTCCGGCGAAGGGTTGTTGACCTCGATCAGGAACTCGTGGACGAAGCGGTCGCGCGGGGAATAGAGCAGGACGCAGTCGGCGGGTTCGCCATCACGGCCGGCGCGACCGGCCTCCTGGTAGTAGGCTTCCAGCGAGCCGGGCATGGCGTAGTGGATGACCCGGCGCACATCGGGTCGGTCGATGCCGAGGCCGAAGGCGTTGGTAGCCGCCAGCACCGGCGTCGGAGCGCTCATGAAACGCTCCTGCGTACGCGTGCGTTCGCGGTCCGGCAAGCCGGCATGGTAAGCCAGACAGCGGCAGTCGCTGGCGATGGCGTCCACGGCTTTGCGGGTCGAGGCATAGATGAGCGTGGGCGCCGGCGTCTCGAGCAGGCGCGTCAGCAGACGCAGCTTGGCAGCCTGGCTGCCGCCATCACAGACCGCGAACCCCAGATTGGGACGCTGAAAACCCGTGACCACCTGCGCCATCTCCTGGCGGCCCAGGGTAAAGCAGATATCCTCGCGCACAGCCGGCGTCGCCGAGGCGGTGAAGGCACACACTTGGGCGATCCGCAACTCGGCCACCGCCGCCCCGAGGCGGGCATAGTCCGGCCGGAAGTCGTGGCCCCACTGACTGACGCAATGCGCCTCGTCCACCACGAGCAGGCTCGGCGGCTGGCGGCAGATCAGCGCCCGGAAGGCAGCGGCGCGGAAGCGTTCCGGCGCCACGTAGAGCAGCTTGGTGGTCCCCGCGGCGGCGGCCGCCAGGACGGCGTGCTGAGCCTCCTGATCCAAGGTGCTGTTGACGAAGGCGGCCGGGATGCCCTTCTCGAGCAGGCCCTCGACCTGGTCCTTCATCAGCGCGATCAGGGGCGACACCACGATGCCGTATCCCGGCCGCAGCAGGATCGGTAACTGGTAGCAGAGCGACTTGCCGGCGCCGGTGGGCATGATCACGCAGACATCCTGCCCGGCCAGGATGCGGCGTACCACGTCCTCCTGTCCGGCCCGAAAGCGGTGGAAGCCGAACCAGTGCCCAAGTGCGGCAAGCGGCTCTTCCGGACCGGCCGGCGGGAGTTGGGAGCACGGCGCATGCATGGACATACTATCGCGGCGCAGCCGCGCCAGGCAAGGCGGCGCCAACGGCGCCCGGCGCCGTTGGGAATGATGGTTCACCATGGAACTTCCGGGCCGCACTGCGGTCAACCCGCAGTATACGGGCGTCCGGCGGTGAGTTGGCCAGGCACGTGGGTCGGGCAGGATCAGGGCAGTTTACGGTGGTTTTTGTGGCCTGGCCGAAGGCCGAAGCCTTGACATCAGGTCGGGTGCAGTCCATAATAGGTGTGCCAAAGGTGTTGAATGTAGTCATCGGGCTCTTGGGTTTTCGGCAGGGGTTGCCAGGGTTGTAACCAAAGCAAGTGGAGATGGGACGATGAAAAGGCTAGTCTTCGCGCTCCTAGTCTGTGGGATGGGGGCAGTCTCCTTCGGCCAGCTTCTGCCGGAGTTCACCAAGTTGGTGGTCCTCAAGGGGACGGCCACGGACTCGATTCACTACGTCTATAACGATCCGAATCGGTCAGCGTCGGAGGCTCAGCGTACGGCGTTGGGGGTAAATGCCCTAGCGCTTTCCACCAAGCCGAAGGTCTATTACTACCTGGTGGTTGAGCTCACATTCAAGCCCCAGTTCGCGACCACTGGCAAGTGGACCGGCGAAGGCAACCTCGAGCTCTGGACCATGGGCGCGGTGCAATACGGTATTGGCCGGCACGACGTGAACGGCGTCTGGCAGTCGAAGCTCGCCTATGCCTATGATATCGGCGGGCCCTTCTACGTCGGCGGCGACAGCGCCAACTGGTGGTACCCGAAGGCCAAGGCGCGGACCGGCGATTGCGACGTCTTCAGCTCTGACTTGGCCGAGACCTTCGCTGACGACCGTGTGGGCGGCGTGGCGGACCTGGTCTACAGCGCCAAGCTGGTCACCAACAAGACCACCGGCAAGTCGTGGTACGAGCCCAGCATCACCAGCCTGACCATCAACGGCACCCAGATCATGCAGCAGTTGATCGGCACGGCGGCCCCGGCATGGACCGATGTGCAGTTCGGCGTCGGCAAGATCGTGTTCAAACAGGACACGGCGTTGACCACGAAGGCGAATTTGACCAACAGCACGACGGGCGCGAACATCGGCCTGGCGCAGGCTGCTGCCGACATTCAGGCTGCCCTGCTCAAGGGCAAGTACACCACGGCGGCCACGTCCTTCGTTCCCGAACTCGATCCGTACCTTTACTACCCGTAAGCTAGGGTTGTGTCGAACGCGTTCCGTCAAGGCGTCTCGGGCGTGACATACAGGGGCAGGGCGGCTTCAGCGAAGCGTCCTGCCCCTGCTCTTTTCGGGGATCGTTCGGAGGTTGGGTGAACGGCAAGGAGACCAGGCCGGATGATGTCAGCGCTGCACACGTTGCTCCCCTTACCTCTGCGTTCCGTTCTCGCCCGTCTGGCTCTCGGAGTGCTGGCGGTGGCGGTCTGCACGGCGACCGGGTGCGGGCGCAAGGCCAGGGACGGCGGCACTCCTGAGGCCAAGGCTGAGAGCCGGCGCGAGCAGCGTGAGCGCGCGGTCGCGGCGCGCCGTGGCGAACGCGGCAGCGCCCGCCCGAAACGCAGCCCTGAACAGCTGCAGGCGCTGCAGGCGCAGCTTGCCGCCGCCTCGAGCGCGGCGGCGGCACGCACGGCGGGGCGAGCCTTCCTCCGTAATCTGACCCCCGAACAGCAGGCGCTGCTCGACACCGCGCCGACGCGTTTCCGAGAGGCCGCGGACGACACGGCGCGGATGGCACTCCTGGACGAACTCGAGGACGTCCCCCACGCCCGCGTGCTGGCGGTGGCCGAGTTGGCCCTGGCCTCAGCGGACCCGGAGATCCGCCGGCGCGCGCTCGAGGTGGTGGGCGGCTACGAAGTCGCGGCGGTACTCCCCCTAGCTCGCCGCGGCCTCGCGGACGCCGAGGTGGAAGTGCGCGTGGCGGCGGTGAACGCTCTGGCCGCCGTCACCGACGCCGGGGTGACGGCGCTGCTGAAGGACGCCATCAAGGACCCCGACAGCGCGGTTCGCGAGGCGGCCTTCGGGATCCTGGATGCGAAGCCGGCGGACGTACGCCTGGACCTCTACCAGGCAGGTATCCTGTCAGCCTACGAGGATGTCAGCGAGGCGGTGATCTCAGCCATCACCTTCGCCCCCAGCCAGGACGCGCTGTACGTGCTCTTCGACGGCCTTAACAGCCCATCGGAGGACATCCGCCGCAGCGTCAACGCCGCCCTGTACTTCCTGATTTCGGAGCAGTTCGACACCCGTCCGGAGGCGGTGCGCTGGTGGGAAGCCAACCGCAACCGTTTCGACGCCGACCTGCTGGAGAAGCCGTAAGCGGCGGCGCCCCGCGCCACGCGCTCAGATCCCCTCCAACCCCACGACACCGGGCCGGTAGGCGAAGACCTGCAGCCTCGGGGAGGAGGCACCGGTGTTCACGGGCGCGAAGAGCGCTGCCGGGAACGCCGCCGGATCCGCGAGGTCGGGGCAGATGGCACCGAGGGCCTTGTCCCAGACCACGAAATGGACGCGCTGGAGCGCGCAGAACTCCAGGAACGTACTCAGGTCGTAGTAGCCGCGCAGGCTGCGCGGGTTGACCAGGTCCGCATCGGCGAAGAGGGCGATCGATGGTTCCAGGGTGACCACCCGCAGGCGGCAGCCGTTGTGGTACATGTAGGCCGTTGATGCCGAGGCCGCATCCTCGGGCGCCAGCAGGCGGGCGCCAGCGGTCCGGAGCCATTCGGCGCAGGCGGCGCTGGCGTCGATCTCGCTGGCCCGGTGAGACATCAGGGGCCGTCGCGCCCGCGAGAGGCCGTCCCAGATCATGACCAGGGCGAAGACGACGGCGACGGTCGTGGCCACTCGTGCGCCGTAGGGGGGCCGTTGCGTCCGCAGCCAATCGGCGATCTGCAGCCAGCCCAGCGCCGCCCAGCCCATGAGCAGTGGCGCCGCGGCGATCACGTAGCGCTTCTCGATCCAAGCCACCGCCAGGGCGGCCAGCAACAGCACCGTGTGCGTCGCGACGGCCGCCAGCAAGACCGTCTCTTGCCGCGTCCAGTGCCGCCGGCGGAGGCGGACGATGATGACCGGGATCGCCAGCAGCAGGTAGAAGGGAACCAGCCCCTTCAGGATCTCGCTGACCACGCGTTTCGGCACGGACGTATCCCAGTTGCGGAAGCGCTGTTCAGGCGGGGGCTCGCCCGGGATTCTCTTGATGGCGAGGTTCGCATCGGGCTGGTGCGGCAGCCGGCCGGCCGAGACGGGCAGGCGCAGGCCCAGGATCGCGGTGACCTGGTTGGCACGGACGACCTGGCGCATATCGAGGACCGGCAACCCGACCTGGACCCACTCGTAGGTCAGCCAGGGCGCCAGCAGGGCGAGCGCCAGCAGCAGCGCGCTCAGACACCGGCGTGGGAAGCGCCACGAACGCAGGTCCCCGACCCGGCTGACCCCGGCCAGCGTCTCACGCAGCAGCGCGATGGCGGCGGCAACCGCGAAGAAGAGGACCCCATCACCCCGAATCAGGCACAGCCCAGCGCCGCAGAGGCCCAGCAGCAGCGCGCTGCGCCAGGACCGGGACTCCCAGAACGTGAACAGCACGCTCACCGTCAGCATGAAGAGGAAGGTCTTGCCGCTGTCGAGCAGTCCGGCACCCCCGTAGCGGATCAAGCGTGCGCAGAGGACGTAGAGCACGGCGGCGGTCCAGGCGGTGCGCGCGCCGAAGACGCGGCGGTGCACGTGGTAGGTCGGCCAGACGCCGGCAGCGAAAAAGAGCGCCGAGGTGATCTTGGCGGCGGTGTACGGGGCCGCACCCAGCCAGGCGAAGATGCCGCCCAGGCAGATGAAGAGGGGCGTGATGTTGGGCCAGAAGGCATGGGCCCAGTCGCCCCGGCTGAAGGCCCGAATCATCGGCGAGTAGAAGGTCGAGGTGTCCTTGCCGGGATCCTGGTCGAAGAGGATCATGGGCAGGCAGATGCCGAAGGCGGCGAGGGCGAGCAGGAACACCTGGCGCGAATGGCCTTGGGGAGCGGTGTCGGCGCTCATTCGGGGGTCTCGTCAGGCGCCTTGCTCTCCAACTCCCGGACGCGCGCCTCCAGCAGGGCGATCTCCTGGAGGAGACGCAGGTTCCGCCGGTTCAGGTCGGTGAGCGAGAGGGTGACGGAGAAGGCGAAGAGGAAGATGATGGTCAGCGCGATGAAGAGGACGGCGCTGGCATTGGCCAGGCGGGCCCAGGTGGTGAAGCGGTACAGCCACTCGGGGGCGATGCCGATGGCGAGCACGAGGCAGGCCAACCCCAGCCAGCCCAAAGCGTACTTCTCCTGCAGCACCTTGGCGCGAACTTGGTGCACGGTGAGGACGAAGGCCGTCACGCCGCCGGCCAGCATCAGGATGTTTGCATTCACGTGGGGGCCCCTTCCGTTTTCCGGATCCAGTCCACCAGGATCGCCAGCGTCACTTTCACCATGTAGTAGGCCGTGCCCAAACGCCGAATGGAGCTTTGGCCACCCTCGCGGTGGCGCATGGTCACAGGGAACTCGGCGACGCGCAGGTTGTTGCGCACGCAGTAGGACAGGGCTTCGGGTTCGGGGTAGTCGGTTGGGTAGTAGCGCGAGAAGAGGGCGATGGCGTGGCGGCTGTAGACCCGGAAGCCGCTGGTGGGATCCGTGACCCGGACGCCGGCGAGGAGGCTGATGAGGCGGGCAAAGAAGGTGATGCCGAGCCGGCGCATGGGGGTGCCCTGGTAGCCTTCGCCGGTGCGGGCCAGAAAGCGTGAGCCCACACAGAGATCGAGGTTCTTGGCCTGGGCTTCGGCGAGCAACAGCGGGATCGCGGCCGGGTCGTGCTGGCCATCGCCGTCGTGCTGCACTGCGTAGTCGTAGTGGCCCCGGGCGGCGTGGATGAAGCCCGTCTGGATGGCGCCGCCGATGCCGGTGTTGAGCGGGATGTTGGCGAGGCGGACGCGCCGTGTCTTGAGCGTAGCGACGAGATCGTCAACGACCGCCGCGGTCCGGTCGGTCGAGCCGTCGTTGAGCACCAGCACATCGGCGTCCGGACAGTGCTGGAGGAGGGCAGTGACGGTCCGGCCAATGGCGTCCTGCTCGTTATAGGCCGGAATCATGATCAGGACTCGGGGCGACTCGGTACTGCTGCTCATGGTGCTTCTTGCATCGAATGGTAGGAATCGCGGCGTTGACCCCAGCCCGTCTTGGGCAACCATACATAACCATCGGCGCCCCGAATGTCAAGTGGCGAAGGCCTGAAACCGGCCGGGACTCCAGGGCACTGGCGGCTCACGTCCCGTCCCGCTTGGCGCGCCGGCCCAGCAGGCCGTAGACCAGAGTGATCTTGCGCATGGTGAGGTAATGGAGCCAGACGTGCGGCCAGCGGCCATAGCGAGCCGCGATGGCCAGTTCCTCGCGGAACTGCTGCTGGTACCAGTTCTCGCTGATCGAGCTGGCGTGGCGCCGGAAGCGGGCGAGGTAGCGGCGGATCACCACCGGCCTGGAGCGCGCGCCCATCTTCAGCCACAGTTCGTAGTCGAAACAGGCCTTCTGGGAGCCTTCGATACCGCCGATCTCCTGCCACAACTCGCGCGTCCAGAAGGTGGCTGGCTGGTTGATGTAATTCTCCGTCAGCAGGAGGTTCCGGCTGTAGGCCCAGCCCAGCAGGTTCTTGTAAGCCGTGATCGCCTTGCGGATGGCCCGGCCGTCCTCATCGATAATGCCGCAGCGGCCATAGCACCACGAGCGCCGCGGGTGCGCGGCCAGCGCCGTCACCACCGCCTGCAGCGTCCCGGGCTCGTAAAGGTCATCCGCGTTCAGCCAGGCGCAGATCGTGCCGCTGGCCTGCTGCATCCCCGCGTTGATGGCGTTCTGTGGCGAGCCATCCCGGGCCGAGACGACCTGGCAGCGGCCGGCGTAGGGCTGCAGGAGCGCCAGGGTCCCATCCGTCGAACCGCCGTCGCGAATGATATACTCGAGCTCGAAGTCGCCCGTTTGCGCGAGCACGCTCTCGACGGTTTCGCGGACAAAGCGGGCGCCATTCAGGACCGGCGTCACCACCGACACTCGGATCGGATTCATGCTCGGCATCCCGCTACTCAGTTCGGCTCGACGCGCAGCAGTCCGGCGATCGCCTCCGTGAGCCGGGCGGCGCAGCCGGCTGGCGAGAGGGCCACCGTATCGAGGACCAGCGCGGGATCCGCAGGCGGCTCGTAGGGGGCCGAGATGCCCGTGAACTGCGGGATCTCACCGGCCCTGGCTTTGCGGTAGAGTCCCTTCGGGTCGCGCGACTCGCAGACCGGCAGCGGCGTATCGACATAGATCTCGAAGAAGCGCTCTGCGCCGACGATAGCGCGGGCCTGGGACCGGTCCTCACGGTAGGGGGAGATGAAGGCGGTGATGACGATGACTCCGGCGTCGTTGAAGAGTCGGGCCACCTCGGCGATGCGCCGGATGTTCTCGGTGCGGTCGCTGGCGCTGAAGCCCAGGTCGCGGTTCAGGCCGCGCCGGATGTTGTCCCCGTCGAGGACATAGCACAGGTGGCCGGCGGCGATCAGTTGGCGTTCGAGTTCGCGGGCGATGGTGCTCTTGCCGGACCCGCTCAGGCCGGTGAGCCAGAGGGTCCCCCCGCGCTGGCGGACCAGGGCGTGGCGCTCGGCCGCTGGCACCAGCGACTCCTCATGGCTGAGGTTCTGGCTGACCGGCTGATCGGCTTCGTCTTTGCGGCCGCGTTCGACGGCGCGGTCGAGGATCATACCGGCGGCCACGGTGATATTGCTGAGCCGGTCGATGAGGATGAAGGCGCCGGTCTGGCGGTTGCGGCTGTAGGGATCGAAGGCCAGGGGTCGATGCAGGGTGATATGGACGCGCGCGATCTCGTTGAGTTGCAGGGTCGGCGGCAGCCCGCCCTCGCCGGCCGGCATCTTGCGCATGCTGTTGACGTCGACGCGGTAGCGGATCTGGCTCAGGGCGCCGGGCAGGGTGTTGGTCGTGTGTTTGATCAGGAAGCCCGTGCCCTCGCGCACCGGGGTCTCGCTCATCCACACCAGCATGGCCTCGAAGTCTGTGCCGCTGCGGGGGACGTTGTTGGCGTGCACCAGCATGTCGCCACGCGAGACGTCAATCTCGTCGGCCAGGGTCACCGTCACCGCCATCGGCGGAAAGGCGCGTTCGAGCGGACCATCGAAGCTGACGATGGAGGCGACCCGCGACAAGCGCTTCGAGGGCAGCGCCATGACCTCGTCGCCGACGCGGATGACGCCCGCGGCGACGGTGCCGGCAACGCCGCGGAAGTCGAGGTTGGGCCGAATCACAAGCTGCACCGGGAAGCGCAGATCGATCAGGTTCCGGTCGGTGACGATATTGACGTTCTCGAGGTGATGCAGCAGCGTCGGGCCCTGATACCAGGGCATGTGGGGGCTGGCATCGACCACGTTGTCGCCCTTGAGGGCGCTCATCGGCAGGAAGTGGATGTCGCCGAACTCCAGGCGTGCCACCACGTCGTTGTACTCACTGCGGATGCGCTCAAAGACCGCCTGCGACCAATCCACCAGATCCATCTTGTTGACCGCGACCACCACGTGGCGAAGGCCCAGCAGCGAGGCGATGAAGCTATGCCGTTTGGTCTGGACCGTGACCCCGTTACGGGCGTCGATGAGCACGATAGCCAGGTCGCAGTTCGAGGCCCCGGTGGCCATGTTGCGGGTGTACTGCTCGTGGCCGGGGGTGTCGGCGATGATGAACTTGCGCTTGCTGGTGGAGAAGTAGCGGTAGGCGACGTCGATGGTGATGCCCTGTTCGCGTTCGGCCTTGAGTCCGTCGGTGAGCAGGGCCGGGTCGAAGTCGGTGCCGGTGGTCCCGTGCACCAGGGAGTCCTTCATGACCGCGGCGAGTTGGTCCTCGTAGATCATGCGGGTGTCATAGAGGAGGCGGCCGATGAGCGTCGACTTGCCATCGTCGACGCTGCCGCAGGTCAGGAAGCGCAGCAGGTCCTTCTCCTCATGCTGCCGCAGATAGGCCTCGATGTCCTGCTCGATGAGCTGGGCATCGGGTATCGTCATCTGCGGTCGGACCGCGCTCTGTGCAACAGGTACCATCGTCTGCCTTCCCCGCAACCGGCCAGCGGCACCGGGCGCCGCGTCTGCGTTCAGAAATAGCCGTCTCTCTTCTTCTCTTCCATCGAGGCGGCGCCGTCAAAATCGATGACCCGGCCCTGGCGCTCCGAGGTCGTCGCCAGCAACATCTCCTGGACGATCGCGGGCAGCGTCTCGGCGTTAGACTCGATGGCCCCGGTCAGCGGGTAGCAGCCCAGGGTGCGGAAGCGCACCTGGCGCAGTTGCGGCTGTTCGCCGGGGCGCAGCGGCAGCCGCTCGTCGTCCACCAGGATCAGCACCCCATCGCGCTCAACCACGGGACGCACCTTGGCGAAGTACAGGGGTACGATCGGAATACGTTCACGCTGGATGTACAGCCAGACGTCGAGTTCGGTCCAGTTGGAGAGTGGGAAAACGCGGATGCTCTCGCCCTTCTTGACCTTGGTGTTGTAGAGATTCCAGAGCTCCGGCCGCTGATTCTTCGGATCCCACTGGTGGAAGCGGTTACGGAAGCTGAAGACGCGCTCTTTGGCGCGTGACTTCTCCTCATCGCGGCGGGCGCCGCCGAAGGCGGCATCGAAGCCGTAGTGGTCCAGGGCCTGCTTGAGACCCTCGGTTTTCATGATCTGGGTGTGCTTCTCGCTGCCGTGGTCGATGGGGTTGATGTTCTGGGCGACCCCATCGGGGTTGCACCAGACCAGCAGACGAAAGCCGATCTCACGCGCCATCCGGTCGCGGAAGGCGATCATCTCGCGGAACTTCCAGCGCGTATCCACATGCATGAGCGGGAAGGGGATCGGGCCCGGGAAGAAGGCCTTCTGGGCCAGGCGCAGCATCACCGACGAGTCCTTGCCGATGGAATAGAGCATCACCGGATTGGCGAACTCGGCCGCCACTTCGCGGATGATGTGCAGGCTCTCCGCTTCGAGCTGCCTGAGGTGCGACAGGGCGTAGCGTTCCATGGTCCCCATTGGCGTTACCGTGGGTTCGCCGGCCAGCCGTGACGGCAGGCGACGAAGAACGGGTTGAGCAGGTTCGGTTTGTTGTAGCCCAGAGGGGTGCCGGTGGGGTGCTCGGTGACGGCACCGCCCGCGCCCTCGACCACGGCCTGGGCGGCCGCGGTATCCCACTCCATGGTGGGTCCCAGGCGCGGATAGATGTCTGCGCTGCCCTCGGCGACCAGGCAGAGCTTGAGCGAACTGCCGCTGGCCACGAGCGACACGCGGCCACGCTCGGCCGCCAGACGGTCGATGAAGGCCCGCGTCTCGGCGTTCTCATGGGACCGCGAAGCGACGACACGCACGCCGCTGCCTGCTGCCGGCGCCGCGCCGGGCAGCGCTTCCCAGCCGGCCGCGCGCGGGTCAGCCGCGCCGTCGATCAACTCGGTACAGGAGCTGTAGTGCCGTCCTTCGACGGCCTTGAAGGCACCCAGCTCGCAACCGCCGACGTAGACGGTTCCGAGCACCGGGGCCAGAACCACACCCAGGACCGCCCGGCCGTTCTCCACCAGGGCGATATTGACCGTGAACTCGCCGTTGCGCTTGAGGAACTCCTTGGTGCCGTCCAGCGGATCGACCAACCAAAAACGGCTCCAGGCGGAACGCTCGGCGTAGGGAATCTCACGACTCTCCTCGGAGAGGACCGGCAGGGCACCGGCGCCCTGTCCGAGGGCTGCCACGATCAGTCGGTGGGCGGCGCAGTCAGCCGCAGTCAGCGGCGAACGGTCGTCCTTGTACTCGACAGAAACCGCGCCGCCGTAGAGCCTGAGAATGGCCTGTGCAGCAGCGTGGGCGGCGGCGACGGCTTGGCTGAGCAACGACGGCATCGGGGGCGGCGACACCTTTTGAGGGGCTCTTGAACAGGGTTCCCGAACTGGCTATGTTGGCCCGTTAATGTAGGCTCAGACCCAGGCCCCTGCAACCCGCCCAGAACCCGGCGGGCCGCTCGGCAGGGGCGGTCCCGGAGCCGCCCCAAGCGATGGATGGCCCGATGCCGACCTCACCCCCAGCGCCTGAGCTCTTCCGCTGGCATTTCGCGCCCGCGCTGGCGGAGGCTCTCCGCGAGCGCCTGAGTTCCGGGCGCTGGGCGGACACCGCCGTGGTGCTCAAGGAGAACCGCCGGCGGGTGGTCTATCGCGTGCCCGGTACGCCGGGGCTGATCGTCAAATACGACCGCGCCCCGCGCCCCATCGACCGCGTGAAAGCGCTCTGGCGCCACCCCGGCCAGCGCGAGTACGAGGCGGGGCAACGGGCGCTGGCGCGAGGACTCCCGGTACCGGCGTCGCTGGGGTTCGCCCGACGCGGTGCGGAGACGCTGTTTGCGGCGCTCGAACTGCCCGCCTGCGAGAGTCTGCAGCAGGCGTGGTTACGGGCCCAGGTCGACGGCGCCTGGCGCCGCCGGCTGCTGGCGGGACTGGCCCACTTCGCCCAGACCTTCGCCGCGGCCCGGGTCCGCCATCCCGACATGCACGCGGGCAACATCCTGGTCCGTGACCTGGACCCGCTTGTGGAGTGCTGGCTGGTCGACCTGGCCGGGGCGCAGCCGCTGGCCCCGGGAGCCCGCTTCGCCGTCTGGGACGCCGCGGGCTGGATGACGCAGTTGGCGCCGGCCATCGCCGGCCGCGAGGTCCGGCACCTGCTGCAGGCCGCCGCGGTCGCGCCGAGCGCCGCGGACCCCTTGCTGGCCTGGTGGCCGCTGCTGCGGCGGGCCGGGCATGAGGCGGCCCGACGCTGGCCCGGACGCCGGGCTCGACTGCTGCAGAGCAGCAGCCTCTGCCAGACCGTGGACACCAGCGCCGGGCGCTGGCGGCTGTCGCCGCCGTTCCCGCTCGAGACGGCGCAGGAGGCCTGGCGCCAGCACCAGGCCAACGTCGCCGCGGAGCGGCTGCTCAAGCGTGACCGCAAACGCCGTTTGTCGCGCGTAGAGGTGGCGGGGCGGACGCTGGTCGTCAAGGAGTTCGTGACTCCGGGGACAGGGACCTGGCGTTCTGACCGCCGCAGTTGGCTCAACCACTACCGCCTCGGTCCGGAGGCCTTTCGGGTCTGCCGCTGCTACGCCTGGCTGCAGGCGCCACAGCGGGGCGTCCTGATCCTCGAGGATGTCGGCGCCGGCAACCTGCCCGCGACCTTGCAGACGGCGGCCCCCGCCGCCCGGCGGGAGTTGCTGGTCGCCGCGGTACGGCTGATCGCGGCCCTGCACGCGGCGGGCACGGTACCGCGGGACATGAAGGCCACCAATGTCGTGGCGGCTGACCCCGGTGCGGCCCGGGGCTCCGTCTGCCTGGTGGACGCGGACGCGCTGTGCTTTGACGTCACGGTCAGCTTGACCGACCGCGCCGCCAACCTCCGGCAGTTCCTGGAGAACCTGCCCGCCGTGGTCACGCGCTGGGAAAGGCTGCGGACGCTGGTCGCCTACCGCCAGGCATCAGGGCTGAGCCTGGCTACCCTGCGGCGGCTGCTCGGCCGCCTTATTCGGATCTGAAGTCGGCGCCGCGGGGGCCGGCGTCATCTCGGGAAGCACCACCATGATGCGGGCGTCGGTCAGGCTGGTGGACAGCGCGCGACACTCCAGGCGGCGCCGAACATCGCCATCGGTCCAGGGGCGGTTCACGTCGTCAAGCATGGCGGCAATACGGCAGGCGGCACGGCGGACACAGCGCCAACGGCAGAAATCCAGTCGGAACTCGGCCGCCACGCGGTCGGCGTGGTTCTGGACGAAATCGACCTCGGCCACGCCATGGCCGACGTCGTACCCGGCCTTCTGGCTGAGGTACCACTTGTTCTCGTCGATGCAGCAACGCAGGCGCTCCACCTGCGCCCCCATGTAGTTGGTCCAGCAGAGACAAGCGCCCTGGGATTCGCTCATCGACAACCTCGCCATGCTGCACACCGCACCGACGCCGCTAGGCCAAAACCAATCACCACGCCGAAGCCACGCACAACCATCCATTTTATTGGCGCACTCGCGGCTTTTCAACCTGAAACTCACATTTTCATCACCTGCCGTGCCTGGGAGGGGCGATGCGCGAGCCCGGCTGGCCCCCGCTTCAGCCCTGCATCTCGACCAGATAGGGCCAATAGCGCGCGGGCATGCATTGGCGTTGGAGTCGCGGGTTGTGGCGGTCGGCGATGGCGATGCGGCGGTGGTAGATGCGCCAGAGCTCCTGGACGTCTCGTTCGGCCGCCGACAGGGTCGGCGTGGCCGGCGCGGCGAGGCTGGCGGGCTGAAGCTGCTGGCCGTCCCAGAGGACCGCCAGGGCGCGGCGACGGTCATGGATGAGCCACCGCTGTTCCCGCAGGCGCACGGCGAAGTGACGCGCCAGCGGGATGCTGATGTTGTGGTCGGGTTCGAAGGGCGCGTAGAACACGCCGCTGAAGGTCTCACTGAAGCGGAGCAGGCCCATGAAACGGTGGACCTCGCGGCCGACGCGCCGGGCGGCCTCGTTGACGCGGCCCACGGCTGGATGGGAGTGCCACCCCTCGACGCACTCGCCGCGGGCCAGAGTGAGCCGGCAGTAGTCATAGAGGGGTCGTTCGATCCCCGGCAACTCGGCCAAGTAGGCGGTGGCCAGGGTGCGGGGAACGGCCTCGCCGCCGGCGCTGGCGAGCTGGCGCAGGTAGTCTGCCGCCGCCGCGGGTCGCGTCGGGATCTCGCGACCCGCGAAGAGCAGACCATCGCCGCCGGTAACGGGGGCGAACTCCGGCGCTTCCGCCGCGCAGGCATGGGCTTCGGCGAAGGCGCTGAGCAGGCCGTCGAACGAGTCATCGTAGCGATAGATGATCATGGGGAGGACACCTCCGTGCAGGCCGGTGACTGGCCGGCGCGCCAAGCGAAGAGGTCAGGTTGCCACCAGACCGAGCGGGCGCTGTGGCCGCTGATCAGGCAGTGCCGCAGGCGCTGCGGAGTCACGGCCCCCGCCGCCAGGTAGCGCCCGCCGACGGTCAGGAAAAACTGGGCGCGGCGACCTACCACTCCGAGCTTGCTCAGATCCTCGACGCGCACGGCACTGAAACGGCGGGCGGCACACAGGCGGCGGGCGGACTGGGTGCCGATGCCGGGGACGCGCAGGAGCCGCTCGTAGGGTGCCGTGTTCACCTCCACCGGAAAGAAGCCCGGGTTACGCAGCGCCCAGGCGCATTTCGGGTCCAGTTGGGGGTCCAACCACGGCGCCTCGCTGCTGAGCAATTCGTGCGGGGAAAAGCCGTAGAAGCGCAGCAGCCAGTCGGCCTGGTACAGGCGGTGCTCGCGCTGCAGCGGCGGAGTGGCAAGGGCCGGCAGACGGCTGTCGGCGTTGACCGGGACATAGGCGGAGTAGTAGACCCGTTTCAGTGCATAGCGGCGGTAAAGGGCGTCGCTGAGGCGGAGGATCTGCAGGTCGGACTCCGGGCTGGCGCCGACCACCATCTGGGTGCTCTGGCCGGCCGGGGCGAAGGCGGGGGCCAGGGCCGTACGCTGCTGCTCGCTGCGGTACTCGGCGATGCCCTCGCTGATGATGCCCATGGGTTCCAGAATGCGCTCCTTGGACTTCTGCGGGGCCAGGCGCGTCAGCGACTCCTGGGACGGCAGCTCGATGTTCACGCTCAGCCGGTCCGCGTAGTGCCCGGCCTGCCGAATGAGGTCAGGGCTCGCACCCGGGATGGCCTTCAGATGGATATAGCCGCCGAAGCCATGGCGCTGGCGCAACTCCCTGGCCACCGCGAGCAGGCGCTCCATGGTGTCGTCCGGGCTGCGCTCGATGCCGCTGCTGAGGAAAAGGCCCTCGATGTAGTTGCGCCGGTAGAAGTTCAGGGTCAGATCGACGACCTCGGCGACCTCCAGGGAGGCACGAGGGATGCTGTTGCTGCGGCGGTTGGCGCAGAAAGCGCAATCGTAGACGCAGTGGTTGGTCAGCAGCAGCTTCAGCAGCGAGATGCAGCGCCCATCGGCGGACCAGCTATGGCAGATGCCCGAGGTCGAGCAGTTCCCCAGCCCGGCGGCGGCGCTGCGCTCGACGCCGCTGGAGGCGCAACTGGCATCGTACTTGGCAGAATCAGCAAGAATAGCTAGTTTTTCATTGCCATTCATGCCGGCACTATGCCGTGTATCCGGGTAGGATGCAAGCGTCGATTCGGAGATCGGCTGTGAAACTCGACCTGGGGCGCGCGGAGGCGCGGAGGTGTGAGTGGCGAACCTCCCCGGCCGGCGGCTCAGCGGCGCTGGCGCGCCCGGGGAGCTTCGCCCTCCAGAAGACGGCGGCTCAGCGGCGCTGGCGCGCCCGGGGAGCTTCGCCCTCCAGAAGACGGCGGCTCAGCGGCGCTGGCGCGCCCGGGGAGCTTCGCCCTCCAGAAGAC
>CAILUI010000100.1 GCA_903837355.1 uncultured Victivallales bacterium
CAGCTTCGATCTGACCGGCGCCACCCCGGGCAGCTACTCGGTGCGGGTCAGCACCGCCCTCGACTCGGTGGAGCTGGAGGGGGCGGTCACGGTGACCGCCACCGCGCCGGGGCGTTTCGAGGTCAACCTGATCATGCCTGCGCTGGCCCGGGTGGGCCGGGTCTTCAGAGCCTACGTGGAATACGCCAATGTGGGGGGCTCCGACCTGGTTGCCCCGATTCTTTACGTCAGGAGTGCGGACGGCGCTTTGTTCACCCGTGACCTCTCCGCCGCGCCCGCGGTGACCGAGGACGAGTTTCTGGCCGTGGCGGCGCAGGCTCCGGTCGGCATTCTGCAACCGGGCCAGAAGGTGACCGTGCCGTTGCTGGTACGGGCGGTACGCGGCACCACCCAACTCGAGGTCTCCTACATCGATACCAACAACGACACCCCAATGGCCTGGGCCTACCTGGCGGACCGGCTCGCCAGCACCTACGGCGCCGACCCGCAGTTCGCCGCGGTGCTGGCCGCCATGAAGACCACGCTCGGCACGACCTGGGGTGACTACGACCGCAGGCTCGCAGCCAATGCCAACCTGCTCCCCGCTGCCCTGGGTGATCCGGCCGAGCTCAACCGTCTGCTCAACCTGCAGTACCGGCGCGTACAGGCGACGCTGGGCGCCTCCCTCAGCGGCCGGGTCGACGCCGCGGCCCTGGGGCGGTCGCTGGCGGGGCAACGGCTCGGCGCGACGCTGGCGGGTGGGGCGGGCGGCGCGCTGGCCACGCACATCCTCAACGACGGCTCCTTTGTCCTGCCGCGGGTGGCCGCCGGAACCTATGTGCTGGAGGTGCAGGGCGCCGACGTGGGTGCGACCACCCCGGCCATGCTCAGCGTCGCTCCGGGCACGCCGCTGGCGGGAGTGGTTCTGACCGTGGCGCCGCAGAACCTGGTCAGTGGCACGGTGCGGGAGGCCACGGGGGCAGCGGTGCCGGCGGGGGCGCTGGTCTGGGCCCTCGCCGAGGAGGAGGTGATCGGCGTCGGTTCGACCGACGCCGCGGGCTGCTACACCCTGACCGGGGTGCCTCCCGGGACCTACACCTTCGTCGTGAACGCCGAGGGTCAGGCACAGCTCCGGCAGGAAGACGTCGCGGTGGCGGCGGGCAACACCACGCTCGACCTCACCGTGCAGCCCCAGGCCGTCATCGTCGGCACGGCGGTCCTGCCCGGCGGGGCGCCCGCCGCCGGGCTCTTCGTCTTCGCCGCGCCGACGGAAGGCGCCGCGCCGCTGGCGCGGTTCAGCGCGGCGGGTGCGGCCGACGGCAGCTTCACCCTGGCGGGGCTGCCCGAGGGCGCCTACGACCTCAGCTTTAGCGACTTCTCTGACGGCCTTCACGAGGCCGACGCCGCGGGCCTCGCGGTCGCCGCCGCCGGGCGGCTCGACCTGGGCACGGTGACGCTGGCGAGGGTGGCCAAGGACCGGCTTCCCGCGCCAACGTCTCGGGCGCCCTGTGCCCGGACCAAGGGTCTCTCGATGGCGGGCACGGACGACGACTCCATCTATGATCCGGGCGCCTACGAACCGCTGCTTTCGGCCTGGGACGCGAAGGTGCTCGCGCTGCAGGGTTATCTGCGGCTGTCCCTGCTCCCCACCGAGTATGAACTTTTCGGGCGTGAGGTCTCGATGCTTTGGAACGAGTTCATCAGTTCCACCTCGGCCGACCCCGCGCCACGACTGTCGTACGGCGCGGACTCACAGATCGTCGAGGGCGCCACCACGCCTTGTGGCAGTGGCTTCCGCAGCTATGACCTGAAGGACGGCACCGAGAACATCAGGGTACAGCAAATCCGGGATACCGTGCTGGCGGGGGTGAAGGCGAAGTTCAAGCAGGGCACGCTCACCTGCGACCAGATCAGCGATAACAACGGCAGCAAGGTCTTTCTCCTCACGGTGGAGAACTTTCCCCGACTCGAGTTCAGGTTCGGC
>CAILUI010000101.1 GCA_903837355.1 uncultured Victivallales bacterium
CAGCGCGGTGAAACACAGGTGCTGCGAAAACGCCGGCCCCAGGAACGGGGTCGTGTAACTGCCCTCCACGACGCCCAGGTAGCGGTTGTCCCAGAACGACCACACCGCATAACGGCGGTGGGCATCCAACCCGATCCGGGCGAAGTCCAGTTTCACCTCCTGCTCCTTGTCCGCAGGGTTCCACAACAGCGCCACCGTCCAATTGCCCCACTCCCGGCTGACATGACCCACCAGCCTGGGCCATTCACGGGCAGTGCACAGGTCCAGCACCTCGGTCCGTTCCTTCGCCGGCGGCGTCAGAACCTCGACATTGCGCCAGTAGGCCTTGAACCGCTCCTCGTTCCAGGTATCCGAGGTGAACGCCGCCCCGCAGGACAGCCCCACCATGCTGAGCCACGTCCGCGCGACAGGCCACCCCCCGACCACCGGGCTGACATCCTTCAAGTCCGTCGCCATGTAGTACACATCGTTGTCCACCGCGAACCAGCGGCCATTGAGATGGAAGGCGCGAAGAGCCTCTTCCATGATGGGCCTGACGCCGAATCGTTCGGCTTCGTAACCGGACCGGCAGGCATCCGTGAACCCCAGCCCGGCGCGCGCCTGCATCCAGTCGTTCTGCAGGATATACACGGAATCCCCGACCGCCTTGCGGACTTGGGCATAACAATCACGGTCTCGCTCGAACGCGGTCAGGCGACCGCCGTCGTCATCGGCCAGGTAAAGATGCCCCAGTTTCAAATACGTGTACCCCATCCGGGCCGCCTGTCCGGCAGTCTCGGCGACCGAAGCCGCCGCAACCAGTCGGGGAGACTGCAACTTGAGGCCCGGACGCGCGCCCGTCTCGGCGATTTTCCCGGCATAGAAGGCCAGGCCTTCCGGGAACTTCTCGTTCGTTTCCAGTATGCCGGAGTACCCTTTTTTTTCGTATCCGCGATCAATCTGGATCACGGCGGGCCGCAGCCGTCCGTCCGAGCGGCTCGTCTGCGCGGCCGCGGCGAGCACAGCCTGCCCCGTTATGTTCGTTTGCATGAAGTACCAGCTGCACCAGCCGGAGAGCGCACCTTGAGCCGTCCTCGAACCATGCGTCTTCGCCACCCACGCATCCCAGCGCGTCAGAGCAGCGCCCGGCTTTTCCATGAAGAACGCCACCTGCTGACCCCAGCGGCACTCTCCTGGCTCGATCAGGACGCCGCTCATGTCCGCCAGCAGCGTCAGCGCGGTCCGCCCGGGCTCCTGGGAGCGGAAGAAGGCAGCGACATAGGCCACGGGCTCCCCCGCCGTTCCGAAGAGGAAGCCCATCCCGTCGCCGCGATAGCACCCCCCGTATTCAAAGACCTCGAGGCTGCCTTCCGGCACCGTTTTTTTTGTGATGGGCAACGGGCTCCTTCGACGGAGGAAGAAATCTGCTTTCAGCGCGTCGAGCGTCGTGACGACCGGCGTGGCGTTGTTGAGTCCGGTCACCACCCAGTCCGCCGGGCTGCCCTCCACCCGAAATCCATCTCCGGCCCGGCCTGCGTGACCGGCACGCTCCGGACCGCTCATCGCCAGCGGCGAGACCGTCAACAGTCGGACCGGGCGGTCGCCCAGGTTCCGCACCCCCGCCTGGAGCAACACGGCAGGCGCCCCTTCGACGGTCTCGAGGCGGAAGAGCAACTCGACCCGCTCCTTTTCGAAGCGGATCGTCGAGCGCGAGACAATGGCCATACCATACGGCGTTTGCTCCGACAGGCCGGAACGCGCCTCAACAACCTCCCCTGAATCGGAAGAGATCGCATTCGTCAGACCGTCACAAACCATTGTCGCGCCGAAACC
>CAILUI010000102.1 GCA_903837355.1 uncultured Victivallales bacterium
GTGGTCGGTGGACGGTGGACGGTGGACGGTGGACGGTGGACGGGGGACGGTGGACGGTGGACGGTGGACGGTGGACGGTGGACGGTGGACGGTGGACGGTGGACGGTGGACGGTGGACGGTGGACGGTGGACGGTGGACGGCTCAAACGGTGGATGATGAGATGAATCAGCTCCCTGTGCAGTGCGCTCTCCTCCTCTCCCTGCTTCTGGCCGGCGCTGCCTACGCCCAGGAGGCGCCGCCGCTGCCGCGGCTGACAACGCTCATCGGCGGGCAGGTGTTCGATCTGGAGTTGGCCGTCACCCCCGAGGCCCGCGAGCGCGGCCTCATGGAACGTCTTGACCTCCCTGCCGACGGCGGCATGCTGTTCGTCTTCCCCGAGGAGACGGTGCGCCGTTTCTGGATGAAGAATACGCGCCTGGATCTGGACATCGTCTACCTGGACGCGGCGGCGCACGTCGTCTCCGCCGTGACCATGCGCGTCGAGCCGCCACAAGCGGAAGGCGAGAGCGACGCCCAGTACCAGGAACGCCTGCCCCTCTACCCCAGTACGGCGCCGGCGCGCTTCGCCATCGAGTTCCGCTGCGGCACCCTGGCGCTGCTCCGACTGCAGCCCGGCGACCCGATCGGGCTCGACCTGGCGCGGCTTGCGGCCCTGGTTCGCTAGGCGCTGGTCAGCGGCCCCTGTCTGGACTATGTTACGCGCCGAGACTCAATCGGATGCGAAGCGCTGGTCGCCGGGTCCTCGCGACTGCCGATGAATGTGAACCGTCTATATCGACTGACCGGTGGGGTGTGCCACCATGACTGGGGTGACCGTGGCGCCCCGGGGCGGGTGCCGCTGATTGCGCAGTTGCTCGGACGTCACGCCGACGGCCGGCCCTTCGCCGAGTTGTGGATGGGCGCGTTGCCCCCCCTGGCGGCCGGGGTTCCTGACTGGCCCGGCGCGCCGACGCTCGACGTGCTCATTCAACAGCACCCCCAGGCTCTTCTGGGGCCAGCCTTGACCGCGTCTGGCGTCGCCACGCTGCCGTTCCTGCTGAAGATCCTCAGTTGTTCCCAGCCGCTGTCCATCCAGGCGCATCCGGATCGGGTTCACGCCGCGGAACTACACGCGCATGACCCCGCCAACTACCCCGACGCGAACCACAAACCCGAGATCGCCGTGGCGCTGACTCCCTTCGTGGCCCTGGCCGGGTTCCGCACGGCTGCTGCCGTGCAAGCCGATCTCGAACGCATCCCCGCCCTGGCGCCATTCTTCGCGGGGCTGACCGGCGGACCGGAATGGCTCCGCGAGGCCTACGGTCGCGTCTTCACGGCCAGCGCCGGCGCGGTCGCTGCGGCCGGTCGCGACACCGCCGTTCATCTCGCCGCCAGCGTTCAGCGGACGGGCCACGAGGACCTCTTCCGGCGCTGCGTCGCGCTCTTTCCCGACGACCGCGGGGCGCTGTCCATCTTCTTCCTGAATCTCCTGAACCTGCAGCCTGGCGAGGCCATCTACCTGCCGCCCAACGAGCCCCACGCCTATGTCGAGGGGACCGTCGTGGAGTGCATGGCGGCCAGCGATAACGTGGTGCGCGCCGGGCTCACGCGGAAATTTGTGGACGCCAAGGTGTTGCTACGACTGCTCACCTATCGGTCGGGCCTGCCGTTGCGGCTGCACGGTACGCTCACCGCGCCCGGCGTACGCCGCTACCGCGTTCCGACGCCGGAGTTTGACCTTGAGTTCAGAGACATGCACGGTCCCGCGGTGGTGCCGGCGGAATCGTGTCTGTCGCTGCTGCTTATCCTCGAGGGCGACGTCCACCTGGCCACTCCGGAGTGGGAGTGGATCGCGCCGCGCGGCAGCATCCTGCTGTGGCCGGCGGCGGTCCCCTTCGTCCGGGTCACGCCGCGGTCCGCCACGGCGCGCTGGGTCAGGGCCATCGCCGGGAGCGGCACGCTCGCCGGCAGCGCTGGGTCTCTACCGTAACGCATCAGACAAGGCACCAGGAGCGCAAGTAGGCGATGAGTCAGGACAGCAAGAGCACTTCCGAGTTCGGGGCCCTCTTCGAGGCCCATCTGGGGCGCCTGAAGACGGACTTCAAGATCGGCGACCGGGTCAAGGGTACCGTCACCGCCGTGGACCGCAACAGCGTGTTCGTGGACATCGGCTCGCGCTGCGATGCGCTGATCGACCGTCCCGAACTCACCGATGACCAAGGCCAGGTGAAGGTCAAGGTCGGCGATGTCATCGAGGCCTTCTGCGTGGGCAACACCGATGACGGGGTTCGCCTCACCACCCGCATGAGCGGCAGCGTGGCTGATGCCACCCTCATGGAGGCCTACGAGTCGGGGATCCCCGTCGAAGGCCGCGTCATGGCTGAACGCAAGGGCGGCTACGAGGTCCAGGTCGCGAGCCAGAGCGGCTTCTGCCCCTACTCCCAGATGGATGTCCACCGGCGTGATGCCACCGCCTACCTCGGCGAACGCTTTACCTTCGTCATCACCGAGTACAATGACGTCGGCGGTGGCAACCTCGTGCTCAGTCGCCGGCGCTGCCTGGAACAGGAACAGGCCAAACAACGCGAGGCCCTGCGGGCGACCCTCGCCGAGGGCGCCTTGGTCGACGGCGTGGTGACGCGCCTGATGCCCTTTGGCGCCTTCGTCGATATTGGCTCCGGGGTCGAAGGGCTGATCCACGTGAGCGAACTGGGTTGGGGCCGGGGCCTGAAGCCGGAAGACGTGCTGGCTGCCGGCCAGACGGTCAAGGTCAGCGTCACCAAACTCGACTGGGAGAACCAGCGTATCGGCCTCAGTCTGCGCCATGCGCAGCAGGACCCGTGGGAGCGTCTGGCCGACGGCTCGGACTATGTCGAGGGCCGGCGTTGCGAGGGCGTGGTCACCAAGCTGATGCCGTTTGGCGCCTTCGTTGAACTCGAACCCGGAGTCGAGGGGCTGCTGCACATCTCCCGGCTCGGCGCCGGTCGACGTCTGAATCATCCGTCGGAAGTCCTCAGCGAAGGTCAGCACGTCGAGGTCCTGATCCAGAGCATCGACCGTGAGACCCGGCGGTTGTCGCTGAGCATGGAACCCACGCGCGCCGAGCTGGACAGCGCGGCGATCGAGGCCCCGGCTGCTACCCCCGCCGCTACCCCGGCCGGTTCGGCCCCCGCCGGATCGCCGATCAAAGAGGGTGCCCGCTTCACGGGTACCGTCGAGGGGCACCGCGACTTTGGCGTGTTCGTGAAACTGCCCGACGGCCAGACCGGCCTGCTGCACATCAGTCAGCTCGACCTGCAGACGTCGGGCCAAGCCGGCCGCGCCCTCTATCGCCGTTTCCCGCCGGCCAGCACGCTCGAGGTCGTCGTCCTGTCCACCGACGGTCGGCGCATCTCACTGACCCTGCCCGAGACCCTTGAGCGTGAGGCCGAACGCCTGCAGGTCAGTGATTTCACCGACCGCGGCGGCAACGCTCTGGGCAGTCTCGATGGCGTCTTCGGGGCCCTGAAACTCGAGTGATGAGAGCTGCGTTGGCTGCCGTCTTCAGGCTGATCGGCTGGAATCGAACCCAAGGGGGCTTGAAACGGACGGATTGCCTGACTAGGGTAACAGGTGTAGTGGCAGGGGCGATATGTCCCCGCCTCTATGTGAACCGTGCGTGCGTACGTGCGACGCCCGCCAAGGGGAGTGAGTGATTGCACTCCCTGTGGTCTCTCTGGGGCCGGCGGGGCAGGTTATGGTCTTAGTCTGCGCGGGTCCAGTGGCCGGCGCTGTAGCCTGGGGGGGTATTCTCGATGCGTGGCAGAAAAAATAGAACACAGGTCATCTTGGCGGGTTTTCTGGCTGCCTGCACGCTCTCTGTATCCGGTACCAGCATCCAGATGTCGCCTTTGGTGGGTCGGCGAACCGAGGGGCTCTACCGCTCCGCCAGCTACAACCGCGTCGTGGATCAGTACAGCCGTCAGGCCGAGGAAGACTACACCATCAAGCTCAGCAACCTGCGCGTGCAGCTCTCGGTCGGGCTGGAAGCCCAGTACGATGACAACATCACCACCACCGACAACGGCGACAAGCAGGACGGCCTCTCCCTCTCGCCGGTGCTCTACTCCGAGATCTACTGGCCATTGAATCCAGGCTTCCAAGTCTACTCTGGCCTCAGTCTGGGCTACAAATGGTACGCCGCCGGCGGTGAGGACGCGAACGATAAGGGCTTTACCATCGGCGGTACGGACGGCGCTGTGAACCTGCAGCTAGGGTTCGACCTGCGCCTCGGGCAGGACGGACTGCTGAGCGCCAGTGAGGAGTACTCGCGCGACCTCGATGCCTTCGATGGCGGTGACCAGGGGAACCGCTCCTATACCCTCAACCGTAACCTCCTCAATCTGCAGTATCGCAACGAGTTCTCCCGCTATACCAACGGCACTGCCAAAGTGACCCACACCAACCAGTGGGTGGACGAGGATGAGTTCAACGAGCAGAACCTCTACAGCGACTTCCTTGACCTCGTCCTGCTGCACTTTCTGAACCCCGACCTGCAATTCGGTCCCTACGGGCGCGGCGGACTGTACCGCTATACCGAGGATAAGCACAACGACTCCGACTCGCTGGCGGGCGGTGTGGCCATGGTCTACGGCACGACGGAACGTTTCGTCGCCAGTGGCAGCGTCGGTATCAGCGATGTCTCCTTCGATACCAGCAACAACGCGGCGGCCACGGACTCCTATACCGGCATGACCACGGAGTGGGCCATCCGCTACGCCAATAGCCCGCTGATGACGCACCGGTTGGTCACCACCTATGGCGCCGAGCAGGGCACGCTCAACCAGAATGTGAACTTCGTCAAGGAATGGCTCACGCAGTACACCATTTCGTACGCGCTGCGCGAAAACCTCCTGGCCAATGCCGACCTCGGGTACATCAATGCCCACGAGTCCGACGAAGGCTCCAACTACGACCTCTACCGGGTCGGCGTTGGCCTCGGCTATCGCCTGACCCGCGACGCGACCTTGGACCTGCGCTACACCCATGACTGGCGCGTATCCGGTGACAGCAACGGCAGCGACTACACCCGTAATGTCGTGACCTTGCGCCTCGTGTATCGCCTGTGATCGCGCTGAGGCCTGGGACGGGGCCGACACGACGTCGAGCCCGTGTCCTCTCCCGGCCTCCGTCAGCCGCGCCGGCCGCCCGCCATGCCCGGTCCGGGGGCAACGTCGAACCTTGGCCGGTGCCGTAATGGCGATTCCTGTTGGTGTTCGTCGGCGACTTTGAGCGTAGAGGTGTGGTCGTGTTCTTTCCTCAGGCATCCATGGATACAGCGGCAGCCGCCAGCGGCAGTCGGTCGGGATGGGCGTGGAGCCTTCTCGCTGCCGTAGTCCTTGGCGCCGCGCCTGTCGCCAGCGCCGCCGAGGCGCCGGCCGTTGTTCCCGCCGCCGAGGTTCCGGCCGTTGTTCCGGCTGCCGTTGTTCCGGCTGCCGAGGTGCCGGCCGTCGCTTCGGCCAGCGAGGTCCCGGCTCTCGTCTTCGGCGCGGGCGACATGGTCCGCGTCAGTATGGCTGAGGACGCGGAAGTTACCTTCGAGGGGCAGGTCTCCACGGTGGGCACCGTCCCGCTGCCCTACCTGCGCGAGTTCCGCATTGCCGGTCTGACCCGCGAGGCGGCCGAGATCGCCCTTTCAGAGGCTCTCTGCAAGGACCTCTACCAGAAGGCGACCATCTCCGTCGCCCTGATCACCAAAGCCCCGAAGCCACTGGGTAAAGTCTATGCCTACGGCGCCATTAAGTCGCCCGGCGCCATCGAACTACCGGCGCAGGGCGAGATGAGCGTGATGCAACTGGTCAGCGAGATGGGCGGCCTGACCAGTTGGGCGGCGCCCGCGAAAGCGTACATCATGCGGCAGAAGGAGGGCGCCGAGACCGCGGAGCGCATCCCGGTCGATCTGATGGCCGTGTTCAGCGATAGCGCCGTCACCGCGCGGGTACCCATCCGCAACGGCGATGTGTTCTTCGTGCCCGGTCAGGATGGCGCCCCCAGCCAGGTGATGAGCAACGACGATTGCCAGATCATCATCGTTGGCGAGGTCAACGCGCCCGGCATGATCCGCTTCGCCCCCGGCGAGCAGCGCACACTCATGCGGGCCATCTTCAAGGCCTCCGGCTTCAGCAAGTTCGCCAAGAACAAAGCGATTCGGCTCATCCGTTACGGCAGCGATGGTTCGCGCACGGAGGAAACGGTCGATGCCAGCGTGATCATCGACGACGGTTTCCTCGACAAAGACGTCGTTCTTCTGCCTGGCGACATGATCATCGTGCCCCAGAAACTCGTGAACTTCTGAGACCAGGTGGCCCCCGTGGCAGGTCAGACCGACCCCAGACATAGACTCCCTGTCCGCGCGGGTGATGCCGCCGCGAGTCCGTCGTCCGCCAGTACGCCGGCAGCGCCCGGCTACCCCGGTTCGACGCCCATGTACCCCGGCGCCCCACCCATGTATCCCGGTGCTCCGCCCCGCGGCGGCGGGGGGGCGGTGGGCGGTCGTGGCGACGGTCCAGGCCGTTCTGAGGGCCCGGATGTCCGGCAGTATATCGGCATCGTCCTCTCCCGCTGGTGGCTGATTCTGCTGTTTCTGCTGCTCGGGGCCGCCGGCGGTTTCGCCTACATCTACACCCGCGTCCCACTCTACCGGGCGACCTGCCGCATCGAGGTCGTGCAGGACCCGCGCTTGACCTTCGCCGACGGCGCTGGGCGCGCCATCGTCTACCTGGCTGACCAGGAGGTCACGCGCCGCTCGATCCTGCTGCAGAGTGGTCTGCTCAACAGCCAGGTTCGCGACGCTCTGCTTGACGAGTTCCGGGAGGCGATGCCGGCGGGCCATGAGTCGCCACGGGTCAGTATCGCGCCCATGCGTACCGCCCCGAGCATGCTCGACGTCAGTGTCGATGCCGCCCTGGGCAAGTACTCCCTGGCCTATCTCACCAAACTGCTCGAGAAGTACGAGGAGCTGCGGCGCGCCGAACTCCTTGCGGCCAACGATATGACCCTGCGTAGCCTCAAGGTCGAGCAGGAGAAGGTCTACAAGCAGCTCCAGGACAGCCAGGGTGAACTCGCCAAGTTCCTGGCGGAACGCAGCGTTCTGCTCAACGACGCCAAGGCGAAGTGGGACGAGCGCTTCCTAGCCAGTCTCATCCAGCGCCAGAATGCCTTGCGCATGGAGGGCGCCATGCTCGAAACCCAGTTCACCATGCTGGACAAACTCAGCACCGGCACCGTGCAGGAAGTCCTCAGTCTGACCATGGAGACGCACCAGGCCACTCTCGGTCAGATGCTGCTCAACTCGGGGGCTGGTACCGAGCAGAACGTCGCCGCGGCACCCATCGCCCGCGAGCAGGTCGACTGGCAGACACGCGAACTCGACCTCGCTCGGCTCGAGGCGCAGTATGCCGAGGAACTCAAGACCTACAAGAGCGACCACCCCAAGGCACGCGCCCTCCTGATCAAGATCGAAGGGGTCAAGCGCGACCTGAAGCTGACCGCGGAAATGGCCATCAAGCGCCTGCAGGAGCGCCAGCGCGCCGTGACGGTTCAGCAGGAGGCCCTCGATCAGGCCATCAACACCTGGCGGGCGGAGCTGAACCTCAGCGTTGCCGACCGCGCCCAGTACCAGACGCTGAGCGCCAAAGTCGAACACCTGCAAAAGCTCCACGACGCCGTGTTCCAGCGCGTGGTGGAGGGCAACGTGCTGAACATCGACGCCGTTTATACGCGGATGGTCGAGCGTCCAGCCTTGTTCGGGCTGATCTGGCCGAACAACATCAAGGTGATGACGACAGCCATCGCCCTGGCCATCGCCCTGGCCATCGCCCTGGCTCTGCTGCTGCACTCCTTCGACTCGACCCTCCTTGACATCGGCATCGTCGAGGAGCGCTTCGGCATTACCTACGTGAGCGGCATCCCGCACTGGGGCCGACTGCTTAAGACCTTCACCGGACGTAGCAACTCGGTCATCGTGACGCGCGAGAAGGCCAACGTCGCCACCGAGGTCTACCGGACGGTGCGTGGTACTCTCGAACACGTCATGGGTACCGACAGCGGCCCCTTCGCCCTGGCCATCACCTCCAGCGATTCCGGGGACGGCAAGAGCCTGACCGCCCTCAATCTGGCCGTCGTCTTTGCCTGGACTGGCAAGCGCGTCCTCCTGATCGACGGTGACCTGCGCCGTGGCGCCCTCCACAAGGCCCTCGCCGTCGAGTCGGGACAGGGCTTCACGGAATTGCTGACCGGGAACGTCGCCGATTGGCATGACGTGGTCCGCAAGGGGCTGCAGGAGAACCTCGATTTCATCTCCTCTGGCCAGTACGTACAGGAGTCCCCCGAGCAACTGGGCTCGCAGCGCATGCGTGACCTGCTGCGGCAGTGGCGCGAGAGCTACGACCTTATCGTCTTCGATACGGCGCCTGTCAGCCGCGTGATGGACACTGCCGTCATGGCCCGCTACTGCGACGGCGTACTGCTGGTGGCGCGTTTCGGCAAGACCCGCATGGCCGAGTTACAGCACCTCCTGCGTCGTCTCGAGGGCGCTCGCGTCCTCGGCTTCTGCGTCAACTGCATCGACTTCCATAAGCTGTCGCGCAGCTACTACGGCTACAGTGGTTACTCCGGTTACGGCTACGGCTACCGCGACTACGGTTATGGCTACTACCGTTACTACTCCTACTACCAGCCCTATGGTGAGCGCAAGCAGAAGCCTGGAAATGCTCTGCCGGAGAGCACCCTTCCCACATCTACCTCACCCCCTGCACCCCCAACTCCCTGAGCCCGCGGCGCCGTCGGGGGCCTGGATGGGCGTCGGTTCTGGAGCGGCCGCGGTCCGGGGCCCGCTCCAGGCCGGCCGTGGGCGCTCCAGGTCGGCCGGTCACGGATGTCGCGGGATGAGCTCTGACAGCGTGCCGCCATGACCGCTCTTCCCATCCTTATCCTGGCTGCTCTGGCGCTGTTCGGGGCCGGATTGGTGCCCGGGGTTGCGCCGCCCATGGCGGCTGCCCTGCTGGCCGCCGCCTGCCTGCGGCCACTGCCGCCGTCGCGTGCTTTTCGCGTCAGCATCTGGCTGCTGGTGGCGCTCGCGGCGGGGCTTGTCGTCAGCCTCTTGCCCGCGCCCGCCTGGGCGGGATCGTGGCGCCTGGCGGCCTGGGGCGACATCCAGGCGTTCACGGCCCGCCATGGCTCGCTGTGCGGTGGGTACTCGAGCCGGCCCGTCAGCCCGCACCTGAGTCTTCACCTCGGCGGTACCCTGCGCTGGCTGGTGCTGGTTCTCGGGGCAGGGGGCATGTTCAGCCTCACCGCCTCGCTGCACACGCGCCAGCGCGTCATCGTGGTCAAGGCTCTGGTCGTCCTCGGGGCCATCGTCGCCGCCGCGGGCCTGGTCGGGCGCCTGCTGGTTCCGGCCGGCGCCACCCTCGTCTGGTGGTACCCCGTCGCCGAGATCGGCGGCGGGACCCCATTTGGTCCCTTCGTCAACCGCAATCATTTCGCTGCCTTCTGTGCCCTTCTGGCGCCGCTGGCGGTGGCGCTGACCTGCCACCTGCCGGCGCCGAGTGCCTATGCCACAGCCCACGCTGCGGATGCCGAAGTGTCCCTCGACGTCTCCCCCGGCGGCCGGCTGCTCTACGGGGCCTGCCTGATCGCCCTGATGGCCGCCATCCTCTGTTCACAGTCGCGCGGTGGCACGGCCGCGGTGCTGCTGGGCTTGGTCGTCGTTGCTCTGCTCTGGATGCGCCGCGGCCCGGCGGCCGCCGCTCTGGCCACCCTGGCCGGCGTCGGCGGGCTGCTGCTGGTGGCGCTGTGGCCCAACGCTGGCTTTCAAGGGCGTTTGTTCGAACTGCGCGACGCCGCCACCGCCATCGGCGCGCGCTGGCCGGTCTGGTTGGACAGCCTCCGCGTCTGGCACCTGGTTCCCCTGGCCGGCTGCGGCGCGAATGGCTTCGGGATGGTCTTCCCGCAGGTCACCACCTGGGCCACTGGCCAGCAGGCCAGTCATGCCGAGAGTGACTATCTCCAGTTGCTTGCCGAGGGCGGCGTGGTCGGTGTGCTTCTGGTCGGGGCACTGCTGGCCGCGAGTTGCTTGCCACTGCTACGCGCACTTCGCCCCGGCCAGCGGCGCTCGCACCATCAACTCGCGCTTCCCTACCCAATCCTGGCGGGCATCGCCGGTGCTCTTGCTGCCATCGGGCTGCACAGTGCGCTGGATGTGCCCCTGCGTGTGCCCCTCTGCGCCTGGACTGCCGCCGCTCTCGCCGGCTTGGCCGTGCCGTTGGCACCCCGGCGGCGGCGGAGCGGCGACCGCCCGACCGCCCTCTGGCCGGAGAGGGTGGCCCTCGCGGCGCTTCTGGTCCTCATTCTCGCGGTTTCCTGGATCGCGCCGGGTTGGCGCGCCCTGTACCGCGACCGCGATGCCTGGTTGGCTGAAGCTGCCAGCGCGGAGATCGTGGCCCTGTTGGGAGAGACCCCGAGCTACTGGCAGGCCTGGTACGAGGTGGGCGACCGGCTCTGTAACCAGGCCGCCGGCGCCGCCGAGCCACAAGCGGCCGCGCTCCTGGCAGCCGGCTGGGACGCGCTGCGCGCCGCCATCCGCTGCAGCCCCCGCGATCCCCGCTTGCGTGCGGCCTTCGCGGCCCGTCTGTGGGCAGCGGGGCGGTGGGACGAAGCGCGCTCGCAGCGCGATGCTCAGTTTGCCTTGCTGCCGCAAGACCGCGCCCTCCGCAGGCGCTGGCTACAGGCCGAATGGGAGGCTGGTCAGACCGCGGACTGTCGCCAGTTGGCATACCGCTTCGCCGCCGCGGCGCCCACCGATCCTGCGGCGCCCGACTACCTGGCCTGGTTGGCGCAGCGCGAACTCGCCGAAGGCAGCGTGATCCAGGCGCGCCGGGCCCTCCAGGGGGTGCTGGCGCACCGGGCCCACGACGTCGATGCTCTCAAGGGACTTGCGCAGTGCGCTAAGCGCCTGGGCGAACCCGACGAGGAAGCCCGCTGGCTCGGGCTGCTGGCGGCCGGCGGTCACGCCGACGCGCCCGTCTGGTGGCGATTGGGCGAGCTCGCCCTGAGTCGCCGCGACCGTCAGGCGCTGCAGGAGGCGCTCGGCAAGGCCGTCCAGCTCGACTCGCGCCGCCGCCATGCTGCCGACGACGTCTGGAAGGCCTTCAACCAGGACCGCGGCGGCGCCCCCCCATGATCGGCCAACGGGGTCACTGGTCACTGGTCAGTGGTCACTGGTCACTGGTCACTGGTCACTGGTCACTGGTCACTGGTCACTGGTCATACCCGCCGTGCGCAGCACCCGTGCGTCGTAACGCCAGCGAAGTCTGCTCGGACCCATGGAGGGCGAAGCTCCACGGCCTGCTTGCAGGCGCTGAGCCGTACCCGTACCCGTTCCCACCTGGCCGCGCTTCCGCGGCCCCAACTCGGCGGGGCATACGCCCCCGGGGAGCTTCGCCCTCCAGCCCGGCAAGCGTCTGTAGGGGCGCTGGCCGGGGTGCGGTCGCCCATGTATAGTTACCGCGTTCCGTAGTCGAGCCCCCCCGCGGGTGCGGCCGCAGCCTGCGGGCTTCCATGGGTGGGGCGCCCTCGCCTTGCCCGGTGTCGTAGACGACGAGTCGAGCATATGACTACAGCCTTGGTGGCGTTCGCGATTGCCGGCGCCGTGGGGGCGCTGGTGACCGCTGTCATGTGCCGTGTCGCGCCACGCTTGGGTGCCGTCGATCAGCCCGACGGCTATCGCAAGATCCATGGCGTGGCCATACCCCGCCTGGGCGGTGTCGGCGTCTTTGTCGGCTTCCTGGCGCCCATTGCGTTCCTCCTCGTCGGCTTCCCCCGCAACGTCGCTGCCGCGCCCATCTTCGCCAACGTCGGCGCCTTCGCGGCGATTCTGGCCGGCGCCCTGGTCGTTCTCCTCATGGGTGCCCGCGACGACATCCGTCCTCTGCGCGCCATCGTCAAGCTGCTGTTCCAGGTGCTCGCCGCCGGGATTGCTATGGCGGGCGGTCATGTGATCTGGAGGCTGAGCCTGCCCTGTGCCGGATCCCTGGATCTCGGCCTTTGGGGGCTGCCACTGACGCTGTTCTGGTTCCTGGGCTGCATGAATGCCATCAATCTCCTGGACGGCATGGACGGGCTGGCTGGTGGGGTCAGCCTCATCGTTTGCGTCACCATGATGCTGGTCGGCCAGCTTATGGGTAACGTCACCGGGATGTTGCTGATGGCCTGCCTGGGCGGCGGCATCTTCGGCTTCCTCATCTTCAACTACTACCCCGCCCGCATCTTTCTCGGCGACTCCGGCAGCAACGTCATCGGCTTTCTCATTGCGGCGCTGGCCATGATGACGAGCCGCAAGAGCGAGACCGCGGTGGCCTTGCTCGTACCCATGCTTGCCCTGGGCGTGCCCATCACCGACACCAGCCTGGCCATCCTGCGGCGCTGGAGCCGGCACTTGCCCCTTTCGGCTCCAGACCGGCAGCATATCCACCACCGCCTGCTCTCCATGGGCCTCAACCAGCACCGTGCCGTACTGGTTATCTACGGCATCTGTGTCGCGCTCTGCGTCGGCGCGGTGTTGAGCATTTCCAGTCAGCGGGAGATGGTGTTGATGGTGCTGGGTGCAGCCGGAGTCCTCGTCTTCGTCTGCGTGCGTATCCTGGGCGGCTTCCGCCTGGGCGCCCTGACCTTGCGTGTTGCCCGTGACTGGCAGTTCCATCAGGCCAGTAACCAGGCGCGTATCGCGGTCGAGCGTTGCGCTCACTTCCTCCCCAGTGCCACCACCGTCGCGACCCTCTGGCAAGGCTGCGAGCCCGCTCTTGCCATACTCGACGTCGACGAGGCCCAACTGGTCTTTGACGAACCTGCGGGCGCTGGCCCCAGCCTGCACTGGCGCTCGGGATCCTGTCCGCCGGACCTCGACCAGGCGGCCCAATCCTGGCAGGTGCGGCTCCAGGTCATGAACCGCGAGCGCCTCATCGGCCACCTCATCATCGCCGGCGAGGTCGATGGCGGGCGCCTGTTCGTCGCCGAACGCCTCGAGCTGATTTGGCGCCTGCGCGACCTTCTCGCCCTGCATCTGCCGCGACTGCTGGCGGCACCGCGCTCAGATCAGCCACTACTGACGACTAACCCACTGCCCACTGCCCACTGACTACTGCCCACTGCCCACTGACTACGGACCACGGCCCCCCATGACTACCCTCATCACCGGCACCGCAGGCTTCATCGGCTTCCACCTCGCGCGGGCCTTGCTCGAGGCCGGTGAGACGGTCGTTGGCCTCGACAACTTCAACGACTACTATGCGGTCCAACTCAAGCGTGACCGGCACGCACTGCTGGAGGTGTATCCGCGCTACCGCGGCGTCGAGATGGACCTGTGCGATCACGAGGGACTGCGGCGACTCGTGGCCGATGTCCGCCCTGCCGCCGTCTGCAACCTCGCCGCCCAGGCGGGCGTGCGCTACAGCCTGGAGCATCCCTTCGTGTATGCGAAGTCCAACCTCTAGGGCTTCCTCAGTGTTCTCGAAGCCTGTCGGCACGCGACCCCGCAGCCTCGCCTAGTCTACGCCTCCAGTTCCAGCGTCTATGGCGGCAACACCAAACTGCCCTTCGGCGAAGCCGACCGCGTCGACACCCCGATCAGCCTCTACGCGGCCACCAAGAAGGCCAACGAACTGATGGCCCACTCCTACAGCCACCTCTACGGCCTGCAGACCATCGGGCTGCGCTTCTTCACCGTCTATGGCCCCTGGGGGCGCCCCGACATGGCCATGTGGTTGTTCACCAAAGCCATGCTCGCCGGGCAGGCCATTCAGGTCTTCAACCACGGCGACATGCGCCGCGACTTCACCTACGTCGCTGACATCGTGGCCGGGCTCCGTGGCGCCCTCACCGCTCCCGGCCTTGACCCCTACGAGGTCTTCAACCTCGGGAACCACCGCAGCGAGAATCTGATGGAGATGATCCGCACCATCGGGGACGCCCTCGGTATCGAGCCCAGGATGGAGATGCTGCCCATGCAGGCCGGCGATGTCCCCGCAACCTATGCCGATACCGACCGCGCCCGCCGCAAACTCGGCTTTGAGCCCACGACGCCGATCGGCGTCGGTATCCCCCGTTTCATCGAATGGTACCGTGAGTATCACCGTCTGTGAGTGCGGGTGAACAGAACCCTGTCGGCGCGCGGTCATACCCGCCCCGGGCCGCGCCCTACTAAGAGATGCCGCGACCACACTGCACCCCAGAGGGGCAACCCATACTCACTGTCGGCGCACCTGCCGATGCCCCGCGCTACGGTCACACCTATGGCGACAACCACTCCACAGCCCACCCCCCTGCCGCTTGCCCACGACGATGTCCCGCCGGTCGCCTTCCTGCTGCCGCTGGGGCTCGGGCTGCTCCTTTTCGCCTGGCCGACCCTGAGCGGTCTGGCCGGCGTCTACCGCACCGACGGCAACTTCTCCCACGGCTTCCTGGTTCCTCTCATCGCCGCCTATGCGGCCTGGCGCGGCCGCCACGAGTTGCTGCCCGCGCGCAGACAGGCTCAGGTGCTGGGAATCGTCCTCCTGACGGTCGGCGTTGGCGTCGTCCTCTTCTCGCGCTGGTATGAGTTGGCCCTGTTGCCACGCGGGGTCATCGCCATGTTTAGCGCCGGCCTCGGCCTGGTGCTGGTCCTGTCCGGCCTGGCCTGGATCGCGGTCGGCTGGCGGGGGATCAAACGCCTCCGCTTCCCCCTCGGGTTCCTGCTTCTGGGCCTGCCCATCCCGTCCTTCCTGCTGCATCGCGTCACGATCCCCCTGCAGCAGCTTGCCGCGGTCATCAGCGCCGCGGCTCTGCAGGCCGTCGGCATCCTGGTCCGGCGTCAGGGCAGCGTTCTGCAGTTCGCCGAGGGGCAGCTCGGTGTGGATGAAGCCTGCAGCGGCATCCGCTCTCTAGCCGTGCTGACCGCCGTCGTGCTGGCCATGATCCACTTCAACCGACCCTCGCGTCGCGGCGCCCTCATTCTGTTGCTGGCGGTCGTGCCGCTGGCCGTGCTGACGAACGCCATCCGCGTCTTCGTCAGCGGCGTCTTCTTTGCGCTCGGCTGGAAGCAACTCACCCATGGCGGTCCCCATGAGCTGCTGGGCCTGCTCACCTTCGCCCTGGCCATCGCTGGCCTGGCCGCGCTCAGCAGCCGGCTCGCCGTCCCCCCCGCGCCCGCCTCCGCTCCCCTCCCGCCCCGCGCCCCCCCGCCGCCTCCGCCCTCCGATCTCCGCCCTCCGCCCTCCGATCTCCGCCCTCCGCCCTCCGATCTCCGCCCTCCGCCCTCCGATCTCCGCCCTCCGATCTCCGATCTCCGCCCTCCGATCTCCGATCCCCGCCCTCCGATCTCCGATCTCTGTCCTCCGACCTCCGATCCCCAGGCCCCGCCCGCTCCCCAGCCCTCTGCTTCGCGCCTTCCCTGGGACGCATCCCTTCCCGCCCTCGCCAACGCCGCCTTTGGCGTCGCCTTCCTGTTCTTCTGCGCCGCCGCCCTGAGCCTCTTCCTCAACGTCCACTACGACCGTCTCTACGCCCGCGACCTCGCCCGACTCGTGGACCGCCGGCCGCTCAGTGAGTTCCCCGCTCGTGTCGGCCCCTATGTCCGGATCAACACCCAGGATCTCTCTGCCGGCGAGTTCAAAATGCTGGATCCCAGCGAGCAGAACATCGGGGTCTACCGCGGGCCAGACGGCCGGCAATTCACCGCCACCATCCTCTACTGGGAGCCGCCCGCGGGGCGCCCGAGCCGCCGGCCCGACCTCCTGAAACGCCCGCACTCCCCCGACTGGTGCTACCCCGCCGCCGGCTGGACACGTCGGCGCCAGTTCGATGACAACTGCCCCGCGGACATCTTCCCCGGCGAGTTGGGTCGGGTCCGCGTCTTCGAGCGCGACGGCAAGACCCTGGCCGTGCTCTTCTGGACCGGCATCACGGCGGCGCGCGACGGCTCCTTCGACCAGGTCTTCCAGCGCCTTGGGGACATGGTGCACTCCTGGTCGCATCCCCCCCTCGCCAACCTGCACACCGTGAGCATCGCTACCCTTGCCGATGGCGATCCCGCCCAGGCTCGTGATGCCGCCCTGGCGCTGGCCCGAGAACTGGCCAGGATCCTGCCCGACTACGGCGTTGGACAGCACCCGAAGCCTGCCCGCTAAGCCCGCTCCTGCGGACGTGGCTGCGGCATTGCCTCGCTGGCCCGCGGGCGCATGGCAGTTCCGTAGGGGTTTGCCTGGATGAGGCTCGCGAGTCTCACGTCGGGATGTCCGGCCTGCCCCTGGAAGCCGGGTTCTCCGCATCCCGGCCGCGGCATACGGAGATGCCGCGTTTCACCCCGGCGAGCCGGGGGCCCTGCTGAACCCTGAGCCCTAGGACCTGCGCCCACACCGCGCCGTCTGCGGTGCGCCGGTCGGCAGGATGCCCTACCCAACTGACCTGCGCCCCCGACCCGCAGGGTGGTTTTATAATAATATGGAATATACTGCAGTAGAATAAGTTGCATTGTAGTTCTGGATATTTTGTGGTTGCCTGCTATGGTGCTTGTCACTATGGCGATCAGCACCGAAC
>CAILUI010000103.1 GCA_903837355.1 uncultured Victivallales bacterium
CCTCGCACCGTGGCGAGGAGGGCGGCGAGCAGCGCGGCGCCCAGCCGCAACCATGCAATCGGCCTCCGCTTCAGTGGCGGCGGAGCATAGAGATCGAGGCGGGGCAGGTCGGCTTCCTGGACAGCTCGGGTCACGAAGACCCGCAGCGGGTGGGACTTCACCTGCCCGTCAGGAACGAACAGACGCAACGGGCTGTCGCCTGCCGAGACAGGCGAGACTCCCGCTGCAAAGCAGATGCCGCTCGAAAGGCAGGTGATGCCCAAGAGCCTCTTCATGGGATCAACTCTCCTTCCCTACCGGAGCCAGGGAGGTGCTCCACGAACGTGTATCCGCCATGGGATACTCCCCCGTTGCGGCGGGCCGCACCGCGTCCCTGCGGTCGCGATCCTCGGCCGTTGCCGGAAGAGCCCTCGCTAGCACCGGTAACGTAGCCGACCGGCGCCAGGTCGTAGAGGTCGAAGCAGCGCTCGCGCGCCGCGTCCAGCTCGCCGTGGGCCCGGCGCAGCTCCTCATTCTGCATCTCCAGCTCGATCTGGTGGACACGCAGTTCATGGAGCGTCTGCCGGATTTCCTTGGGCGACAGCGCACCCAAGGGGGCGACTTCCTTCCGCGCCATCTCTTCAGCCTGCTGGCGCAATTCAGCAGCATCCTCGGTACGAGTGAGTTTGCTGGTCACAGGCACCTCAACCACTGAATCTGCGGCTGCGGATACTCAGCCCGACCCCATCAAGACGGCAGCGGTCCCACCTCCGCCCCATGCCGTGCTAAGAAGGTACTGTCGCCGGACCTGCATGCAATACGCCGCAAGCGAAGCCCAGGGCTGTTCCAAGAAACCGCCGCCAGCATCGTAGCGCTGCCATCACTTTCACAGAAAACCGCCCCCTTTCCGCCCGAAACCCACATCTGCCGACTTGCCCGGCCAGGCATGGGCACGGCGGAATCGTCGGAGACGGTGGCAGTCCTCACCGTGGGGCCTCTCCTCCGGTGTCCAGACCCAACCCGACGAAAAGGGTGGCGGTGTTGGACAGGCTACCGATGAGACGGCGTACCGGACGCGGGAACACCCGCACGAGCGTGGGGGTCGCGATGATCTGACCATCACGCGCCAGCGCGGGTTGCTGGTAGATATCGATGACCTCCAGATCGTACTCCCCGTTGAGCTCGGATTCGCAAAGCCGGCGGACGCGGAGCAGAGCCTGACGCGACCGGGCGGAGGCCCCTGCCACATACAAGCGCAACACATGCTTGCCCGTGGGGCGGGTGGCCAGGGCTTTCGCGAAGGCTTTCGTCGCGTGGTTGGTCGTGCGGGGATCCACAGCCATTGGTCTCGATTACTGGTACTCAACTGCGACCGTCTGTTCCGAGCTCAGATGGACTCACCGGAAACGAGGGCACGATAGCACTGGCTGTGCCAACCCTCCAGACCCAAGGCGGCCTGGCCCGCGCCGACCGGTGTGCGCTGGACAGCTATGGAGTTGCCAGGCAGCTACATGCGTGGTCGTTGGTGGCCAGGTGCTCTGTCTGAACAGGCCGAACCAGCGCCGCGCACCGGACGCCGCCGGTAGACGCCGTTGGCTGGTTCTCTTGCCGAGAACTGGCCACCTGGCGATTTTCAGCCAGGCCAGAGAGCGGGAAGCGGGGGCCGGCCAGGGTCCGTCAACCGCTCGTAGCGCGATCCCAGAAACGGCCGCTGCCCAGGGAGGCGGCGGATCTGGGTTGCGCTGACCCCTTTACCCAATCAGTCATTTTTGGCAGCATAGTCTGGAACTGCCAGACCACGGGCTTGCCTGCAGGTCACACACCGATGCTGCGAGCAGTTGTCCAGCGGTCTTGGAGGAACGGTTATGAACGCCCAAGGCACGGCAGCGATCTCTGCTTTGCCCCGCGACGGTCAGGCGCGTCCCCAGACGTTGCCATTGCCGTGTTGTTCTGCTTCAACACCACGTACCGCAAGGCGTTCAATCGCCATCGCCGTTCCGCCCGCTGTCCTCTGGCTCATGGCCTGCGCCGGGCCCTTGACCTCTGCTGTTTCAGCGCCGACCAACGAAGGGGTTGGCGAAGATCTGATGGTCACGCCAAACAGCGCGGACGTGGTTGCCATCGGTCCGAGTTCATGGGCAACTGGATGAACGCCGACCTCTCCTTTCTGCGCATCGAGCGGATGAACGCCATCGACGCGGCTTTTGACCACGCGTTGGCTTCGGTCCCAGCCGGTTCCCGGTACGCCACCGCCTCCGGGGCGATGGCCTTCTGGATCGACCAGCCCTTGTGGTTGCCGGGCATGCGCGCCGCCGAGCCGTCGGAGGCGGCGGCATCGCTGACCGATGCGACCGAGGCGGGCGAGTTGTAGAGGATGAACTCGCCATCCTGGTGGTCCTGCCAGTCGGAATCGGGGAAACCGGTGCAGAGCGCGGCGGCGTGGCGGGGGCATTCAGCGCGCGTCCGCCACAACCAGGTCGACGTCGTCCACGTAGAACACTCCCGGCACGCTGCCGGGACTGATGAAGCCGACCCAGTCGAGGTGGTGGAAGGCCTCGGAGTACGCGATGCCCGCGTAGGCTTGCGCCTCGTTCCCGCCCGGCAGGCGCACCTGCACGTCGTAAGTGGGCGCCTCCGCCTTGCCTATCCGGCAGGTCATGGTGAGCTCAACCCACTGGCCCATCGGCAGCCGCAGCAGTTCACGGTCGTTGGCCTTGAGGAGCCCGTTCGCGTCCACACTGAGCCGTGGGCCTGCCACCAGCGTGGGGGCGTAGTCCCGCCATTCCCAGATCATCCGGGCGCCGGCTTCGAGGCGCAGCTTGAACCGGCAGTGTACAACTCCCTGCTCGACGGCCAGCGTCTTGAAGACATGTGGCTGCCATTCGGTTTCGTAGTTGCCATCCTGGAAGCGGAGGGATTGCCTGCCGCTGCCGGCCGTCTCCGCAGTGACCACGACCGAACCCGGTGGGTTCGACCAGCTTCCCCAACCCGTCGGTGTCTGGAAGGGGATGAAGGCCTCGAAGTCCTCGTGGATTGCCGTGACGGTGGGCAGGTCGCGCAGCTTCGGGCCGGGCGCTGGCGGCCAGGTGGGGTCCGCCGGCGGCAGGCTCGTCACGCGGCCGAGCCGGGTGCGGCGGCCGGCCTGTGCGGCATCTACCGGACGGAAGCCGGCCGCCAAGGCCGGACTCCCCGGTAGCAGCGTGAAGTCGCCTTTGGCCGGGTCCACAAACAGCGGATCAGCCAGCAGTGCCCCCGGCTCTCGCGCCTGCCGCCACGGCTCGAACGTCTGGCCACCCGGGAAGCGCAGGGCGTCGGCGCCGGCGGCGCGCCAGTAGAGGTTGTCCTTGAAGGTAAACTCCTGGTCGGGGCCGTAGCTCTCCTCGATGAGCGGACCGTCGCCCGCGTAGAAGACATTCCTCTCCAGCAGCATGGCCCCGCTCCTGGAGGCATCGCTGAAGCGGTACTGGCCATTGCCGCCGAAGGCGAAGATGTTGTTGCGAACGGTATTGTCGCGGGCGTAGTTCTGGTGCAGGCCGCTGTCCTGCGTGCGATAGACGAGGTTGCCTTCGGCGACGATGCCCCGGCACTCGGCGTCGAAGTAGATCCCCCAGCCGCCGTACGTGTGGCGGTTGACGTCGTGAATGACGTTGCCGGTCAGCGTTGTACCGGGTGAATCGCCCAGGCAGTAGATCCCCGCCATGTCGCCGAGCACGCCCTGGCCGATGTCACGGATGTGGTTGTTGCGAATGGTGTTGTGATGCGCGGGGCTGAAGCCCTGGTGCCAGCGCCAGCCGACCGAGATGCCGGAGTAGTAGAGATCCTCGATGTCGTTGTACTCGACGAGGTTCTCCGCGGCGTGCCCAATCAGCACGCCGACGCCCGCCGGCAGGAAGCGCCCGCCGTGCGCGATGAGGGTGTCGCGCACCGTGCAGCGCGCGGCCCACTGGCTCGGGTCGGGCTCGTCGGGGTAGCGCCAGGTGCCGATCTTCACGCCGCCGTCACCCAGATCGTAGAGCTCGCAGCCCTCGACGCGCATGCTGTCGCAGCCCGCTCCGAACTCGACGGCGTATCCCCCGGTCTGCCGGACAACGCAGCGCTCGAGCGCACAGGACCGCGCATTGCGGGCTGTGACCGCCGCGCCCACCTCACTGTCGGCCTGGCCGCTGCGGAAGCCATTGGCCGGGGTGTTCCAGGCGCTGTGGGCGATGGTGATGCCGCGCAGGACCAGGTTCTCGGCATAGAGCCCCAGCCGTGGGTCTCCGCCGAACTCAATGACCGTCTCCAGGCGCGGCGCGACCACCTTCGCCGTGGCCATGTTCTCGTCGGGGCGCGGCAGGTAGGTGAGCGTTCCGGCGGCGCGGTCGAGGTAGAACTGCCCCGGGCGCTTCAGCGCCTCCCGCACGTTCTCAGCGCGGTACCAGCGCCCGGCGTTAAGAGCCGACCAACTCGCGTTCGGGGCGGTCCCCGTCAGGCGGACCATCCGCGTCTGCGCGTCCACACTCCGGATCGGCAGGCGTGAGATGGTCCAGGCGTGGACCGGGATGATCTCGACATCGCCCAGCGCGTACCAGTCAGCGCGCAGGTCACCGTCACGGAAGAGGAAGCTGTCGTGGAGCGCGCCGAACACGGGGCAGTACTCGGCCTCAATGAGACTGTAACCCTCCTCGGGCCAGACGGGGCGAGCACAGCGCCGGTCGTTCACGTAGAGTTGCGAGAATCGCCACGCTCCCGACGCCACGTCCGGTACCGTGGCCTGCCAGACCCCGGGGGCTGTCTCCCGCCAACCGGTGACCGGGCGCCCACCGCTGAGCACAGGCTCCTCGCCGGGGTACGCCTCGTACACCATCGGCACCTGCGCGGTGCCCGAGTCGGCAGGGCCGAAGCGTAGCGGCCGCTCCAGGTAGTACGTCCCGCCCCGGACCTGCACGAGCACGGGCATTTGGCGCTGTAGCAGGTTGCGCGCCGCTTCCTGCGCCCGCTCCAGCGTCGCGAACGGGCCGTCGGTTCGTTCCGCGTCAGGGGCTGGAAGACCCCCCGACCAGCGGTCGTCGCCGTTGATGGCGACGTAGAGGGACGCGGCCTGAGTCCGCGACAAGGCCGTGGCGTCGGGGGCAGCACCGGCACCCTGGCAGCAGGCTGCCAGCAGCCTGCACAGAAGTAGCAGAAGGCCGCATCTTTCCATGGCACTCTCCGATCGCCTCACGGACCTGCACCCGGCACCGCGGTCCAGCGCAGCAGAGACAACGGTTCTTGTGGCGCTCATCTCACCTCCAAAACCAGCAGCCAGCCTGCACCGGAACGCCCAGGGGTGGAATCTCGATCCTGGGGGGAAGCCAGTCCGAGTGCTATCTCTCGAACACCTCGATCTCGATGACGCGCACGCTGGTCGGCTGCTTCGCTGGTCCCTGTTTGCCGAGGAAACGAATGGCGTCGGCGGCGACCGGAGCGGCGACGGCATGCTCTTTCGAGGTACTCGTGTTCCCCTGCACCTGGGCCGCGCCAAACGGTTTCCACGTGCCTTGCTCCCGGTACTCCAACTCGTAGTCCGAGACCGTGTAGTCCTTCATGAAGGTCACGACGGCCCGTCGCACCGTCTGCGGCTGCGGCCATTCCAGCATGAGCCAGGCGGGCTTGGCTGGCGTCGCCGGGGCATCGTCCGCGTTGCACCAGTGCTGCCAGTCTCCGGCATCTTGGTTCCCGTCCACGGCATTGTACACCGAGTAGGCGGGATTCGGGTGGGTGCTGCTGGCGCTGGCCATGGCCTGCCGGGCGAGGTTGGGGATCCCATTGACGCGTACCGGCAACGGTCTCTGCCATGGCATCACCGTCGCCGTGCCCGGCGGTTCGCGGGGTGGCGGATTCGGATCGACGGCCAGGCGGCTCTGATAAGCACCGATCTCGAGGTTGAGCGGCAGGCTCTGCGTTTCCATGGCGCCCGTGACGGGATTGCAGATCGTGATGCTTGATGTCATCGCGGAGGACAGAGGAACCGTCAAGGGCTCGGCGCTGCGGTTCACGATGAAGTAGAGGCAGCGCTCCTGGCGACGGTAACGCGTCACCATGACCTGCGTGTGATTCACCTCAAAGCGCAGCGAGAAATCGCCGTCCCAGCCGCAGGCCAGCTCGTTGATGGGGTCCAAGCTGACCGGGAACGACTCGGCCAGTTTCCGGACCTCGGCATGCTCCTCCGGGGCGTCGCCCAGGCGCGGCCGCGAACCCACCCAGAGAACCTGCCCGCCGGCCTGCTGGAAGCCATGCAGTTTGCGCATGACCGGCAGCGGCAGCAAGCCAACCTGGGGCATGATGATGGCGGTGTACTCATGGCGCCCGACGACCAGGCGGCCCTGCCGGACTCTGCCCGCCAGAATGGCCGCGCCGTCGAGCCAACTGTAATCGTAGCCGTTCTCGAACAGCCTGCGGCTGATGCGGTCCTGGGTCTGACGCGCGGCGTAGGCTTCCGGGCAGTCGCCCTGGCTCGCACCGAAGTTCATCGGCGTGGGGAGGTAGAGTGACTGGGCCGTCTCGATCGGATAGTACATGCCGATAGTCGAGGCGTTCCTGGCGCCGCGCAGCATGACCGCCAGCCTGCCTACCTGCTCGTTGAAGCCACGGTAGACGGCCGGCTCGTACGACTCCCACGGGATGTAGCTCGTGATCTGGTTGACCCCGGTGAGGAAGGCCATGTTGATGACCCGCATCATCTCCTCTGGCGTGGGGTGCAGCGTCGGCACTTGCCGGTCGATGATCGGGTCGATCAGGGCGGTGACCAGCTCACGATCGCGCAGTTGCGCGGCCGAACTGACCAGTTTGGGCATCCAGTAGTTCCAGTAAGAGCCCGGGTCCGGCATGGGCACATCGCAACCGGGGACGTGCTGGTCCTGGAGGGCTCGGAAGAAGTCGCCATAGCCGATGACATGCATGTCCAGGCGTTCCTCGAGCAACAGGTGTCCCCCCGACCGGACCCCGTGCGCTTCGGCCCAGCGGGCGATGCGACCGGTGTAGTTGTCGGAGAAGATGGCACCGACCGTCTGGAAGAAGTGGCGGCGCACCAGCCTGGCGACGTCGCTGTCTCCCGCGAAGAGGGCGGGCAGCAGGGGCAGCAGATCGTACCCATGGTCCGCCTTGAAACGCTGCGGGAGTGCCGCGTCCCAAGGCAGGAAAGACTCTCCCCCGGGTCGGCTGCCTGGCATGAACCAGAGGGTCATCAGGTTGGGCTCGTTGGTGTAGAAGAAGTCGATCTGGCCCTGCAGGGGCCCCAGCCGCCGAGCATACTCCGCGTGGGTGAGATCGACGAATCCCGCCATCGCTGCGGGGTTGAGCAGGTTTGGGTAGCGGCCATTGGTCTCGAAGGGCTGGGCTGTGGAGGTGGCCTGGGTGCCCTCGTTGATGATCTGGCGCGCGAAGGCATACAACACCCACGGCCCTTCCAGGCCGGCTGATTCGACCCGGCGCCCGGCCACGCGAGCCGGAACGCCGGACGCATAGACGGGCTGGCCGTCCCTCTCCGGGTAGACCATTGCCGAGACGACGTCTTCGGCCTTGGGCGGCAGGTCGATGCGGACGTCTTGCCGCCCTTGCCCCCTCCGCACCAGCGGCAGGAGGCCCCGGTTCTCGAAGCTGGGATCCGCCTCGGCCACCAGCCCCCCTGCCATCCCGCTCGGGTAACCGTTATCGTCGGCCACCCAGACCTGCATGCCGGCCTCCTTGGCCAGCCGGATGTTGGCCTTCATGTTCTCCCAGGCGTCGTCGTTGCGCAGGTACCGGTGCTTGCTCAAGAAAAGCATCACCCCACCGATGCCGTAGTCCCGCATCTTGGCAATCGGCATCACCGCGCCCTCGTGGGCGCTGTACTGAACGACCCGAAAGGCATTCGGCGGATCCCGGAAGGCGGCGGCGAGCTCCTGCCAGTCGGCGGGGTCCGCGCCGGCGGCCTGCTCCAGGCAACACAGGGCGGTCAGGAATGGGATATGGTGCTTCATGTCTCTCGCTTTCTCATCGACAAAACCCCGCAGGCGATGCCGATGATGATGACCCTCCGGATCACTGACAGGGCTCCTGGTGCCCCGTGCGCACGAAATCCCCCACCGCTGGCGACGGCAGGCGCACCCAGTACATCGTGCGCTGTCCGTTCAGCCTGGACCGCATCCTCAGCCTCAGCCCGGGCGGCAAGGTCGTGTAGCGTGCGGAAAAGGCCCGGTGCCGGCCCTTCCCGGTGCCCGGTGACCGGAGCCTGCGCCAGGGGGGCAACCCCCCCCGGAAATCAGAACTCCCAGCGGTAAGTTGACAATATTCCACAATTGGCGTACGTTTATGGAGTATGATCCAGAGAACCATATCGCTGCCCGATAGAGAAGGCTTCTTCCTCTTCGGGCCCCGGGGCACCGGCAAGACCACGCTGCTGCGGCAGACACTGCCCGCCGCGCGAACTTGCTTCATCGATCTCCTTTCACCCATGGAAGAAGACCTGTTTGCCCGACATCCCGAGGAACTGGAACAGCGCATCGCGGCCCTTCCGCCGGACACCGAGTGGGTGGTCATAGACGAAGTCCAGAAGGTGCCCCGGCTGCTGGATGTGGTCCATCGCCAGATTGAAAACCACGGCACGCGGTTCGTGCTCACGGGTTCAAGTGGCCGGAAGTTGCGGCGCGGCGCCTCCAATCTTCTGGCCGGACGTGTTTTCATGCGCCACCTGCATCCCTTTACCAGCACCGAACTGGGGGCGTCTTTCAATCTCGACGACGCTCTCCAGTACGGCACTCTGCCACGGGTGACACAATTAACAAGCGCGGCGGAGAAAGCCGATTTCCTGCGCACTTACGCCCTGGTTTACCTCAAAGAGGAGATCATTGCCGAACAGCTCGTGCGCGGCGTCGACCCGTTCCGGCAGTTCCTGGAAGTGGCGGCCCAGTGCAACGGCCGGATCGTGAACTTCTCGCGGATTGCGCAGGACGTGGGCGTCGACACGAAGACCGTCCAAAGTTACTTCTCCATTCTCGAGGACACGCTCGTGGGCCTCCTTCTGCCCGCCTTCCAGCGCTCGGTCCGCAAGCGGCAGCGCGCCAACCCGAAGTTCTACTTCTTCGATCCGGGCGTAAAGCGTGCCCTGGACCGGACGGTTGCGGTCCCGCTGGTGGAGAGCACTTACGCCTACGCTGACGCCTTTGAGCACTTTCTGATAGTCGAAATCATGCGCCTCGCCAGTTACCACCAGCCTGACTGGCGCTTTTCCTACCTGTGCACCAAAGACGATGCCGAGATCGACCTGATCATCGAACGGCCGGGGCGGGCGCTGACCCTGGTGGAGATCAAGTCTGCCAGCCGCGTGGGTGAGGCGGAGACCCGGGCACTGCAGCGATTCGTGACGGACCTGCAACCGTGCGCTGCCTTCTGCCTGTCACGCGACCCGCACCTTAAGCGCATCGGTGCCGTCACCTGCCTGCCCTGGCAGGAGGGGTTGGCAACGTTGGGCCTGCCAGAGTAGGCATGTCGGACAGACAGGTACGGCACGCGCCGTTGAGCGGCACCAGGCCGGCTCACCCGATGTCGACCGCCGGCCCCGCCGGTAATGCGCCTGTCGGCGCGCTGGCCGCTGTCCGTCAGCCATCGCGGTGCCATTGGGCGCCGCAGTGGCCTATGCCAGCGGGCAGCCGGGTGTGTGTCGAGTCCCATCGTGCCTCCGGGCAGCCTGCACACCCCATGTGAGCAGAGACCTGTGCCCGCTGGCACTAGAGCCCCAGCCGTAGCAGCACCCCATCTCCCGGCGCCAGCGTCACGACGAGGGCGTCCGTTCCGGGACCATGCCCACTGAATGCAGCCATCTCGCCCGTCGCCTTGCCGACCTCCCGGACCGAGGCCGCGGGCTGCCGGAGGGTCAGCTTTGCCGAGACCGGCGCGGTGAAGTCGCGGTTCACCACCATCAGGTACGGCGCCCCGGAGGCGTCGGCGAATTCGCCCAGCACGAGCGGTCCGCCTTCCGCAGACTGCACGAGCCGCGCTGCCGAGAGCGCCGAGGCCAGCTCGGGGACGGGTTCGGTGTGGAACGCGCCGGTGGACTTCAGGCCGATGAGGGTCTTGCCCAGTCGCGCGATGTCGCCGTTCACCCGCATGAGCATCGAGTAGTGGCGCGTGCGGAAGCCCTCGCGGTCTACCACTGCGTCGCGCCAGTTGAAGCCCCCGTACTCCACCTCGGTGAGGTAGGTGAACCAGCCGATAGCCTGGGCACCGTAGGCGAGGGATGTGAAGGCCTGCCAGCGCAGCTCCGCCTCATCCGGGCCGCGCATGCCGCCGAAGGCCACGAGCTGCAGGATAACGCCCCAGTCCACGGCGTGTACCTGAGCCTGACGACGCACGATCTCCAGGTTCGCGAAGAAGTCGCGGCCGTAGGCTTTGTTGCCTCCGGAGAGGCAATAGTGGTCGTAGGTGACGAACGTGGGCTTCACCGTCTCCAGGTAGGCGCGCACATGGTGCTCGTAGTCCGCGTAGGACTTGAAGCCATAGGTGGGCAGAAGGTTGTACCACAGCGGCTTCTTCGCGCCCCGGTCGCGCAGGGACTGCGCCTGGGTCGCGATGCCTGCGAAGGCCGACTCCGAGGGCTCATCGCCGCCGTGGTAGACCCACAGAGCGGGGTCGGTCTCAGCCTTCGCCAGGGCCCCATCGTCGGCCGGTGGCCCCGGGAAGAAGTGGTAGCGGAGGCCGAACTTGGCCCGGTAGCCCACGTTGAAGCCCGCCAGGGCGTAGTCGAGATGATACTCGTCGCGGTCAAGCTGCGCCGTCATCTCGGGGCCAAGCTGGGGCCAGGCATACGGCCCGAGCCAGGAGAAGATCGGGAACCAGGGCTCGGGCGACGCCGGGTCCGGCAGGGCGAACTCCGAGGCGTAGTCGGCGACGGTACCGCGACGCAGGGAGAAGTCGTCGAACCTGACGCGGCCCGACTGCCACTTCTTCTCGATGCTGAGGCGAAGCTGCGATGCCAGGGCGGGGCTCCAGAGCTGCTGGATGAAGTGCACCCAGCCGTCCTGGGTCTCCGGCAGGCGAAGCTCGAAGCTGCGAACCGTCTTGCCGGCCTCATCGAACCACTCGCCTTTCAGCGACACGCGCTCGCAGGTGGAAGCGTAGTAGCCCTTCAGGAAGTAGTCGGCGTCGCCCTGCGTCGCCACGGCGGGCCCGGTGAAGTGGATGATCGATGCGCCGGAGCCGGCCGCCAGCTCCAGGCACGAGCCGGTGCCGTCGCGGCCGGGTTCGCAGCGACCGAAGCGCTCCTGGAGGAACTCCTGGTTCCACGAGGTGGCGATCCAGCCACGCGGGGCCGCGCCGTCGAAATCGCTGAAACCGGGGTCGGGAAGGAGGTTGCTGCGATCCGTGGCGGTGGCGGCTTCGGCCGGCGCTTCGGGCACCCGCGCGAAGGCCGCCTGACCGTCGCGGGTGTAGCTGAAGTAGAGGGTGTCCCCGATGGCGCAGAGGTCAGGGGCGGCCTGGGCACCGCCACCCGTATCGAGGGGCTGAGGGGGGCCGAAGGACTGGCCACCTTCCGCGGAGACGGCGTAGCGGATCTGAGAAGCCTCCCCCGCAGTCTCCTGCCAGGCCACGACGACGCCGGCAGGACGGCAGGCGACGACCGGCCGAGACGGCTCGCCCGGGTCGCCGGCTGTGACCGCGGTCTGCAGCGAGAAAGTCCTGCCAGCATCATCCGAGCGTGCGCAGTGGACCTGGCCCGCGGCGGCGTAGACGGCGAACAGACGGCCCTCATCGTCGACCGCGAGGGTGTGGTCGGCGGCGAGGGAGGGCAAGGCGTTACCTCCCGGCAGGGCGCAGGCGGACCAGGCCTCGCCCCGGCAGGTCAGGACCTCCAGCGCGCCGCCACGCTGGCGCAGGACATGGCGGCGGTCGGCAAAGGCGACGGCGTCAGAGCAGTAGCCTTGCTCGGGGTCGCCGGCGGCGTACCCGCCCGCGTGCTCGGCGAGGACAGCCCACGATCTGCCGCCGTCCGAGGAACCGCAGGCGTAGGCGCGCCAGTTGGTGTCGTGGTGGAAGGACCACAGGCTCTGGCCTTCAGGGCCCACGGAAAGGGCGATACCATACCAGCGGGGCAGGTTGCCGCCGCCGATGGGGGTCTTCGTGGGCCAGGTGTCGCCCACGTCCGCTGAGCGTGCGTAGACCGGCGAGGTGGTGTCGCTGCGCTGCGACCACAGAACGTGAAGGTCGCCGGCTCGGTCCAGGGCGATCTCGGGGAGGTAGTCCGAGAACCACGGGTTGACGACGTTGAGGGCGAAGTCCAGGGGCTCGGGCCGCCAGCGCATGCCGCCGTCGGTGGAGCGGTTCAGGCGGAGGTGCTCGTGGGCGGCGAACTGCTTGCTCTCCCACATGACGACGACGCGGCGGCCGGAAGGGTCGGCGGCAACGGTAGTGCGCGTCACACCGCGGTCGGCTCCACTGACGATGACCGCGGCTGTCGACGGGACGGATGCGGCAAGGGCAAGCAGGGCGGAGCATGCCACGCGCGGCAGCCGTCTTCTCAGGCTGGCAAAGCTCCGCCTCAAACCGTCGAGAACTCCCAGCGGTCTGGAGGCCGGGATCTCCGCATCCCGGCGGCGGGTTACGGAGAACCCGCCCTCCAGGCGTTCCTGGCTTGGCCGGGAACTCGCCTCAACGGCACAGATGCTGGCCAATGAAGCGCAGCTAGGCATCGTTGGACGCCTCCCAGATTCGTAGGTAACACGTCGTCTTGTCGACTCTGCCTGTCCTTGCAGGCGCCATGCTCAGCCGGCATGGCCTCCCGCCCCGGACCTCAATCCGCCAGATAGGGCTTCACCTCAGCATACGGCTGCAGCATCCGTTCCGCTTCTGGCCAGGTGGGGCATCGTCACCGGGGGTCAATGTGCATCCGAATCGTGCAAACGAAAACACGGTGCAGAATACCCCGCTCCAAAGCCATTTCGTCGGGCTTGCGGTGTTGGCCATGGCAGGCCTCGAAAGCGGGCATCATGAGAGGTTGTCTCCGGGGCCTGCGCAGGCAGCTCGGCGGAACCGCAGGCCGGCACCAGCGCGGCAAGCAGCACCAGCACGATGCCCACGCAGACGGCATCGCGGTCTGCGTGAGAGAAGCACGTCGGTTCGCCATGTCGCATTCGCCTTGTCACTTGCAGCTAATCGCATACACCCGCGGCTGGGCTTCGTCCGTGCGTTGCAGTCGCACCCGTACCCGGACTGTCCAGCCCCCCAGTTCAGTCAGCACGTGTTCGGCCCAGCGTACTTCGCAATCAAGGCCGTCCGGGTCCACGACCGTGCCGCCGGCGAAGCCGGGGATCGGGTTGAACCGCTCATCGAGCAGATCCACGGAGAGCCCGGCCACGCCATCGGCGTTGAGTCGGAGTTCGCCACCGTTGGCCGGGATCGCGAGGGGTGCCGAGCAGAGGGCCCCGGCATCCACGCCGGGATTGAGCCCCAGCGCCCCCCAGCGGTCGCGCGGCAGCGTGGCCAGCGCCACCTCGGCGCAATAGTATTCGGCAATGTCCTCGGCTTTCTGCCCGGCGTTGCGCCAGCGGCCATGGTAGATGCGGGTCTCGTCGCCGACATTCAAGATGCCATTGCCCTGGCAGAGGATGGTGTTGAGCGGGCGGCCCGGCACAGGCGTTGCCGGCGAGTCGTCGCGGTGGATGTAGGGCTGGCCCGGGGTTGCGCCGACTTCGCGGAACCGGATGCCGTCGTTGGATACCACCAGGCCGAGGTCGCAGGTGATCTTGGCAAAATCCTCGCCGAAGGCCTGGCTGTGCCAGAGCCCGTAAACGCCCACACACACATTGCCCAGGCTGGCCGCGCCGATGCCCAGATGCACCTGGTCGTAGGGATTGTCCGCGTTGCGCTTTGCCGGTTCGGCCGGCTCAGGCAGCGCAAAGGCCCACTGCCACAGGTCGGGCCAGCGCTCAAAGTCATACGTCGCATGGGCCACGCCGCTGCGCCCGCCGCCGGCGCCGCCCTCGGTGTAGGCCCCGCTCCAACCGTTGCCGGGAAAGACTTGGGAATGC
>CAILUI010000104.1 GCA_903837355.1 uncultured Victivallales bacterium
AGGATGGCGCTGAGGATTGGAACAACGCCACCAGGATGGCGCTGAGGATTGGAACAACGCCACCAGGATGGCGCTGAGGATTGGAACAACGCCACCAGGATGGCGCTGAGGATTGGAACAACGCCACCAGGATGGCGGCGACGGCCTACCGCCCGTCGGCCGGCAAAACCTCACCCTCAGAGCACAACACCGACCGACCCGTCCATAGGTTGTAACGGTACACCCCCTGCAGAGAGACAGGCCCCGACGTAACCACCCCGATCACCACTGGCGGGAACGCCTGGGTCACGACCCACAACGCCGCCACCACCAGGGCGACACACGCCACGATCAGCCACTGCCTTTCGTACCGCACGCTACCCTCCCCACATTACCATTTCACCTCCGGCATCGCGGCCGCCACCCTGACCGCCGCGGCCCGTGCCTGCTCTAATTTCGAGTGGTTGTAGGTGCCCCGGACCACCGCCTCCGTCGACCAATTCCCCTGCGCCACCAGGTCCCTCTCCGTCACCTGGCCCGACCGCAACAGGTGCGTCACGAAGCTATGGCGCAGCGAGTGGAACGTCACCAGCTTAACCACCCTCTTCCGCCTCTCGCCCTCAGCCGGCGCCCGCTCCGTCTCCACGCCCGCCGCCCTGCAGATCTCCACGAACCCCCGCAAACCAGAGCGGCCACCCACGAGCGCCGCGGCTCTGGGCCACACATAGCCAGTTGCTGGCTCCGTGGGCCGCGACGGAAGCAGCTTCACCCACGGCGCATCCATGGTGTGGACGGCAGCTCGGTCCCCGCCCCAGTGCTTCGTCTTGTTCGGCAGTAGCACCAGCATACCTTGCTCCACCCTCAGTTCGTCCCACTCCAGCTGCGCGATGTCCCCCTCGCGCAAGCCGGTGTACAGCCCCATCTGGATCGCCGCGGGCCAGAACTCCGGTTCCACCCCCGGCGTCGGCGTCTTCGTCGCCGCCTGGTAGATCGCCACGATCTGCTGCAGCTCCAGAACCTGGTACCGCTCTCCGCCGCCGGCGTCCCGCTGCAGCAACCCCCACGGGTTCACCGTCAGCCCGTACTCCGCCATGATCCCCCGCCAGGCCACCTTGAGCTGCGCCTGGATGTTATTCCGCGTCCTGGGACTCTTCCCATCCTCGGCACACCAACGCCAGTACTCCGCCGCGATCCTCTCATCAACATCCCGCACTGCCGTGACCCCTGGGTGCATCTCATCCATCCAGCGGACAAACGCGGTCACCATGTTCCCGCGTGCCCGCACCTGCTCGTCGCTCCCGGTCTTCTCGGCCTTCCCCAAGTACGTCGTCCAGAGATCCGCCAGCCGCAGCTCATCGCCCACCGGCGCTCCCACCTCCGCCAGGATGGTTCGCAGCGCCTCCCGCGACAGCGTCCTCTGCTGCGCCGCCTGGAACGCCTCGAACATCCTCCTGGCAGCCGCCTCGTCCCGCTGTTTCGTCGAGCGGAAGATCTTCTTCCACGCCCCCTGCTCATTCTTCCGCCAGTACACCAGGTACCAGACTTCACCGCGCTTCATCAACGTCGCCATCGTCGCTCCTCCTGTGCTGCCCAGGCCTGCGCCTGTTGCTCCTGGCGCAGTCAGCGCCGGCGGCGCCTACCATAGCCCCCCTTTCAGCGTCTTGGTAGCGTTCTGGTATCAAAAAAAACGACAGTTGACCAGCAGATAAGCCGCAAGAGGACACGGGATAGACGCCCACGGCGGGGCGATCTGAGGCTGGACAGACAAAGCTACTCTGAGGCAGAGTAACAGGGAAGGGAAACTGGCGGAGAGGGAGGGATTCGAACCCTCGGTACGGGTTTACCCCGTACGACGGTTTAGCAAACCGTTGCTTTCGACCACTCAGCCACCTCTCCGGGTGGGGTGAATCGACCTAGGTCGACTCGGTTTCCAAACCGGCAACCCAAAGGTCGCCGCGAACGAGCATACTGTATAGCGACTCAGACGGCCTGCAAGCGGCTCCATCCCCATTTGCAGCCCTCGTCGCTTGGGCCCTTGGGGCCGCCAGTGACCCCCCGGGGATGGCGGCAGGACGGCGCGGGGCAGTTACAGGCGTGCTTCGATGGCGCGGAAGAGTTGGGTACTGCGCTCACGATCGCCAAGGAGGCCACTGCGCACGCGGATGCGAGTCTGCGCCGCGTCGATGGCCTCCAGCCTGACCTCGAAGGCGGTGCCGTCAGCCATGGAGCCAGCCGCCAGACCGCTGAGTTTGTCAACGCGGCTGGTAACCGGTTTGAGTCCGAGGTCGGAGAGTCCAACCGCGGTGGCTCGGTGAGCCTTCTCGATGGGCACCGCTACCGTCGTCTCCCAGGCGTTGAGGTGGCGCCGCAGGGTGTAAACAGCCTTGCTGTTCGAGTGCGAGATGACACAACCGGCGCAAAGGACCAACGCCAGCGCCCCAACGATAGCCGGAAAGGGTCGGATCATCGCCTGTCTCCTGATTTGCCGCAACTGCTAGGCTTGGGATGAGTGCGTCGTGCCGGCGTCCACCGCGCCCCGCCGGAGCGGCTGGATCGGGCCAGCCGCCGTACTGGCTGCGCTGCCCTCGCCCTCTAAACTGGATTGACATCGCCGCCTGTCAAGCCTAGATTGCGAGTTCGGAACCCATGATAAGCACACCTCCGTCCGCTCTGCCGGCAACCGTTGACGCGCGTCGGGCAGTCGGCCGGGGGACTCTGGAGAAGGAGTCACGGCATGCCCGGAAAGTACCGCAGTTCACGCACGACAGAAGGTCGCAAGATGGCCGGGGCGCGGTCGCTCTGGCGCGCCAACGGCCTACGCCAGGAAGATTTCGGCAAGCCCATTATCGCCATCGCGAACTCGTTTACGCAGTTCGTCCCCGGGCACGTTCATCTGCACGGTTACGGCCAGATGATGAAGGAGTTGATCGATGCCGCCGGCGGTGTGGGGCTGGAGTTCGACACCATCGCCATCGATGACGGCATCGCCATGGGGCATGATGGCATGCTCTACTCGTTGCCCAGCCGGGACCTGATTGCCGACAGTGTGGAGTACATGGTCAACGCGCACGTGGCGGACGCCCTGATCTGCATCTCAAGCTGCGATAAGATCACGCCAGGCATGCTGATGGCCTCGATGCGACTGAACCTGCCGACGATCTTCATCGCTGGCGGGCCGATGGAAGCAGGCCGGGCCGTGACCAGCAAGGGCGAGGTGACGCTGGACCTGATCGACGTCATGGTCCAGGGTGCCGATCCCAGCGTCTCCGACCAGGATCTGGCGGAGATTGAGATGCGGGCCTGCCCGACCTGTGGCTCGTGTTCGGGGATGTTCACGGCCAACAGCATGAACTGCCTGACCGAGGGCCTGGGTATGGCCTATCCGGGCAACGGGACCCTCCTGGCCAGCCACACCTTGCGGCGGACCCTGTTCGAGAAGGCGGCCAGGCGGATCGTCGCGATGTGCCGCAGTCACTATCTGGAGGGTGACGGGACCGTGTTGCCGCGTGCCATCGCCACGAAAGCGGCCTTCGAGAACGCCATGGCACTGGATGTGGCCATGGGAGGATCCACCAACACCGTGCTGCATATCCTGGCCATCGCGCGTTCGGCGGGCGTGGCGTTCACCATGGCCGACATTGACCGCATCAGCCGTTCGGTCCCCTGCATCTGCAAAGTCGCTCCGAGTTCCCACTTCCACATGGAAGACGTGAGCCACGCGGGCGGTATCCCGGTGATCATGAGCGAACTGGACCGCGCCGGCGCCATCTGCCGTGGGACCTTGACGATCTCGGGGCGCACCATGGGCGAACAGCTTGCCGAGGAAAGCCTCCGTAGCCGAACGGCGACGGCCGAGGCCCAGGCGCGCGCGCTGGCCGCGCCGGCCGGACGCATCTGCAACCGCGGCTTCGCACAGGCGGAGACCTACGCGGCGCCCGACCTGAACGGGATCGATGGTTGCATCCGCGATCTGGAGCACCCTTACAGTAAGGACGGCGGGCTGTGCGTACTGTACGGCAACCTCGCCAAGGATGGCTGCATCGTCAAGACGGCCGGCGTCGACAAGAGCATTCTGACTTTCTCCGGTAGAGCGCGTCTCTGCGACTCTCAGGAACAGGCCGTTGCGGCCATCCTCGAGGACCGGATCCAGGCCGGCGACGTCGTGGTGATCCGCTACGAGGGGCCGAAGGGTGGGCCGGGAATGCAGGAGATGCTGTACCCGACCAGCTACCTGAAGACGAAACACCTGGACAAAGTCTGCGCCCTGGTTACCGATGGACGCTTCAGCGGCGGCACCTCGGGCCTATGCATCGGCCATGTGTCGCCGGAAGCAGCGGAAGGTGGGGTGATCGGCCTGCTGCAGGACGGCGACCTCATCGATATCGATATCCCCAAGCGCACCATCAATATCCGTTTGAGCGCGAAGGAGTTAGCAGCGCGCCGACGGGCAATGAAAGCATTGGGGAAAGCGGCGTGGAGGCCGCAGCGCGAGCGCCAGGTGTCCGAAGCGCTACAGGCCTACGCTCTGCTTACCACCTCGGCGGCCACCGGCGCCAGTCGCGACGTGACCCAGATCAAGTAGCCGCCGTGGCGGCGGCTGGTGTCCCCCGGCACGGGCCTCCGCCACCCGCCTCAGCCGCCGCGTATCTCTACTCGCCGCACGTACGGACGCAGGATGTCGGCGGCCCACCGCAGAACCTGCGGGCGTGTGCGCGGCGTCTGGCGCAGTTGCGCTTCGGGCAGATCGTCCCGCGGGACGAAGGGCTGCACGGCGAAGCAAGCGGCCCCGCGCACGGCCTCACCGATGGCATGGACCTCCGCCTCCGTGTGGACCGGTTCAATGAGAGTGGTGCGGAACTCGTAGGGCGTGTCGGAACCCACGAGCAGCCCGATGGATTCGCCAATCGCCGCGGAATCCGCGAAGCCGACGAAGTCAGCGTAACGGGGCAGGCTGCACTTGACGTCCATGGCCACGAAGTCGATCAGGCTGAGCACCTGCTTGAGAACGCTCGGCCGGGAGCCGTTCGTGTCCAGTTTCACTTTGAAACCACGCTCGCGGAAAAAGTGCAGGACCTCCACCAGGTTCGGCGAGAGCGACGGCTCCCCCCCCGTGAGCACGACGGCCTTGACCCACTGGCGGCGAAACTTCTGGCACAACGCGTCGAGCTGCTCCCAGGAGTAGCCCACCTTCACCGAGCCCAGTAAGGGTGCGTTATGGCAGAAACCGCAGCGGAAGTTGCAGCCGGTAACGAAGAATACCGCCGCCATGCGTCCTGGGAAGTCCACCAGCGACGCATTGCGCATGGACGCATAGATGGGCGAGAGCCCTGGCGACATCCGCGGTCCGTCCTGACTACCGTCGCGGCTCAGGAGGCGCGCGCCTCGTTCAGCACCGCCTCGATCATCTCGGGAGTGATCAAGCCGCTACCCGCCTCACCGTAGTCTGTCTGTAGGCCGACGTACTGGTACAGGCGCGACCGTCGACAGATGGGATCGGCAGCGCCCTCGCGGCGATTCAGAACAGGGACATAGCCTCCGGCCGCTGTGTTCTGGGTTACCAGCAGGGCTGGAATACGGCTCGGATTGACACACTGCGCCCGGCAGAAGGCGATGAGCCCGTCCTCGGTCTCCACGTCGCAGTACTGCTTCTCAAAGTCCTGCCACTGCGCGTCGGCGAACAGCCGGTCCAAACGCCGGTTGAGCACCTTGCACTTCTCGCACCCGGTCTTGCCGAACACCATGACGCGGAAAGGTCTACTCATGGGTACGTCGCTTCCTCCCTAATCTGCTTCGGCATGCGCCGATACCCTCTTCAAGCCTCGACGGAAGGGGCGGGCTGCGTCGCGGTATCCACACAGGCGTCCGCCGTCTCGATGGCATAGTTGCCGCGACGTCGGGCCACGAGTTCACCGAAACGCTTGGACTTGTTCCAGTTCTGAACCTTGCTGAAGTAGCCAACCACGCGGGTCTCACCCATGACGTTGGTGGAGTTGCAGGCGGGGCACTTCTCCAGCAAGCCACGGGACTGCTGGCCGCAACTGATACAGTAAGTGAACTCGGGGGAGACCGTAACCTGCGCGGACTGGGTACGGAAGAAGGTCTCCTGCATCAACTGCGCGATGGCTTCCGCCGAGGGCCGCTCCTCGCCGATAAAGGCGTGCGTAATGGCGCCGGACTCGATGATGCTGTGGAACATCGCCTGTTTCTCAATGCGCTCCACCAGACAGACGGGGGCATCGGCGGACAGATGCACCGAGTTCGTGTAGTAGACCACATCCTCGTTATCCCCCTTGACCGTCTGCTTAGCCTCCTCCGGAAAGTACACCAAGTCGGTCTTCGCCAGGCGGCGGGCAGCGCTCTCCGCGGGGGACTCCTCGAGCGTGAACTTCATGCCATGCTTCTTTGTCAACTTCTTAGCCCGCAGATACATGTGCGATACAATACGCAGGCCAAGATCCATCGCCTCGGCACTCTCATGGAGTTCCTGGCCGATGATGAACTTGACCGCGTCGTTGACGCCGATCAACCCGATGATGTAGGTGGCCTTATCGAGGTCGACGTAGGGGCGGCCGTCCTGGGCCGGCTTGCCGATCTGGTAGAGGGGGCGCCCAGGCGCACTCATCATCACGGCGATCTTGGCGCGCTTCTGGAGGTGAGCTTGAACCGCGAGATCCATGGTGGCATCCACCTCCTCCATCAGCCCTGCGAACGTCTTACTCCCCAGGCGCGCCGCGCGGTACGCCGCCTGCGGGATATTGATGGTGACGTTCTGGAAGCCGCAGAAGCGCATGGATTCCGGATGGCGCAGCATGCGGTTGTCGTCGATGGTGGTGCGGAGGCGGCAACAGGCCGAGAGGGTCACCTCATCGCGGTCGAAGATGAAATACGTGGAGCCGTTCCGACTGGCCAGTTCGCAGGCTTCCATGAAGATCCGGTACTGCTCCGGGTCGTCGAAGGTCTCCTGGCTGATATGGAAGTCACACTTCGGGAACTCGAACACGCGGCCAAGGCGGTCGCCTTCGCCCCAGACCTGGAGCAGCGCGGAGGTGAAGCGTCGGGCTTCGGCGAGGTAATCGCCATAGACGACGATCGACTCACCGCGAGCCGTGAGCTCTTTGGCGATCTCAGGGTCGTAGCTGGGGCCCTTCGTAGCGTCGTGAAGCTCGCGCAGCACCAGTCGGTCCTTGCCATCAGGGCCGCGCAGATAGAGGTTCATCAGGCTGTTGCCGACGCCGTCCGTATCGTCGCGGAGTTGCTCCTCAAGCTCCACCTTCGAGCCGTCGGCCAGGCGCAGCATGTAGTGCCCGCCGGGACCGATGGCCGGCACCGTGGCCAGGTACTTCGGCACGCCGGTATGGATGTTGAAGTCCAGGAAGAGCGTCTGCCCGCCCCGGCTGAAGGCGTTCTGCGAGCCATTGAAGATGAGTTCCTGGGCGATCTGCTTGATCTGGCGGTCGGTCATACCCTCGAGGTAGGGCGCGTAGAAGATGTTGATGTAGGCGATACCCAACGCGCCAGCGTAATTTGCCTGCATGGAGGCAAGGAAAGTGTTCAGATGCCCGGTCAGCACCGATGCGCTTCGGGCCGGGTTGCTCTCGGTGTTCAGATTGGACAGGCCACGCAGGCCGTATTTCTTGATGTACTCGATGGAGTGCGACGAACAGTACACCCGGTGCGGGTAACCAAGGTCGTGCAGGTGCACGGCGCCGGTGTTGTGGGCGCGCTTGACGTCCGGACTGAAGATGGTCTCCAGCCCCCACTGTTTGAGGATCATCTCCGCCAGCCCCAGGTTGACCGCCTCCGGGTTATTGCTGACGATGTTGCTGTTCTCCGTGGGCTTGGTATCCATCAGGCTCTCGACGAAGTCACGCGGAACCCGGTACAACGAGAGATCGCGCAACTGCTCGCGGAAGCCGCGTGCCTCCATCTCATTGTTCACCAGCTCGCGAATAAGCGCCGTGTTGACCTGCTTCATATCGCTGGCGATGAGCTGGTTCTCAACGGCCTTGGCGACACTGATGGCGATCTCGGCGGAGAGGTCGGTCTTCTCCAGCAACTGTCGGATAATCCGGCCCCGGTCCCACGGCAACGTCAGGCTCGACGAGGCCGACTCCACCAGGAGCAGACTCTGGTCCGTGATATCCGGCTTCTTCGGCGCGCCCTCACGGTCACGGACCTGAATGCGCCGACGCGCCACCTCACGCTGTTTCCGGTAGCGCTTGTAGGTGGCCACGACCTCGGCGTGGCCCAGTTCCGACAACGTGATCTCGACGAGGTCCTGAACGTCCTCGATGCAGGGGACCCGGCGCCCCTGGGCGTCCGGGAAGACGTAGTATTCACAGAGAGGATTGTCGAGCTGGTCGATGACGCGGTCGGTCACTTGCCTGGCGACCACCGGATCGAACTCCTGGCCCGCGCGACGGCTGGCGGCTTCCCCGGCTTTCTGGATGGCATTCTCGATCTTATCGCGCCGGAAACGCACCTCGGTACCGTCGCGCTTCCGGAACAGCGTGAACTCGCCACGTTGCTCTGCCACGGCCACACTCCCCCTTTTGCCTGATGCCCCGTACGGATCGTGCTCCGGGCCTCAGGCACGTTCCAGACACACGCAGGCGTGGACCCGCACAAGAGCGAGACACCCCCTGCCTCAGATGACAACCCCGATGGTGAGAAAAGTACTGACAGGCACTATATGTGCGATTTCCAGCGATCTCAACCCCTAGCAGTAGTGTCACCATCACTTTCTACACAACCCCTTGAAAACCTGCCTTGCGAGGAACGCAGTAGGGCTCGGTGCACGGGGACGCCATGGCCCGGACCGCTATTCGGGGGGCTGGCGAGTCCCGGCGAGGGCGAGCACCTTTGGCATCACGTCGAGCAGCGAGACCATGCCCTGGAGAGCCCGCGCGGCGCCACTGCCATAGGCGGACCAAGGCACCGCATTCAACGAGTGCCGACGCCCGTTGCGGACCTCGATGTTACCGTGGTCGCTCACCAACAGGAGCAACTCTGTCGTCATGTCCATGCCGGCCATGAACGCCCCGAGGAACCGGTCAAGCGTCTCCAGGACCCCTCGCCTCTCGCCGTCCGTGCCGCGATGGCCGGCGTGGTCGGTCAGGAAATACTCGAACAAGCAGACGTCCACGGACCGCATGATGGACAGCAGATGTTGCGCGGCGACGGCTTCCGCCACTTGGGGCACATCCAACACGCCGAGGGACGGCAGCGTGTGGCGCGTGAGATCATGGTAAACGGCCCTGCCGGCCACAAGGTCGTGCCGCGCCCGCGTAGTGCCCAAGACATGGAGCGTCATCACCGTAGTCACGGAACGGAAGATCAAGGGAAGCTCAACCCCTGGTCGTAGCGGATAGGCGTTCGCGAACGCGGCGCGGCAACCGCTGGCCTGCAGCCGCGAGAACAGGTTACCGGCCTCGATAAGGGCGCGCAGATCGGGACCGGGGAACCCTTCACAGTGCCGCCCCAGCCGCCTGGCGGCGTTGATCCCAGTGAAGATCGCGGTCTGACCGGTGGCGCTCTGCGGCGTGCCCGGGACGCCGAGACAGGCGTCCAAGGGCACGCAGCAGGCGGGCGACAACAGGCGCTCCCAGGCCGGCAGCCCGCTGTAGACACTCGTCACGATGGGTTCCGCTGGCAGCCCCAGGCCATCGACAAAGAGGAGCTGAATGTGGGCCGGTTGCATGCGTTCGTGTTCACCGCGTCCGTAGGCAAACCGGCATCACGGCACGGGGCCGCAGAGACGGTCCCGCGTGATCTTCCGCCGCGTTGCCGGATCGGCGTTGCGTACCAGCCGAGGGAGCTGGCCAGCCAGCGCGATCCGCTGGCCCCTGACCAGCACCGCCCCCGACACCCCCGCGATGGCCGCAACCGCGCGAGCAGACGCCTCGAGATCCGCGTCGCAGCGCACGGCATTGCCGGCGCGGGTCGCCACCGCGTCAGCAAGGCAGGCATCGGCACTGACCACCGTCGCCAGATCACAGTCACCAAGGCTCACGGAGTGCCCCATTCGTCCCGACGATGAACAGATGGAGAGCGGCATCATCTCGGCCGTGACCAGGAAGGCCAGACGCCCGCCAAGCGCTGCGCTACCCGTATAGAGGGCGACCATGACCGGCTCCGGTGAGAACAGGTAGATATCACCGCCGTTCTCAACGATGGCCTCGCTGGCCCCCGCGTTCAGCGCTGCCTCGGCGGCCATCTGGGCGATGGCCCCAGCCACCGCTGCCATCGGCCCAACGCCTGCCAGGGCCGCCGCACGGTGCATGCGCTGGGCGATCTCGGGAGCACCGGCGAGCAATCCCACCGGAACCAGACTGCAGCGGAACCCAGGGTCCCTCTCGATGTAGGCCTCCAGCAGGGCGCGCTGCCGCGTGACCTCGGCCGCCAGCTCGTCAAAGCGGTCGGTGGCAACCCGTAGATGGCTCTCCTTGCAGGAGACTGTGCGGTAGAGGCGCATCATGACATCAGAAGGCGCTGGAGCAGGCTCCAAAGGGGCAGTTACCCAGGCAGCTCAAACACTCGATGCACGCCTCCTCGACGAACACCAGCGTGCGCGCGGCGGCATCGCCAAGTCGCAAGGCGTGGGTTGGACAGTGGCCCAAGCAGTTGCCGCAGTGAGTGCAACGCTCCTGGTTCCAGCGCACCCCCTTGTTCACGGGGTCGATCGTCACGTCGAAGCCCTTGACGAACTCCATGCCGCGCTCGATGTCTGCCTCCTCGCCAGTGACATCAAGCACCAGGTAGCCCTCCTCGTCAGGCGTCACCTTGGCACGGAAGATGTTGATGATCAACCGGTAGTCCTTGACTAGATGGTAGACGATCGGCTTTTCGGTCTCACACTTCGGGAAATGCAGGAAAAGCTTGCGCGTGATCACCGCGGCTCCTCCCGAATCTGCAGCGGTCTGCAACTCTGCTCACGCGGCAGCGGCTGCAGCGGCTGCGAGAGCACAAAGTCCCCCCGTGCAATCTCATCCTTAAGCCGTTCGGCACACTCGAGCGCCTTGTGGTACGACGACAGGGAACTCACCCGTACCGCCCGCCCTTGCACCCTGATCTCGCCACGGCGCAAGTCCTCGTACGAGGCCTCCCCGAGGCTCTTGCCGGTCCGCTGCGGGTAGTCCCGGCTATAGTCGACAATGGGTGCACGGATGTCGCGATCACGGACGGTGGTCCGCCGCAGAATGTCCCGGTTCAGGATGGGGATCGGGATGGCAATACCCAGGGCCAGACTTACCCCGTACCCGCGCATACTGACGCCGCGCACGAACTCGGGGCGCATCTTCTTCATGTCGGCGGTGAGCGCCAGCGTTCCCGCGCCCTCACGGGGCACTCCGTCGGCACCCCGCAGGCAGGTCGGGCTGTGCTGGGTACCCTCGGCATAGACGTGTCCGCGCGCCCCGGCAAGCCAGATCGCCGTGCCGATCCCGATCGTCTCGTAGAAGGGATCGTTTAGCAGCGGCGAGAGCTGGCCAGCCGAGCTATAGGTACAGTTCGCCATCTCCGGCTCAAGTTGTCCAAGATACGTGTGCAACCGCCGCGATGACGTGTTGATGGCGACATTGTAGTTCTGGTAGCAGTTCCGCGGGTTGACCATGCTGGCCTGGTTCAGGTCGTGGATCGTGAACCAGGTCCTCAACTCCCGCCGTGGGTACTCATCGGTCCCGTAGGACAACGCGAAGAGCTGGAGCGCTTTTCCCGCCACGAGCTTCTCGATGACATGACCGCCGCCGAACTCAAAGTCCCCCGGGTAGGCCATATTGGCGGGATCGTTGTGCCGCAACTGGGTAGCACCAAGGAAGACGTCGACGGCCGCGACACCGCTGTACACCAGCACGTCGTCAATCCACGCCTCGCTGATACGGATACGCGGCGTAGCATGGCCAAAATTCAGGAAACACCCGCTGGAGCACATGGCACCGAACGTCGCCGTGGTCACCACGTCCACCTCGGCCGCGGCCGCATCCAGCCCCTTCCGATCCACGTAGTCGATGATCTCGTCGGCGGTCAACACTACGGCCCGGCCCGACTCGATGCGCTGGTTGATCTGCTCGTAGGTCTTCATGCGGCCAGGGGTCCCAGAATCCAAGGTGAGACGCTGTCGGCAGCTATAAGCCGGATTCTGTATCCTGCCTTACGGCAGGACGACGACCATTCATCTGAGCGACCGGAACCCGGAACTTACCCCCGCTTGCGCGGCGGACGATGCGGGCCGCATCATTGTTCCCTATTTGGTCTTGCACCGGAAGGGGTTTGCCTTGCCCCCGCGGTTACCCGACGGGGCGGTGGGCTCTTACCCCACCTTTTCACCCTTACCCCTCCACAAGCTCGGGGCGGTATGTTCTCTGTGGCACTATCCTTCCCACGGCATCTGGTCCGTGGTATCCGGCCTTTCGACCGGACTTCTTGCCCTGTGGTGTCCGGACTTTCCTCCCTCCGCTCGAGGCGGAGAGCGGCCGTCCGCTGCCGACAGCATCGCGCCTACTATAGCGCGATCACTCGCCGCTGCCCACGGCAACGCGACGGACCGGGGTTCAAGATCCGAGCCGGGGGGGCAGGCGACCGTCGACGCCTTGCCCGCGGCGCTATATTCCACACAAACCAAGACAGGCAGAGGATCCCTTCGAGTGCGACTTGCCGTTATCAGCGATACGCACTTCCACCACGATCGCAGCGCCGCGGTCGGCCCCCGCCGAACCGGGATCGCGGATCTGCTCATGCTGCGCGCCGTGCACCGCCTGAACCGATTTGTACGCCCGGACCTGACCGTCGTCCTTGGGGATATCGTCGACGACGGCAGTTCCGCGACGACCGCGGCGCAGTTCGACACCATGCGACGCATCCTGGACCTACTCCGGATGCCGTGGCTCGCGCTTCCCGGGAACCACGACGGCGACACCGGACGCTTCTTCCGCCACTTCCCGCCGCTGCCCGCGGTACTGGATGTGGCCGGCGTGCGCTGCCTGCCCTTCGTCGACCCCGAGGCGCCCGGCTACAACGCCTATCGCGACAGCGCCGACCTGCGCCGCCTCGACGGCGCTCGTGCCGACGGTTGGAAGGGACCTGTGGTCGCCTTACAGCACGTCCCGATCTTTCCCCCCGGGCGACACTCCTGCCCCTACAACTACGACAATGCCGGTGAGATCGTGAGGCGCATGGAGTCCGCCGGCATCACGCTCGCGGTGAGCGGTCACTTTCACGCCGGTATCGACCTCCTGCAGAACGGGCCGCTGTGGTTCGCCGCGGCTCCCGCCCTCTGCGAGGCGCCGTTCGCCTACCTGGTGGTGGACCTCGGCGACGGCGCCGTCCGGGCCGAGCGCCAGTCCTTGGCCATGGCCACCGATCTTGCCCTCACGGATATCCACGTCCACACGCACATGGCCTACTGCAACGAGAACATGGATATCGGTATGGCACTGCAGCTAGCGCGAGATCTTGGCCTTCTCGGCCTGCGCTTCACGGAGCACTCCGGACACCTCTACTTCAGCTACGACGACTACAGCAGGGCCTGCTTCGTGGGTGGTATCGCGGCCGCCCACCCCGACGACAACCGCATGCCGGCGTATCTCGCGGCGCTCAAACGACACCGACTCGACCCGCGCACCTGGGGCGTCGAAATCGACGCCGACGCGCACGGTGTCCCCATCATGCAGCCTGGCGACGAGTCGGCACTGCCTTTCCGCGTGGGAGCCCTCCATGGCCTGGATGTGCTGCAGAATCCAGGCGTCACGGACGCCATCATCGCAGCCCGCTTCCTCGCCGTCCTGGAGCGTTTCCTGACCTACCGTATCGACGTGCTGGCCCACCCCTTCCGCGTCTTCCGCCGAGCCCGTCGCGATCTCCCGGCAGGACTGCTTGAGCCCACCGTAAGCCTGCTCAGGAGGTACGGAACCGCGGCCGAAGTAAACTTCCACACCAACGATCCGAGCCCTGACTTCATACGGCTATGTATCGACCATGGCGTGCCCCTGGCCTTCGGCAGCGACGCCCACAATCTCTACGAGGTCGGCGAGTTCTTCCCGCACCTGGCGCTGTTGCGTGAAGCCGGTTACGATGGTCCGCTCCAGGACGTCATGATGCGCCTGTGAACCCCGCCCTCGGAACCCGCCTGCCGTTGCGCGGTGGGGTTCCGAGGGCGGAAATACAAAAGGCGGCACAGTGAGTTACCGTGCCGCCAGGTGTAAGAATTAAAGGACTGGCAACGAGCTACTTTCCCGCACTCTTGTATGC
>CAILUI010000105.1 GCA_903837355.1 uncultured Victivallales bacterium
GCATACAAGAGTGCGGGAAAGTAGCTCGTTGCCAGTCCTTTAATTCTTACACCTGGCGGCACGGTAACTCACTGTGCCGCCTTTTGTATTTCCGCCCTCGGAACCCCACCGCGCAACGGCAGGCGGGTTCCGAGGGCGGGGCTTGGCGCGGTGGATACTCTGTCGTTGCCGTGGAGGTGACGATGTTTGGCGACGCGATGAGCATGCAGGTGTTGGCTACGGGCGGGGTGCGGGTGGGCGACGCGAAGCTGCAGGTTGGGTACCTGAGGACGGGTCTCGGGCAGGGGTCATGGACACGCCCCTGCTGGTGGGCTATATTGACGCCTTACGCAAGAGGTCTACCGGCATGGCTCCTCGGACACTTTCATCTACATGGCGTCAGTTCGAGAAGCTGGCGCGTGTCGCCACGCAGGTCGACCCACCCTCGGCGCGGGTGCTTGACGAGCTTGATGAGCTCAGTGTGAAGGCGAACCGGTCGAAGGTCGTGGACGCGCTGCAGACGCTGTTTGTGCTGGACCATACGGGGGGCGACGGCATCCGTGTGCGTTTTGTCGGGGGACGCCAGGGGGTCGAGCAGAGCGAGGCCACGCGTTACGATGCGGTCGAGAAGGTTATCTTGGTCAACCCGGTTGGCGTCGTGCGTTTCATCGACGAATGCGGGGAGTGTGTCGAGCAACTGAAGACGCGCGAAGCGCGCGAGAGCTTCTGGCGCTATCGGTTGTGCGCGTACCAGGCTGAACTCAGCAAGTTACCTGGGCAGATGATCCTGTTCCTGACGCTACTTCGACAGGTAGCCGACATCACGGATGTCACGAAGTCGGACCGGCGTGGCAGCAACGGCGGCGCGGTCGAGCCCGCCGAGGACAAGCCCTATATGATGCTGCTCTGGGCGCTGAAGCAGTTGGAGGCCGTTCTACGCGAGGTCAAGGGCATCAACCTACGGGCCGACTACCATGTGCTGTGGTATGAGTCCGACTGGGTGACCGGGCGCCGCTAGGAAACCTGTCCTTGGTTACGGAGTAGCAGTGTTGGCTGCGGCGCCGTGATCGGGATGGAGAAGGCGAAGGTACTACCTTGGCCGGCTACGCTGGCCTCGACCCAGAGCGCTCCCCCAAAGCGTTCGATGATCTTCTTGCAGGTAGCCAGGCCGATGCCAGAGCCTTCATACTCATCTCGGGTATGTAGCCTCTGGAAGAGGATGAAGATTCGGCTCTGCAGTTCCGGGTCGATGCCGATGCCGTTGTCGGTCACGAGGAACACCCAGTTCTGATCCCGCCTTATTGCACGGATGTGCACCCTGGGTGTGTCCTGACGGCAGTAGCGGACCGCATTATCGATCAGATTCTGAAAGACTTGGACCATGCGGGTCGGCGCGGTATGGATGTCGGGAAGGGGGTCCATGGTGATCACCGCGCGGCGCTCGTCGAGCAGCGAGCGCAGGTTGTCCTGGGCCTGGCGCACGAGGAGGGTGGCACTGGCGTTGGTGAGCGGCCCGGGGGAGCGGTTCAGGCGGGCGTAGTCCAGAATGTGGTTGATCAGGTCACGCATGCGGCCGGCGCCGTCCACTGCATTCTGGATGAAGCCGCGAGCGTTGCTATCGAGTTGCCCGCCGTAGCGCCGATGTAGAAGGTCAAGGTAGGCGATGATGACGCGCAACGGCTCTTTAAGGTCGTGGCTGGCCACGTAGGCGATCTGCTCGAGCTCGGCGTTGGTGCGCTCCAGTTCGGTCAGGGTCTGCCGGAGCTTTGCTTCGGCTTGTTGTTCTTTGGTGATGTCGGTGACCACGGCAACGCTGCCGATGATGCGGCCGTCCTCCTGCCAGATGGGGTCAACTCGGAATAGCGTTGGCACCCGCTCGCCGTCCGCAGTGGCGATGTCTGTGCGGCCGCTCCAGGAGTGTCCGGCGTCGACGGTGCGCTGCATGGCGTCTGCCGCGGTGCCCAGCAACCAGCCGAAGCCGCGGGTTTCGCTCAGGGCAGCCGCGTACTGCGGTCCGATGAGCTGCAGGAGCGAGGCGTTCTGGTAGATGTGGCGACCCTCCTCGTCGACGATGGCGATGCCATCGCTGGTGCTGGCGACGGCCTTACTCAGGCGTACGAGCTTCCTCTCCATCTGAATGCGGCGGCTGATATCGCGGACAAAGAAGACCAGTCGGGGGCCGTCTTCAGTCTCCAAGGGGTGGACCGCGATCTCGGCGGGGAACTCGCTACCGTCGGCGCGAATGCCGTAGGCGTCGAGGATGGCAAAGGGCTGAACGCCGGCCATCCCCTCCAACTCGGCGATGAGATGCTCGTCGGCCCCGTCGATGATGTCCGTGATCGTCGACTCCAGGAGTTCCTCGGTTGTGCGCAGGAAGAGGGCTGCCGCGCGGTTGTTGACATCCACGATGCGCCCGCCCCTGCCGCAGACGAGGAGCCCATCGTAGATGGTGTCGATAAGGGCTCGCGGCGTTGCCCACGGCTGTGCTGTGGCGAGGGCGGCCAGCGCCACGCCGTCTGGTACGGTACCGGCTGGGTGGTCGGGGTCCGGCGGGTCAGGTGGAGGAGGGGGTGCCCGCAGGATACGTCCCGGCAGGGTGATGCGGACGGTTGCGGTGGATGATTGGTCTGGTGGCGACATACGCGGGCCCCTTTGCAGAGATCGTGCCTACGGTATCCCCTCACGATAGTCGCGCCGGTCGCGCTGCGCAATGCTCGGTGTCTGCATCTGTACTCGCGTACGCCGGCACTCACACGTCGCCTTCTGGCGGCAGCTACGGACGGCTCTGCCACCGCGGACTCCGCATGTGGACGTCGGCACGGCTGCAAGCCGTGCGTTTGGGCCGCGGTGGCGGTGGCTCCGACCGTGGCCCAGCCTTGCCGCGTTGCATCTGGCTGGGGCCGCCTTATGTTTGGTGGCTGTAGGGCTGGCTTGTGGTTTCAGGGTCTGGGGGGCTTCGGGAACGGGCACGATGGCGGGGTTCGGCAGCAGGTGGTTGGGCTCGCCTTGGGCAGCGTGTTGCTGGTGTTCACGGAGTGTTTCATGGTGTTCACTGCAGTGTCAGTTGGCTTGGGGCTTACTTTTGCGGCAGCAGGCCTCGGGCTTTGGCTGGGTCGTCAGCCGGATGCGGCGATGGCGGCGCGGTTGCCGCGGGCTCGACTGGCAGGGGCGCTCGTCGGCGTGGTCTGCCTGGTGTGGGCCGCTTACCACGGGTGCCTGATGCTGGAGGGCGGCCTAGCCTCCTACCGCAGGGTCGTGTGGGCGCTGGTTCCGGTCGTGGCCCTTCTGGTGTACTACCACTTGGACTATCTCTTGGCTCGCGCCCTGGGCGGTTTCCTCGTGCTCTGTGCCACCTACTTGCTGCACGGCGCTTTCGCGGAGATGGTGCTGTGGCGACCGCTGTACTGCGTTGTCTGCTATCTCATGGGCCTTTCGGGGATGCTCCTGATCGCTGCCCCCTGGCGTTTCCGCGATCTGCTTCAGGCTCTTGCCCAAGCGCGACGGTGGCGGCGCCCCTGTGGCAGTTTGGCGCTGGCTGCCGGTGTGATTCTGGCCCTACTGCCATGGTGGCGCCGGATACCCTAGCGGGGAGACGGCGCAAGCCGGGGGTGGCGGTCACGCCATAGCCTTACCGGAGGCCCGTTTAGGGGACGTCCGTTGGCAGGTGGAGAAGGCGCCGCGCGTCGGCCAGGTCCCGCGCGATCTGATCCTTCAGTTCCTCCACCGAAGCGAAACGCCGATCCGTGCGGATCGGCGCCATGAACTCGATCTCCAACTCCTCTCCGTACAGAGACTCAGCGAGTCCGAAGAGATGGAGCTCGACGATTCTGGGCAGGGGCGGCGCTCCATCTGGAGCGAATGTTGGCGCACTGCCGACGTAGACGACGCCCGGCAGGGTAGTGCCTAGCTGCACGCGCCGGGCACGCGCCGCGTACACGCCGCTCGGGGGCAACACCAGGCTGGGGTTCTGGAGGTTGGCGGTCGGGCAGTCGAGCCGCGATGTCGCCAGTCCTTTCCCGTGCGTCACGGTACCGGACACCGCAAACGGCCTTCCCAGCAGCGCCGCGGCTTCAGCCAGTTGGCCTGCCTGCACCGCCTCACGAATACGGGTACTGCTGATCGGTCGGCCTGCGACCACCTCCTCGGCGATACTCTCCACGCGGCAGCCGAACGGTGAGGCCACGTCAGTGAGTGTGTCAACGCCACCCGCCCCGCCCTTGCCGAATCGCCAGGCAGAGCCGATGCAGACCCCGAGAAGCGCTGGTCCGCCGGGCGCGAAGACGTAGGTGAGTAGGAAGCTCTCCGGACCCAGGGACGCCATGGCGGGCCCAAAGGGGAGGAGAACGACGGCCTGGATACCGGCGTCAGCCAGCCGGCGCAGGCGTTGCGGGATTGTGGTCAGCAGGGGCGGTGGTGTGACCGCGGAGAGGATGGCCCGCGGATGGGTGTCAAAGGTGATTACCGTCGGGACCGCGTCCGCCTCCTGGGCCAGGTGGACGACCCGATCCAAGATCCGCTGATGCCCGACGTGGACCCCGTCAAACACCCCAAACGCCGCCACGATACGGCGGATACCGTGCACGGATAGCAGTTCGAGAGGAAGGCTGGCGGTCTTCAGGGTCATGGCATTGAGCCGGAGCGTGGGGAACGCCAAGGGTGACGGTCAAGCGTCCATGAGGCCGACCACGACCGCGGCCAGAGGCGTCATGTGTGTCAGGAGCGTGGCCCGATCCCACTGCTTGATGGCATCGATGGTGTGCGCGTCTTCAATACGGAACGGCCCACTCCGCAGACGTCGCAGGTCATACATATGGGCGCCGCAGCCCAGGTCGCGTCCCATATCGGCGCACAGAGTACGGATGTAGGTCCCCTTGCTACAGTGAACGGTGAAACGAACCATGGGCATCTCGATGGCTTCGATGTCAAGGCGGTGGATATGCACGGGGCGGGGCTCGCGCTCCACCTCCTCGCCTCGGCGCGCGAGCTTGTACAGGCGCTGGCCGTCCCGCTTCAGGGCCGATACCATGGGTGGCACCTGCATGATGGGGCCCAGCAGGCGGGCGGCGGCGGCCTGGATCGCCTGTGGTGTGACGCCGCCGGGATCCGCCGTCGCGGTGACGTCACCGGTCCGGTCCTGGCTGTGCGTCTCGATGCCCAGGCACAGGACGCCGGAGTAGACCTTGTCCTGTGATAGCAGCCGCGACGAGAGCCTGGTAGCGCGTCCCAGGAGAAGTACCAGCAGGCCGGTGGCGATGGGGTCGAGGGTGCCACAGTGGCCGACTTTGCTGATGGCGAAGCGCCGCCGGACGCAATTGACGACGTCGTGGCTGGTCCATTCCTGTGGTTTGTCCACAAGGAGTAAGCCACTCTCGGAATAGTCATCCTGGGGGGGCATGGTCTGGATCACTCACGTTCGCCGGCGGCTGTGGCGGCGTCAGGGTTCGGCTCGTTAGGGATGTGGAGTCCATCGAGGATACTCAGCACGCGGTCGGCTTGTTCTGCCGTTCGGTCGGCGCGGAAACGCAACCGGGGAGTGTACTTGAGGATGACACGGTGCGCGAGTTCCTGCTGCAACTCGCGGCGCACGCTTTGCAGGAGGCGCAAGGCCTGTGCCTGTGCCTCAGCGTCACCCAGCACACTGACGAACACCAGTGCCTCGCGCAGGTCTGGAGCGCACTCCACCTTGGTGATCGTGACCAGCGCTGCTAGGTGTGGCGCTACCAGCTTTTCGCACAGGCTTCCCAACTCGCGCCGAAGCAGCTCGTCAACGCGCACCATTCGTTTACTGACGGTCATGGTTCGGGGGTCTGCCTCGTCTAACCTGCCCGCTCATGGAGCCGAGGGTTCACAGTTGCGGAGTGACTTCCGTGAGCTCAAAGACTTCGATCATATCGCCGACCAGGAAGTCTTCGAAATTGTCCAGTCGGATACCGCACTCCACGCCGCTACGGACCTCGCGGACATCGTCCTTGAAGCGTCGTAGTGACGCCACCTGACCGCTGTAGATGAGCTCGCCCTCGCGGAAAACCTTGGCATTGGCACCAACGCGCACCGCGCCCGTATCGACGCGACAACCACAAACTTTTCCAGACTTGCTGAGTTCGAAGACCTGGATGATCTGCGCCTTGCCGATGGCGGTCTCCCGGTGCTCGGGCCGCAGGCGCCCGCGCATGGCCTCTTCCAGTTGCCCAAGGAGTTCGTAGATGATGCCATACAGCCGGATCTCGACACCCGCCTGCTTGGCAATGCGGTTCACTCCCGGCATGGCGCGTACGTGGAAGCCCATGATCAGGGCATCGGAAGCGGCCGCCAGGGCAATGTCGTTCTCATTGATCTCGCCGACGCCACTGTGGATGGCGTTGACACGGATCTTATCGGACTTGATCCGGGCGATGCTGTCCATGATGGCCTCTACCGAGCCGCGCACATCCGCCTTGACGATCAACTTCAGTTCCTGCCGCGACTCCTCCTCCATCTGCCGGAAGAGGTCCTCGAGGCTGACTTTGCGGGCGCCGCCCAGTTCCCCCTGACGGGACTGCGCTTCACGTTCCGTAGCCGTCTGCCGGGCCTCGCGCTCGCCTTCGCAGGTCACCAGGATATCCCCTGCCTGCGGTACGCCCGAGAGGCCGAGAACCTTGACCGGTGTGCTGGGCCCGGCCATGGTGATACGCTTGCCGAGGTGATCGATGAGTGCCTTCGCCCTGCCGTAGTAATGGCCGCACAGCATGACATCGCCGACGTGCAGAGTGCCGTTACGCACCAGCACGCTTGCGGTGGGTCCCATGCCGGTCTCGAGTTGGGCCTCAATGATCAAGGCTTCGCACGGGGCGTCGGGATCAGCGTTCAGTTCGAGCATTTCCGCTTCGAGGAGAAGACGGTCGAGCAGGTCATCGACGCCATCGCCAGTCAGCGCCGACACTGGGACCACGGCGGTCTCGCCGCCCCAGTCCTCCAGGAGCAGGCCCAACTGCTGCAAGCCGAGGCGGACGCGGTCCGGATTGGCATTTGGCAGATCCATCTTATTCATGGCCACGACGATGGCTACATTGGCCGCCTTCGCGTGGTTGTAGGCCTCGATGGTCTGGGGCATGACGCCGTCGTCGGCCGCAACCACCAGTACGGCGATATCGGTGGCGTTGGCGCCGCGCGCCCGCATGGCCGTGAAGGCTTCATGGCCGGGGGTGTCGAGGAGAGTCAGAGTCTGACCCTCGACGTGAATGACGCTGGCGCCGATATGCTGCGTAATACCACCCGCCTCGCCGGCCGCCACGGCGGTGTTACGGATACGGTCTTGGAGGGAGGTCTTGCCATGGTCGACGTGCCCCATGAAGGCCACCACTGGCGGGCGCGGTTTCTCGCGGCCAGTCCGTTCCCGAACCGGTGCCTGGCCTTCGATGACAGGCTTGATCCGTACTTTGGCACGTTCGCGGCGCTCCCTGATGAAGCTAACGCCGTGGCGTGCACAGATCTGCTCCACAAGGTCGGCGTCCAGGACTTGGTTGATGGCGGCGAACACGTTCATGGTGAACAGTTCGCCGATAAGCTCGTTCGGCTTGCGGCCCAGAGCCTCGGCCAGGTCGCGGACGGTGATCGGCGGCTTCAGATGGAGTTCCTTAGCCTCGTCTACAACCGGAACTTCCGCTTCTTCGACGGTCGCTTCGGCGGGGGCCGGTGCCGCCGGTTCGGCCGGGGCAGGGACCGGGGGCGGCGGTGCGGCCGGCGCCGGGACGACCACCGCTGGTGGCGGCGGACGCACGATTTCAGCCAGGACCACAGGCCCGGCCTTAGGGCGGACCTTACCTTTGGCCTCCAACTGGCGCCGCGCGATCACACGCTCGCGGACCACGTCGGCGAACTCTGGCTCAATCGTACTCGCGTGACTACGGACGTCGATGCCTTCCGCCACGAGGAGGTCAATCATCTCCTTGTTCGCGAAGCCCAACTCCCGGGCCAACTCATATACCCGTACTCGATCGCTCATGCGCACGCACCTCCCACCTCGTCGTTCACGCCCCCAGTTCGCGCTTCGCAGCCGCGAGGATTCCGGCTGCACGTTCGGGGCCGACGTTATCGAGCGCGGCGATGTCTGCCTCTTCGGCCGCCAGGATGCCCTCCAGGGAGAGGAATCCATTGCGCACCAGCATCGGCGCGACGTCGCTGCCAATGCCCTCGATGCGCGCCAACGCCTCGATCGCGTGCTGAATCTTGTCTTCGAACTGCATGCGGGCTTCTTCCACATGCCGGTTGATATCGATACGCCAACCCGTCAGCTTGTGTGCCAGGCGCGCGTTCTGTCCCTTGCGGCCGATCGCCAGCGAGAGCTGATCCTCGGGCACCACGACGTGGACGCAACGGGCGCCTTCGTCGACGGTCACACTCGAGAGTTTCGCCGGCTGCAGTGCATTGGTCACAAAGATGCGGACGTCGGGGTCCCAGCGGATGATGTCGACCTTCTCGCCGCCCAGTTCGCGCACCACGGTCTTGACGCGGTTTCCCCGCAACCCGACACAGGCACCCACGGGGTCGATGCGCGGGTCGCTGGAGGCCACGGCGATCTTGGTGCGATAGCCCGCCTCGCGTGCCACTGCCCGCACTTTGACCAACCCTTCCGCAATCTCCGTCACCTCACGCTCGAACAGGCGGCACACCAGTTCTGGGTGCGCGCGCGAGACGTAAAGGCTCGGTCCCGGACGGTCGGCGTTGATCTCAACTAGCAGAGCCGAGATGTGGTCGCCAGTCTGGTAGTCCTCACCCGGGATGCGCTCGGCGTACTTCAGCACGCCTTCAGCGCGCGCGAAATCAATGAATACGTCGCCACGCTCAACCCGACGCACGACGCCCGTGATCAGTTGGTTGAGCTGCTCCTGGAAATCCTCACAGATGCCCTTCTTCTCGGCCTGGCGCAGGCGGAACATGATGGCCTGCTTGGCCGTCTGGGCGGCGATGCGCCCGAAGTCGTCCGGGGTCACTTCCCACTCAACATCGTCACCGAGTTTCGCCTCCGGATGGCCCGGCAGCACGTCCGCCAGCGCGACCTCGGCCTCGGGGTTGCTGACGGTTTCCACAACCGTCAGGTGCGCCCAGGCGTGGATATCCCCGGTCATGCGGTCGATGCGCACCACGGCTTCGTGACCCGTCTGCACCGCCTTGCGGGCGGCGGCAGTCAACGATTCCTCCACGAGCTGGATCAGCGTTTCGCGCTCAATCCCGCGCTCGTGCTCCAGATACTCCAGCACGACCATCAACTCACTATTCATAGGGCGCTGCCTCTCGCTGAGGTCTTCACGGCCAGCAAAGCACTCATTTCATCGTGTCCAAAAACAGAAGAAGCGGGACAACCCCACTTCATGCACCAACGCTCGGAGTGTGTCGCACTTCAGCAGCGGTGTATTCTAATGCGCGGCCGTCCGGAATACAATTGAAAGGGAGGTGTTTTCAGCAGGTGTGCAGCGCATGTTTTCAGCCCCCGTCGCTGGCAGACCCGTGCTGTGGCCCTTATGGTAGGCGCGGACGGGTCTGGCGGACCTACATTTGCGCCTTCTCGTCGCCGCCGTACGGGGCCGGGAACAGTGAGGACGGACTACGGACCATGGACACCACGACAAGGCTGCGTAGTGCAGTGCTTACGCTCGTCGCCGCAGTCAGTTGCCTGGCCGCCGAGGAGGGGTACAGCAAGTATTCCCGGCAGAAGGAGTTGGCGCGGCAAGGCGAGCAGGCGGAGAGCGCCGGGCGCTTTCGGGTTGCGGCCGCTGCCTATAGCAAGAGCCGTCTGTACGCCATCGATAATCGCACGCGGGCGCAGCTCATTCTGCGGGAAGCCGAGTGCTGGGCGCAGCACCGCTCCCCCTACAAGGCGTTCGATGCCTATAGGACGTTGCTGGAGTCCTATCCGCTGCACGTTCCTTATGATCGCGTACTGCCGCGTCTGCGGCAGCTCGCGGCCGATTTCGAGCGCGGTAAAGGCAGTTGGTTTGGTTTCCGCAACCGGAACAAGGCCATTGCCGCCTACGAGCTCATTCTGCAGGAGACGCCGGTTGGCAGTGGCGCGATTCAGGACAGTCTGACTTTGGGTGGTCTGCTGACTGCTGCTGACCGGCCCGCCGAGGCCATTGTGGTCTACCGGGAGGCCCTCAAGCGCTTCCCAGGGGACCCCCTGTCAGCGCCGATGCGCCTGGAACTCGGGCGGCTGCTCACGGATGCCAGCCGCACGGGCGACGGTGACGGCCAAGTGGCGCGGCAGGCGGCGCGTGAGCTGGATGCGTTCATCAAGTCCAAGCCCGACGACCCACGACGCAATGACGCTCAGTTCCTGCTCTCGCTCATCGATGCGCGCCGGGCAGAGGCCCTGTACGACCTGGCCCGCTTCTACCTGCGTCCGGCCCACCGCCGCGAAGCTGCGTCGCGGCGCTACCTTGCGGCAGTGATCCGTGACTATCCCAACAGTACGGCCGCCACGCGGTCCGCCGACCTGCTGGCTTCGCTGGGGCCCGCGCCGCTCACGCCCGAGTTCCCCGAAGAGGCGGCTCAGGCCACGGCCGTGGCGGCGGTGACTCCAGCCCCCGTGGAAGAGCCGGTGGCTGCCGCGCCGCCGGCGAAGGCCAAGGCGCCCGCGCGACGCCTGTTCGATGGCCTGTTGCCGGGTGGTCGCGCCGACCAGGGGCAGCCGCGCACGTTTCGTACTCTGGAGGAGCGCGAGGATGTGAAGAAGTGGCTGTTGCCCTTGGGTGACGTCAATGATCTGAAGGCCGGAGGAGGACCCCAGTGATGAGGACAGCGCAATCATGGAGCCCCAGCGCGTGGGCCATCGCCGCGGGGGTTCTGCTGGCGGCCGCCGGCTGCCAGTATCAGTGGGGTCCCGTGGCCCATCCGCAGATCCGCTCCCTTGGTGTGGGGCTTCTCGGCAATGACACGCGGGAGTCCAGTGCCTCGGCCACCTTGCGCGGCAAGATCGCCGAGGCGGTGTCGAAAGAGCCCGGGATGACGCTCGCTCAGCCCGACCAGGCAGACGCGGTGGTCGAAGGCCGGGTCGTGACGATCTCGCAGCACCAACTGGCGCGCGCCAAGTTGCGTAGCGACGCGGATGTCAGAGACAAGGCGGACGTCTACCAGACCTCGCTTTACCGTCTCGAGGTGACCGTCGAGTACGAGGTGCGGATCCCGGGATACGCCAAGCCCTTCATCGAGAGGCGGCAGGTCATCGGTCAGGCGGATATGGGGAACTGGCCTGACCCGCAGATCCCGCGCGCCAGCGCCCTGAGCCTGGCCTTGGCCGACGCTGCCACCCAGATTGTGGCCACGGTCACCGAAGCCTGGTGAGGGGCCTCCCAGGTGTCCTTGCCTCAGCGCGGCGGTCCCTGGCACCGCGGGCCGCCTGACGGGTACGCGAGCGGGTCGTGCAAAGGGGCCCTGCTCGAGCCTTTGAGGTGACGATGTTACGCATCGGCTACGGCTTTGACATCCACGGTGTCGTGACCGATCGCGCTCTGGTTCTGGGCGGTGTCAGCATTCCCTGGGATCACGGTCTGGAGGGGCACTCCGACGCCGATGCCTTGCTGCACGCCATCACGGACGCCGTCCTTGGGGCACTGGCTCTGGGCGACATCGGACAGTGGTTCCCGAACACCGACTCCAGATACCGCGGTATCTCGAGCCTGATCCTGCTGCGGACAGTGCTGACGGACCCCCGCCTTGGCGGGTGGCGAGTCGTGAATGTCGATAGCACCGTACTCGCGGAGCGGCCGCGTTTGGCGCCCTACGTGCCGGCCATGCGGCAGGCCATTGCCAGCGCCATGGGAATCGCGGTTGATGCCGTTTCCGTGAAGGCCACGACCTGCGAGGGACATGACGCCGTTGGTCAGGGCCTGGCCATCGCGGCCCATGCGGTCCTGCTGCTCGAGCGCTACGGCTAACTACGGTGCTTGACGGCGGGCCGGCGGTGCCGTCGGCGGGGGGTGGTACGTCGGGCCATCGCGGTCCAGCACAAGGAGTAGGGGGCCATGCGGAATCCTCGGCGAATGCTGACTGCAGGGGTGGCGTTGATGCTGGGAGGCGGGCTGTGCCTGCGGCCGGCGGTGCTGCGTGCACAGGAAGCCCCCACTGCCGAGGACCGCGCCAGGATCGAGGCCACCATCCCGACCGTCGCGCCGGCGGTGCCGGGCCGGCCGCGCAAGTTGCTGATCTGCGATCTGAACGTGGGCTACGGCGGGCACGGGTCCATTGCTGCCGCCAATCTCGCCTTTACGCTCATGGGGCAGAAGACCGGAGCCTTCGAGACGGTGGTCAGTCGGGATCCGTCCAGCTTCAAACCGGAGACCCTGCGCCAGTTCGACGCCGTGTTCCTCAATAACACCGTGGGTAACCTGTTCGACGATCCGGTGCTGAGGCAGAGCCTGGTCGAATTCGTCTATGGCGGCGGCGGTTTGCTCGGGGTTCACGGCACCTCGGTTGCCTTCACGCGCTGGCCCGGTGCTCTCGAAGACTGGCCAGAGTTCGGGCTCATGCTCGGTGCCCGCGGGGCGAGCCATCTTGACGCCAACGAGCGTGTCATGGTCAGACTGGACGACCCCATTCATCCCCTGACCCAGGTCTTCGGCGGCCAGAGCTTTGAGTACGCCGACGAGTTCTTCCGCTTCGCTGACGCCTACTCACGGCAGCGCGTGCGCGTGTTGCTGAGTCTGGATAACGCTGCGTCCGCGGCGCTGCAGGGCAAGGACAGCGTGCAGGCCTTCCGTCCTGACAACGACTACGCGCTGGCTTGGGTGCGGCACTACGGTCGGGGACGCGTCTTCTACTCCACCATCGCCCACAACCCGCGTGTCTTCTGGGATGCAAAGATGCTGTCGTTCTATCTGGCCGCGGCCCAGTTCGCGCTGGGCGATCTGCCGTCGCCGACCATTCCCAGCAGTCGGCTGACTCCCGCCATCCGGGCCCAGGAGAAACTCGGCTGGCGCTTGGGGATCGAGGCCTACACGTTCCACAAGTACACTCTCTTCGAGGCCATCGATAAGGTCTCAGCGCTCGGCCTGCCCTACATGGGCGGGCTGAGTTTCCAGAAGGTCAGCGAGCAGATTCCGCGCAATTTCGACCCCCAACTAACGGATGCGGAACTGGCGCAGGTCCGGCAGAAGTTGGATGCCGCCGGTGTGCGCCTGTTGACCTACTACATCCAGGACATCCCGGGCGACGAAGCCGGCTGCCGCAGCGTCTTTGAGTTTGGGCGCAAGATCGGCATCGAGACCTTCATGTCCGAGCCGGCACCGCAGGCGTTGGATACCATCGGCAGGTTCTGCGATCAGTACGATATCCAGGTGGCGCTCCACAACCACGACCAGAAGAGCTCTCCCATCTACTGGCGTCCTGAAGGGATCCTGCAGGTCTGTGAAGGCCGCACTCGGCGCCTCGGCGCCTGTGCTGACCTCGGCTACTGGTTGCGCTCTGGCATCGATCCCGTCGCCGCTGCCGCAACCCTCAAGGACCGGCTGCTCACGGTGCAGATGCACGACCTGCACGAGCTGAGCGCCGAGGGCCACGATGTGCCGTGGGGGACCGGCGTCGGGCAGACCGAGCGCTTCATCAAGGAGCTCCATCGCCTCAAGGTTCGTCCGGTGATGTTCGGCCTCGAGTATGCCTACAACTGGCTTGAGTCCATGCCCGAGGTCGCGGCCTCTATCAGCTTCTTCGGTAAAGTCAGTCAGGACGTGGCAGGGCAGGGCGCCCCATGAACGCGACCCCGTCAGAGCCGGCGCTGGTCCTGCCGCGGCTGGCGCGCCGTGAGTTTCTCGGCCGCGCGGCCGCGGCTTCCGGGGCCTTGCTGGTCTCGGGCAGCGCTGCCGTCAGGGCGCAGGTCTCGGCCGCTGCAGAGGCGCCCAGCGCCCGGCTCAATGTTGCGCTGATCGGTTGCGGCATGATGGGCATGGGACACCTGGGCCGTTGCCTGGGCGACCGGACCGTTCAGGTGGTGGCCGTCTGCGATGTGGACCAGGTGCGTCGCGATGCGGCGCGGCAACGCACGGAGGCCGCCTATGCGGCCGAGCGTCCCAGTGGCGTTTTTCACGGTTGCATCGCCTACAACGACTACCGTGAACTCCTCGTTCGGCCCGACCTCGATGCTGTCCTCATCGCCTCGCCGGACCACTGGCACACCCTGCTGGCAGTGGATGCGGCCAAGGCCGGCAAGGATGTCTACTGCGAGAAACCGGTCTCGCTCAGCGTCCGGGAAGGGCGCCGCCTGGTTGACGTGGTGTGTTCGTACGCCCGCATCCTGCAGACCGGGACGCAGTACCGCTCCATGCCCACAACCCGCCGCATCTGCACCTTTATCCGTGAGGGTGGGCTGGGGCATATCAAGCACGTTTTCGCCCTCTGGTCCAGGGCCGATGGCTCCGCGGTTCCCTACAACCCGGTCCTGCCCGCCGAGCCCGTTCCGGAGGGCCTGGACTGGGACCTCTGGGTCGGCCCGGCGCCCTGGCACCCCTACAACCGCCGCTACCACAAGAACCCAGCCCTGGAGGTCGTTCCCTGGGCCTTCTGCGAGGACTTCGGTGCCGCCTCCGTGACTTGGCACTTCTCGCACAGTGCGGACGTGATTCAGTACGCCCTTGGGGTCGAGGAGAGCGGGCCGTTGGAGATCATCCATCCTGCCAGCGGCGAGTTCCCGACGCTGACCTTCCGCTACGCCAGTGGCACGTTGCTGCATCTGGTTGAGCACTGGGGCATGGTGCGGGATCTCTATGGGGCCGTCCCTTCTACGGCGCGGCTGGCGGGGAATTTTGGCGGGGTCTTTGTCGGCGAGCGCGGGTGGGTCACCACTCTCTTTGGCGGCGGTCCCGTCGAGGGCAGCCCCGCGGACATCTTCGTTGAGATGGGGCTGCGCAGTCGCGAGGTGAGCGGCGCCAACAACCACCACGCCAACTGGTTCGAGTGCATCCGGACGCGGGCCCGCCCAAGCACCGACGCGGAGATCGGCCATCGCTCCGCCAGCCTGGGGCATCTGGCGATCACCGCCCTCAAGCTGCAACGCTCATTGCGCTGGGATCCCGTGCGTGAGCACTTTCCTGCCGATGCCGCCGCCGAGCGCTTGTGCTCGCGCGCCCTGAGAGAACCGTGGCGACTCTAGCCTACGATCCTGGCCCCGACGGACAGACACGCGGAGAGCTGGTCATGCGGTCTGCTTTAGTGAGTGTCGTGCTCGGGCTCCTGGCCGTGTGCAGCGCGCCGGCCGCCAGGGCCGGGCATGAAGCCGTTCCCCTTAACGACTACACTCGCTTGGGACAGGGTTTCACCGTCCCGATGCCATGCAGTGGGGTGTCGGTGACCGTACCCAGTTGGATGGACGATGAGGGCGGCCTCACCCTCACTCTCTGGGAGTCGCCGCAACGTCGCCGCCAAGTGGCGCAGCAGGTCTTTACGGCCATCCGCGACAACGCCGTGGTCGAGTTGGTTCTGCCCAGGGCGCAGCCGCCAGGAACGTACTACTGGGAGGTCAGTGAGCGTACCGGTCAGTCACGTGTCGGACTCTACGCTGACCAGGTGGACGCGGACACCGCGGACTGCGCCTACCTCGATGGCGTTCCAGACCCCCGGCGACGTTTCCTCTTCAGTACCGCTGCGCCGCCCTTTACCTATACCGATCCGGCGCGGATGATCGCCGTCCTGACCTCCACAGCTCCCTTGGCCGAGCGGCAGGAGGCCTGCCGCCTGCTGGCGGTCATGGGCAACCGTGAGGCGATTCCGGTGCTGGCGCAGTTCCTGTCCGACGATGGCCTTGCGTATCTGGCACGCAACGCCTTGGAGGGCCTGCCCGACGCGGCGGTGGACCCCGTCTTCCGGGACGCTCTGGGGACGCTCACCGGGCCGCTGCGGGTGGGCATTATCAACTCCATCGGGGTTCGGCGCGACGCCAAAGCCGTGCGCCTGCTGGTCCCGTGCTTGCGCGACCCCGACCCCGCCGTCGAGGCCGCCGCGGCCGCCGCCTTGGGGCGCATTGGAACGACCCGTGCGGTTGCGGCCTTGGAGAGGGCGCTGGAGGGTGCGTCGGAACGCCTGCGGCCCGCCCTCTGGGAGGGGTGTCTCGACGCCGCGACTCAGCTCGCCGCCGCCGGCCACGCGCGTCGCGCTCGCGCTGTCTACGATCGCCTTCTGCGTCAAGAGACGACCGCGGGTATCCGGGCTGCCGCCGTGCGCGGCGCGATCTGCAGCCGTGGTGCTGCCGGCCCCGCCTTCCTGCTCGACCAACTGCGGGGCACCGACACGGTCGCCGTCAGCACTGCCTTCTGGGTGGTCCAGCACGAGTTACCCGGGACGGCCGCCTCTCAGTCGCTCGCCGCCGCCCTCTCCACACTGCCGGACGAACGGCAGGCTGCCCTCACCCAGGCTTTGTGCATTCGTGCCGATCCGGTGACGTGGCCGGCGCTGCTCGAACTCGCCCGCAGTGGCCCCAAGGGCGTTCGTCTGCAGGCCATCGCGGGTCTGCCGTACGCGGCTGGCAGTCCGGCGGTGGTGCGACTGGTTGAGCTCCTTGACGACCCCGATGACGCGATCTCCGCAGTGGCGCAGAATGTCCTGGCGGGGTGGCCCGGCCAGGGGCCCGACAGCGCCCTCTCGGCGCGCCTCGATTCCACGGCGGGGAAACGGCGTCTGGCAGCCATCCAGCTCGTGGGTGCGCGCCGGCTGTCGATCGCCGTCCCGGGCCTGCTGCGGGTCACTCGTGAATCCGACCCCACCCTGCGGCTGGCGGCGCTGCGGGTGCTGGGGGACCTGGCTGGCGCCGGCGATCTCTCGGCTCTGCTTGAGCTGCTGGCCAACACGGCCTCCCCGGAAGACGGGGAGGCCATCGAGCGCGCTCTGCGTACGGCTTGTGGCAAGGCGGCCGACCCCGAGGTCTGCGCGGGCCTGCTGGCCGGGCTTCTGCCACAGGCTCAGTCCGGCCCCCGACAGACTCTCCTGCGCCTTCTGCACGGCGTCGGCGGAGCGGCGGCCTGCCAGGCTGTCCTCGCCGCTACCGACGATGGCGATGCCGAGGTCAGCGCCACGGCGTTCAGGCTTCTCGGCGAGTGGCATAGCCCGGACGTCGTTCCGCACCTGCTTCGTCTTGCCGAGATCTCCAGCCACGCCACCGCCAGGCTAGTCTGCCTGCGGGGCTGCATCCGTCTCGCGGGCAACAGCGAGACGCCGGCGGCGCAGAGGCTGGACGTGTGCCGCCGCCTCGTGCCGTTGGCCCAACGTGATGAGGAGAAGAAGCTCCTTCTGGGCGTAGTGGCTGGCCTGTCCGGACCCGAGGCGCTGGCCCTGGCGCAGCCAAGTCTGGACAACCCTGGCACGCGGGCCGAGGCCGTTGCCGCCATTCTGACCCTCGCCGAGCCGCTCCTGACCGGACCCGCCGCCGCCCAGGCCAGGCAGGCCCTGCAAGCCGTGGCTCGCAGCGTTCCAGGGACCGAGGCCGCCCGGCGCGCCGAGGCAATACTCTCCAGGTGAGGCGTCGCCGGTCGGTCGCCGGAACCCCGTGTGCGTGCCTTGCACGCTTCGACACTACACAGGGCCGCTTGAGGCGGTCTGCTTTGCGTGCCATGTCTGCTCCCTCTGTCACCGGCCCGGGTTGGTGGGCGTAGTTCCCTGTGGTAGAATAGACCTGCCACGGCCAAGCGGCCAGAGGGGGAGTGTGAGCGCCGTGGATAGGTTGTCCAGTGAGCACATGCTGCTGCTGCAGGCGTTCACCGATGGAGAAGCTGATGGGCGCATCTGAATGGAGGCTCGCGAAGCAGGTGCAATGGGCAGCCAAACCGGGGATTGCCCGCGTTGGCAGCCAGCATGGCCGGGGGCGCAACGCCTACACCCAGACTCTTGGCGACAGTCTGTTTATGCCGCTCAGGACTCGAACTTAGGGGATGAAATATGGCTCCGCCAAAGACCATCGTATCGGCAATCCTCGCGCCGATGGCTGTCGCCGGACTGGCAGGCTTAGGCACCTTGTCGGTCGGCGGCTGCACGAGATCAGCCGCTGATAACGCAGCCCTCGTCTCAAACGCTGCAAGCTCTGCACAGCCGATGCAACCGGGTGACGCCGCGCCAGCCAAGCACAAGGGCCCCTCGGCAGGCAGGCCCTCGGTCGAATTTCGCTTCGCCTCCGCAGCGACCTTGAACGAGGATGCTTCGCTCAACCACCTGGTCGCCAGTCTGGCCGGCGGAGCATGCGTCGATGGCCGGGACGGCAAGTGCCTGAAGCTGGACGGGAGCGGTGGACTGGAAGTGAGCAACGCGCCGCCCCTTTCGTGCGCCCAAGGTTTCACCATCGACACCTGGGTCAATTTCAGCGCCATCGAGAACGGTTGTGTCGCCGCCAAGGAAGGCGAGTTCTTGCTCCGGATCGATCCCGTGGGCGAAGGGGGCAGACTTTCCTTTTTCGTCAATTCCGGCAATGCGATGGAACCCCGACTATCCACCCTCACCCCCAAGACCGGTACCTGGTACCATCTTATCGCCTCCTGGGATGGCAACGAGCTGATGATGGCCGTCAATGAGTTCTTCTACAGATCAGCCAAGGCTGGCACACTGTCCCCGACCCAGAACCCACTGCTGGTCGGTAAGGCCAGCCAGCATGCCGGGAACGTCAAAGGGATGATCAGCGATTTCCGTTTCTACAACGCCGCAGTCAATCCCCTGCTCCCCCGCTATGGCCTCAACCTGGCCTTCGAGGGAAAGAAGACCGAACACGGGAGCTTTGACTTTTCCCAAGGAATGGGGAACTGGAAGGCCATCGATTGCGGCGCCTGCACAGTGAAAGACGGCCTCCTGGCCATGGAGTTGACCGGTCCGGAATCGGCACTGGCCAATAACGGCCTCGACGTCCTCGCCGCCCCGAATGAATTCATCTCCGTGATAATGTCCGCCACCAAGGGGGCCAAGGCCCGGATTCTGATCCTCTCCACCGTCGGCTCCAAGACGCTGGATTTCCCGATCAAGGCTGACGGGCAAATGCACCAGTACCTGTTGCCGGTTCTCAAGGTCACCGAATGGTCAGGCAAGATCACCGGGTTGGCATTTTCGCCAGCCGATGCAGCCGGGCAGGTTGCGCTGGCCAGTATCCGTTTCCTCGATGCCAAGGCGGCACCCACTGCCGTTAAGATCAATTACTTCTTTCCGGATGTCGGCGTCAGTCGCGCCGGGCGCCCGGTGAAGATCCTTGCCGACTTGAGCAGTTTTGGCGGGCCCGGAAAGTTCTCCGCCAAGCTGGTCCCTGGCGATGGGGTAATCGTGCTGGGCAGTAGTACCCATGAAGTGAGCGAACAGGATACCGGGAAACGGGTTGAGCTTTCCTGGATGGTGCAGACCGAGAAGGCCGGTGAGAGGAAACTGAAACTCGTGGTTTCCGCCGCCAACATGGAAGACGTGACGGCCGAATACACCGTGCCCTTCACCCCACCGGTGGCCATCACCAAAGGGTACATTCCTGAACCAGTGCCCATCAGGACCAAAGTACTGGTGGGAGCACAGAATTGCCCGCTGTGGGAAGACACGCGCATGTGGAAATCCATCGACCGCGATCTTTGGCGCATGCCGGTGCTGGGCAAGTATGACGAACTCAATCCCGAAGTCAAGGATTGGGAAACCAAGTGGGCCGTCGATCACGGGATCGACTTCATGGTCTATTGCTGGTACCGCACCCGCCAGGGCAGCAAGGACATCCATACCATGTTCGAGCGCTGCATCACCGAAGGTCTCTACAAGTCCAAGTACGTCAACCAAATGAAGTTTGCTATCATGTGGGAGAACCAGAGCAGGAACAAGGCGGGAGTGAGTGATGAGAAGGACCTGCTGGAGAACCTCCTTCCCTACTGGATCGACACGTTCTTCAAGCATCCCAGTTACCTGAAGATCGACGGCAAGCCACTCCTTTTCATCTATGTTACCGGTCCCACCTCCACCGGCAACATTTATGATGACCTTGGCGGGGCGGCCAATGTCAACCAGGCTTTCGAGAAGATGCGCGAGATCTGCCATAAGGCGGGTTTTGCCGGGCTCACCATCCTCGGCGAGTACCGCGGCACCGACCGAACTTACCTGGACAAAATGAAAGAAATGGGGTTCGATTACCAGTTCTCCTACTGCAATGGTGGTGGGGGTATGAACCCTACGCCCGAGCAAGCGGTTGCAGCTCAGGAGAAGTTCTGGGCGACCCTGCGGGATCTCAATGCCATTCCCCAGATCCTCACCCTGTCCATGGGCTGGACCGGCTGGCAGGATGAGGGCAGCATCTGGAAGATCCCGCCTGCCGGCTATGAAACCCTGTGCCGCAAGGCGCTCGCGTTCACCAAGACCATGCCCCAAGACGAACTTGGCAGCAAAATGGTGTTGCTCGACAATTGGAACGAGTGGGGCGAGGGCCATTATCTGGCACCCTATCGCGAATATGGGATGGGCTACCTGGATGCGGTCCGCAATGCCTTCTCCGATGCGCCCAAGAACCACGTCGATCTCATCCCGGAAGACCTGGGACTGGGTCCCTATGCCGTCGTGAAGAAGAAGACGGTCGCGGTCAAGTTCGACAAGGAAGCCGCGGCCAGATCTGGCGCTGACAAGGAGAGTGGTCTGCTGGCCTGGTGGCGCTTCGATGAAGGCAAAGGCACGACCGCGGGCGATCTCTCCGGTTACGGCCGCCACGGTAAGCTCTCGGCACCCAGGTGGGTGACCGGCGTCAGCGGGACCGCCCTGGCCTTTGATGGCAGCGCGAATGGCATGCACGTCGACGGCAGCGAAGGCCTGGTTGGCTTGGAGGGGTTCACGGTTTCCATGTGGATTAAGGTGAAAGGCTCTGGCAAGTTCACCCCCTTTTCGGTCAACATGCTCACGCGCCTCTACCTCGACGACAGCGCCAGCCATTTTGCCATGAGCACCGAAAACAACACCTGGTACGGCCCAGGGAGTGTCTGCGCATTTCCTGCCCTGCCCAAGGACAAGTGGGTCCACGTCGCGGTGAGCTACGACAAGAAAGCCATCCAGGTCTATCTCGACGGCGAACTTGCCGGGACTTCGACGGGAACCAGTGGCAAACCCGAGAGCGCCAGCGCCGAACTCACTATCGGTCTTTCGGATGCGGGCGGCCTAGATGATTTCATAGGCGAAATGGACGAGGTGCGGATGTACGACCGAGCGCTGAGCGCCGGCAAGATCGAGGCCCTATCCGCCGCTCGCGGGAAATGACGGTTCGAAAGAACCAGTAGGCTGAAGGGGACAGGTCGTGGAGGACGACACCGCACGACGACCGGCGTTCAGCTTGCGCAACGCTGTGCGGGAGTCACTGAGGTCTGGAAGATATGAGCCTCACCGGCATTTCCCTTGACAGCGTTGCGAGCTACCGCAGCGAGTTCAGCCGGGCAGGCCTGAGTTGGGTAGATCCCGATCCCGAACCCCACAATGAGGCGCTCTGAATGGCCATCCGTCTGGACGCAATCGCAGTGACGCTGTCGCTCCTCCTTCTCTGCGGAGCAACCTCCGCGGTGGGCCAGGACTACCTCGCCGACTCCTATCTGGTGCATGAGAAGGAGTTCCGTCACGATTCGTTCACTCTTCTCCCCGAAGGGCTGGACGGACCCTCGCCGAAAGCGCTTCTCTATAGCGCCGATGGGGGTGGATGCAGGATTGCCGTGGAGAAGCCCGGGAGTTGGAGAGGAATGGTTGACATCGGCAGCGAGGCATCCCCCAACCTTCCCCAGATAGCGCTCTGCGCTGGCGATGTCGTGCGCATTGAGTACTCCGGTGGCAATGACCCCGACTCATTGGGGCCAGTCTGGGCTCTGCTGGGAGTCGGTTATTATGGTGGCGGCGCGATCGACGCAGCCCCTGGGGCGGCGGTGGTAGGCGATGGAACGAAGCGATCCTATGACTTCCAGGTGCCCAAGGAAGGCCATGGCAAGAGACTGACAGCTCTCTACGTAACCGTGCGGTCTCCGGGCCCGGGCGGGGGAGAGTTCACCGTCTACCGAGCCGGAGTCTACCGCAAGCCAGTCAACAACCGCATCGCTGCGGATGCCATTCTCAAGACGCCGCCAGCGCAGAGGGTGGAACTCGGAAACCGGATGGGAGCGATGTCGATACTCATTGATGGCACGCCCGTTACCGGTCTGGGTTGGGCCAGCATGATAAACCACAACATCAGCGACGAGCAGCTCCAGGTGATGGTGGGTGACAGCGGCTTCAAATGCGCGCGGCTGATGATGGCCTTGGGGCAGAGTCAGCTCGGGTTCTACCCAGCTACGTGGCTCGGTCCCGATTGCTTCGACTGGTCTTACCTCGACACTCAGGTTGGTCGTCTCCTCAAGGCCAATCCCCAGACGAAGATCATTCTTCAAGTTGAGCTGGACGGAGCCTTGTGGTGGGTGCGGCTGCATCCGGAAGCAGCAGGGACTAACCCCAAGGGCATGATCCCCGACTTTCTGTCCCCTGAGTGGAGACGCGACGCTCGCGATGCCATCCGGCAGATGATCGCCCACATTCAGACCAGCAGCTATGCAGATGCCATCATCGGCTATCAGCTCATGAATGGCTCGACCCTGGACTGCAACTACGAGGTCAACACGTCGACGCCGCGAGCATTAGAGCGGTTTGCGGCGTTTCTCACCGACCGGTACGGGACAAAGGCCGCCCTGCGAAAGGCCTGGAAAGACCCCACGGTCACCTTCGGCACGGCCAGGCCGCTGCTGCCGGAGCCGCAGAAGGCGGCCGCCGCGGCTGAGCCCTATGCTCTCCTGTTCGCCCCAGGCATGAACCGGCGTACCGCCGACTCACAGGACTTCGCCTCCTGGACCTACAATCAGGTCATCATTGACTTCTGTAAGTTCGTCAAAGAGGCCACGCACAGCCGAGTGATCGCTGGCGCAAGGACAGGCAACATGCTCAGCGGCGGCTGGGGGCCCTACGGCCTCGGTGCCGGCAGGATCAGGGATCTCCTGCGGAGTCCCTATTTCGACTACTTCGACCAATGGGAACCCTACCCTGGCAGAGGCATCGGGCACTGGGGAAGCGGGGCTCCTATCCAGCCTCCCCAGGGACTGGCCGACTTTGGGAAGATGGTTCTGCTGCAGAACGACGTGCGGCCGCACACGGGGCCCGACATGGGATATGGCGCAACCCGGAACGCTGCCGAGACCATTGTTCTGCAACGTCGGGTGTTCATGAACTCGCTGGTCCAGGGGCAGCTCCCGTATCTGTGGCAGATGTCCTACCAGTACGGCGTACCGGAGCTGCTATCTACGTGGCGGGAACAGGCCGGTATCTACGAGAAGATGGTTCACTCTGATCGGACGACGGGAGCCGAGATAGCCTATGTGGTCGATTCCGACTTCGCCAAGTACCTCGGTTTCGACCCCATCAAGAGTGCACCGACCAGGGGGTTCGCCCTCATGGACTACCCACGCTTCCTCTGGGCCAGAGCCGGCGTTCCCTATGATGCGATCCTTCTGGACAAACTCGATCAGCGGCGGGACTACAAGGTGTACGTGTTCTTCCTGACCATCGGGCTTGACGCGGTGCAGACGGAGATGATCGACAACGTGGTGAAGCGGGGCGGCAAGACGGCCATCTTCCTCTGGGCGGCTGGGTTTGTCGACAGGGAAGGCATGTTCAGCGATAGGGCGATGTCCGATCTGGTCGGCATGAAGATAACGGCTTCCACAGAACCGCGGAGTTGGAGGATGACGCCAAGCGAGTGGTTTACCAGCCAGGCCGGTATCGCCGAGGGTACGCCTATGGGCACCTTGGCAAACAACGAACCATGCGAGCCTCTTGCAGACCGGAATACCTACGCTCCGTCATTCACGGTCACTGATCAGTCCGTGCAGACAATTGCGCACTACGAGGGAACGTCGGATGTGGCCATTGCGGTGAAGCGGCATAGGGACTGGAGCAGTATCTACTGTGCGTCCATGAATTTGGTGCCTTCGGTTGTGAGGTATGCGTTGACGCAGGCAGGCGGCTTCCTCTACACTGACACCGATGACGTCTGCTATATCAACAACTCCTTCATCGGCCTCCACACCAAGAAGACAGGTGCCATCAGAGTGAATGTCCCAGAGTCGGGTCCGTTGTACGACGTCTACAATGACAAGGAACTCAAGGCATCCTCGTCATTCAATATTCCCGTGAAGGAGCTTCAGAGCTATCTATTCTACAGAGGTACCAAGGAAGCGTGGGACGCCCTGGAAATGGCGGAGTAGGCCTGGTCTGCCCCAGCTCCCGGCCAAGTCACGATCCCCAACGGCAACCAGAAGTGTCCCGGCTGCGACAAAGCAGCTCCGGCAGTGGTCGTCAGTGTCCGAAAGGGCTGATAGGCAAGAGCAGCGGGATCACAGACGGCGCGGGGCACGCTCCTGAGTGGGGTGGCTGCCCCGCCCACCGTCTCACCCACTGACTGCACCGACCGCGGGGACCATCAGCGGCGACAAGGCCGACCCGGTTGTCCCTCGCCATTCCCCCGCTCCTTGCACTCCCATCGCCCCGGGACTAGCTTCTGCCGCGTGTCCCGGAAAGAGTCATTTCCTGCCTGCGATTCTCGCGTCGACTCAAGTGTCGCGCGCGGCGTGCGCTTGAGTCGCGGCTGGTTGGCGCAGGCCACCCAAGCGTGTGTGTGGTCAGCGGTCTCGCTGTCGCTTGCCACGTCACTGGGATGTTCGTCGTCATTTCCTGGTGGCCGGCGCCCGGCGGCCGGCGCCCGGCCCGTCGCGTTGAGCGGCAAAGGGGCGACCCCCTACACCATTGTGATCCCCCAGGAC
>CAILUI010000106.1 GCA_903837355.1 uncultured Victivallales bacterium
GAAGCCGTCTTGGAGTACGCTGGGTCCGTTTGTGCCGTGGACGTTCTGGTCCGTGACGGTTCTGAGTGGAGAGTGCACGAGGTCAAGAGCGGCACGAGCGTTGAGGATCACCATGTTCTTGACGCGGCCTTCCAGCACTGGATGTTGACCCGCGCTGGTCTCAACATCCGCGACATATGCGTCACCCACGTCAGCAATGCCTACGTGCGCGAGGACTCCCTTGACCTCGACCGGCTGTTCGTGGATGAGTCCGTGCTGCCGCAGGTCCAAGGCATGCAAGACGCCATAGGGGCTGAGATCGCTGACCTTCAGGGGGTGCTCGCGGCTGGTGAGATGCCCGGCGTTGCCATCGGCCCTCACTGCTCTGACCCGCGTGAGTGCCCCTTCCGGGGACATTGCTGGAGCCACGTCCCCGAACGGTCGGTGTTCGAGTTGACCCGTGGCGGGAAGAAGTGCTGGAGTCTGTACCGCAGCGGCGTCATGCAGATCAAGGACATCCCGGACGACTACGGCCTCAGCGCTTCCCAGAAGACGCAGGTGGCCGCTGAGAAGACCGGCATGCCCGTGGTGGACAGCAAGAGCATCCGAGCCTTCGTGGGCGGTCTGCGGTATCCCATCGCTCACATCGATTCCGAGACCGTGGCCGCTCCAGTCCCCGAGCACGACGGCATGCGCCCCTACCAGCAGATGCCCTTCCAGTGGTCAATGCACAGGCAGGAGACCCTTGGAGGGGAGATCACGCACCACGAGTTCCTTGCTGATGCCAGCGGCGACCCCCGCCAGCCGTTCGTGACCTCTCTGCTCAGTGCGCTAGAGGGCGCTGAATCGGTGCTGGTCTACAACCGCACCTTTGAGGATGGCCGCTTGGCTGAGTTGCAGGCTCGCTTCCCGCAGCATGCCACCTCGATTCAGGGGGTCAGGGCCAGACTCGTAGACCTGATGGTGCCGTTCCAGCGGCAGTGGTACTACACACCCGCAATGGGCGGCAGCTACAGCATCAAAGCGGTCTTGCCCGCGCTCGTGCCCGAACTGACCTACGGTGCCCTCGCCATTGGCGACGGGGCCAGCGCCAGCGCCGCGTTCGTCAGCCTCAAAGGCGAGACCGACCCCGGCAGGATCGATGAGGTCCGGCGTCAGTTGCTTGCGTACTGCCGCATGGACACGTGGGCCATGGTGCGGGTGCTCGGACGCCTCTACGAAGCGTGACGCCCCCGGAACGTCCTTCGACCTGACCGCGCCCCCGACCATCGCCCGCTTCCCACCGGCACAGCCGCACCTTGACTGCGCCTCCCCGTGCCCCGACTTCGCCCACCTCTGCCGTGATCAGGGGGTGATGATGCGCGGAGGACCAGGTCGTCCGGGATCGCCAGGGGGTCAATGACTATATACGCGCCCGTATAAAGTCATTGACCCCGCCCCGTTTCTGGGGGCCTGGCCCAGGCCGAGGATGTCGTCAGTGATGGCCGGGGCCAATCCGATATGGCCTTCTGCGTCTATGCCGGAGGGCGATGCAAAGGTCGGTGCTGATTGCCGGAACGCCACAGCGGCTCAATC
>CAILUI010000107.1 GCA_903837355.1 uncultured Victivallales bacterium
GACGTCTCCTTCGAGGTCAAGCGCGGCGAGGTCCTCGGCATCATCGGCCGCAACGGCGCCGGCAAGAGCACCCTGCTCAAGATTCTCTCCAGGATCACCGCCCCGACCACGGGCCAGGTCAAGGTCAAGGGCCGCATCGCCAGCCTGCTCGAAGTCGGCACCGGCATGCACCCCGAGCTGACCGGCCGGGAGAACATCTACCTCAACGGCGCCATCCTCGGCATGACCAAGGCCGAGATCACCGGGAAACTCGACGAAATCATCAGCTTCTCCGGGGTTGAACGCTTTATCGACACCCCCGTCAAGCGCTACTCCTCCGGCATGATGGTCCGCCTCGGCTTCGCCGTCGCCGCCCACCTCGAACCCGAAATCCTGATCGTCGACGAAGTCCTCGCCGTCGGCGACGCCGAATTCCAGAAGAAGTGCATCGGCAAGATGCAGGACGTCGCCGGCCACGGTCGCACCGTCCTCTTCGTAAGCCACAACATGCAGGCCGTCCGCCAGTTGACGCAACGTTGCATACTACTAGAGGACGGTGCTTTGCACAGTGATGGCTTGCCGTCCGACGTGACTGCTGCCTACTGCAGTACTGCTGCCTATGGTGACGACGGTGGCTGTAACACCTCAGTAAGGGGGATTCGCTGCCGTTCAAGGGAATCCCCAGATGCAAGGGTCTCGTTCGTGAGTGCCTCTGTCCTTGCACCTCAGGATGGACGTATTCCGGTCGGGGGATCCGTTGTGGTCGATGCCTTTCTCGCCTGTCCTGTTGGGATGGCCTCCGTATGCTTTGGGTATGCCTTGACGGACAGGTTCGGGGCAAACGTTCTCACAGGTTGGTCGGACTCGTTTGCCATCCCGAGTGCCGGATCTCACTTCAGGAGGCTGCATCTCGATGGCCTCTGGGTCGCACCGGGAAGCTACTCTCTCGTACTGTCTGCGTGTTCGCGTTCCGTGCTCGGTGTCTTCCATGCCTATGACGTACTTCAGGGGATCGCCGAGGTCAGAGTAGAGCCGGAGCTTATTACGGGGGAGGGAGTGGCATCGTGGCCGGGGCAATGGGGAGCCTATGTGCACCGCCAGAATTCCACCGAGATCGGACTGGCTGATTCGGTCTGCCGTGATCCCAGTCCTATCGGCGAAAGCAGGAAGGGTATGTCGCGATGATACTCGGCGGGCTAGGGCGTGCTTTGCTGGCCAGGTGCGGTTACAGCGTTGTCCATTCATCCATGCTGGATCAGTTCATCTCTGATCGTGTACCCATGTTGCGGGACTACAGAAGGGAGGTGGCAGAGAGGCGCGCCGACATGCAGTCCGACGCGCGGTTCATGCTACTTTACGAGCGCTGCGCCCCGTTCACGATGACCTCCATGGAGAGGATGTATGCACTCTACCAGTCAGTCTGCCATATTGTCTCAGCGCGCACGCCCGGTTCCATGGTGGAGTGTGGTGTTTGGCGAGGCGGGAGTATGATGCTCGTCGCGCATACGCTCATTGAGCTAGGAGAGACAACAAGGGACCTGCTCCTATACGACACCTTCAGGGGCTTGCCGGCGCCATCAGTCCTGGACACCGACTACGCCGGAGTGCCTGCAGATGCTGAATGGCGGGCCAACCAGCGGGCAGGCCACAACGAGTGGTGCTATGCCTCTTTGGATGAGGTGAGGCGGAACATGGCCTCAACCGGGTATGATCCAACGCGTGTCCGGTACGTCGAGGGTATGGTCGAAGACACGATCCCCAAGGTGGTTCCTGAGCAGGTCGCAGTACTACGTCTTGACACAGATTTCTACGAGTCCACACGGCATGAGATGGCGCACTTGTACCCTCGCCTTGTTCCGGCAGGGGTACTCGTGATAGACGACTACGGTCACTGGCAGGGACAACGTCGGGCCATCGATGAGTATTTTGCTGCCTCGTGCGAACGGGTGCTACTGCATCGCGTGGATTACGCTTGCCGTATCGGGCAGAAGGGTGTCCCCGGTTGATGCGGGATCGGCCGTCTTTGGGCCACGCGGAAGACCCGAGGACGGCAGGCGTGGGTGAGTGCGGACGGGCCTGTCCTTCCTGCAGGCTTCCTGACTTGCACGACAAGGTCAGGATTGGCCATACGGCATTTCCCTTGGTACTGAGGCCATATAGAGTTCCAACCCGTCTCGGGAACTCTCCTTGTGGGCTTGCCCTGCGCCCACGCCTATGACGCCGCCAGCAGCATGGCCCCATCGGGTGCATCCAAGGTTCTGATCCGGCGCCGTCCGGAGCTGGTAGTCCCGGTAAGACATCAGGCGTCTCAGGACTGCCTGCCTGGTACTGTGCTGCATGGATATGCAGTACGGTGCTCGCTCCGTTGTGGCCCGGCCCTAGTGGGGGTTGAACGTGTTCGGCTTTTCTTGTGTCGCATTGCTGGGTTGTTCGCCACGCTTCGGGAGCGCCCGCGGTCCCGTGGTCGATGTCGTTAGCAGGGCCTTGCGTCTGGCCGTGTCGCCCCGTCGGTGGGGGGACGCGGTGCGCTGGCACCTCTGGACCCGTTGGCGCCGCATGGCTAAGGCGCGGCAGGCCGAACGTGCCATGCTGCACGCCTACCCTGTTGTGCGTAATGTGACCCACGCGGGTCCGTGCGCGCCGACAGTGCTAGTATGCTACATCTTGGAGCCCTTTCTGCCTGGGTATGACCCAGCGTTGGCACGTCGGCACAGCAACCACTGGCAGTGCGTGGAGATGGTCCGGGTCCTAGGGGAGATGGGGTTCGCTGTCGACGTTACCGACTACCGCAACACCGAGGCCCCGTCGGCAGCAGGCTATGACCTTCTGATCGGGCAAGATGTCGCCTATGCGGCGGCTGTCCGGGGCCTGCGCCGCCAAGTGCCCCCCCGTGTGCATCTTGGCACCGGCGCTGAGCATACTCAAGCAATCGCCGCGGAGCGGGCTCGCATGCAGGCTGCGAGGAAGCGGCGTGGTTTCAGCGCAAGGAGACGTTACCGCACTCGCTGTGACCTTGGGCCAGGGACCGCGGATGCCGTCTTCTACATCGGGGACGACTGGGTGGCCGGGACATACCGCAAACGAAGCAATGCTGCGCTGTACGAAGTGCCCAACTCGGTTACCCCTGGCGTTGCCACGACGACGGCAGGGAAGGATTGGGCTGTAGCACGCAAGCACTTCCTCTGGCTTGCCAGCTATGCTGCAGTGCATCGCGGGCTTGACCTCCTTCTTGAAGCGACTGCCGCATTGCCGGAATGCCATCTGTGGATATGTGGCAGCGTCGGCTACGAGACCGATTTCGTGGGAGCATACGCGCACGAATTCGGGCTTCCCAACGTGCACTTGATGGGCTGGGTGGATGTGACCGGTTCCCAGTTCGCAGAGATCACCCACCGGTGTGGGTACACGGTCTACCCTTCGGCTTCCGATGGCATGCCGGGCTCGGTCATCAACGCGATGGCCGCTGGGTTGGTACCGTTGATCACGCCTGAGTCAGGGATGGACACCGGCGGACTCGGAGCACAGATCAGCAGCCTCAGCGTCACGGATCTTGTTAGTCTGATGCGGACCTGCTCCGAGGTTGAGCCCGACTCACTTCGCGAGGAAGCCGAGAGAGTCATTGCCTTCACCAACACCCGCTACTCGGAGGCCGCGCACGTTACCGCGATCCGCGCGGGCCTCGAGGCCGTTCTCTCAACCCATGGCATGTGGGATCGCGAGCGTGACCGCCTGCTGCTTCCGAACCGTCGACAAGCTGCCATGCGGTTACCTCAGGAGCAGACGCGACGCTCGTCCTGACCGCAGGCGGTGCAGTGCGGCGGCGCCTACATGGTTCAGTCGTTCTGGGCGAGCACTCTGCCTTGGAAGAGCATCAACGGCCTCCCCCTTACGCTCGCGGGCGAGCAGCTCACCGTCTTCGCCGTGGCGGGTCCCGTGTGGTGGCTTGTGGTGGATCGGCAGGGCTGCCTGGCTGACAGGCAGGATTGCCTGGCCCTCGGTTCCTCGTTGCGATGGCCATCGGGGGGTTGCGGTCAACGTCCTCCTGCTTCTCCGGTATGGAATCCTTCGCAACCAGGATCTAGGCAGGCACTTGTAATCGCTTCCCTACTGTGTCTCTCTGCCCATGGCCATCAGCCTGCGCCCTTCCCGGATGCCCCAGGTTGCCGCCCATCCTTTGTGCGGTTACGTCACCTTCTCAGTAGTGTTCACCCGTAGGCGTTAGCGGTGGCCAACACGGGCGTGGCACACCAATCGGCGTCCATCCTCTCAGCGCTATCGACGTCACAGGACAGCGGCCATGCGATCCCTCAGCCTGCCGCCCCAGCCGTTACCTTCCCTTGTCTCCATCGTCATGCCCACGTACAACCGGGCGCACATGGTGGGCGCTGCCATTGATGCTGTCTTGGCGCAAACCCACGTGAGCTGGGAACTGATCCTTGTCAACGATGGATCAAAGGATAACACTCGCGAAGTGATCGACGGCTATGCTGCGCGCGATCCGCGTATCCGCTGTATCCACAAAGATAACGAGGGCATCCCCGATACTGTCAACCGGGGCTGGAGCGAGGCGAAGGGCGAGTACGTCACTTGGACTAGTGATGACAACCTGTACTACCCGTCTGCGGTCGAACGCATGGTGTGGTTCCTGCAGACGCACGACGACGTTGCTTTCGTCTATACGGACAGTGAGTACATCGACGGTGAAGGCACGTCCTTGGGAGTTCGGGAAGCGGGTCCTCCGGAGATGCTGGAGGACTTCTGCCCGTTGGCGGGCTGTCTGCTTTTCCAGCGGGCCGTTCTTGCCGAGGTCGACCCCTTCCGCAAGCAATGGCGCCGCTGTCACGATTTCGACTTCTACCACCGGGTGTACCGGCGCTTCAAGCTCGCCCGGCTCCCGGAGGTGCTCTACTACTACCGTTGCCACGCCGCATCGATGTCCGGTAACCAGCACGCATTGGTGACGGAACACTACCGCTGCCTCTGCTCATACCCCGAGAACACCAGCCGGAAGCGCCTGCTCTGGGTACGGGCTTGGAAAGAACTGGCGAAGTGGGAGGAGAAGCACGGACCGTGTTGGCGTGCCATTCCTTACCACGTACGTGCCGCACTGCTTGACCCGCGGCATTGGCTCTGCGCCTGGAGTTGCTTCTGGAAGACGGTCTACATCCGGCTCGTACCGTTGCCCCTTAAGGCGTTGTGGCGGCGATTGCGCGGCAGGTTCTGACGCCCGTGATGCATCGGTGTCGGTCCTGCGCGGACACCCGTCGGCGATACGTCTTCGCATCAGGCCTGGCGCCACAGAATCCTCCCTGCGGAACTGTGGTTGCTGCCGTCCAGATCACCGATTGATGGGTCGGTTGGGTGAACAATGAGGGTTCCGCTGTGGGCAGGGCACTTATCATCTACTACTCGAGCAGTGTTGTCTGCGGCGTCGGCACGTGGGTGGAATCCCTCGCGCAGGGGCTCGACGAGCGTGGCTGGGAGGTGACCGTGGGGCTGGCGTGGGGGCGGCACTTCCACGACCCGCGCCGCATCGGGGCGTGTCGGCCTTCGCTCAGGACGTGCTGGATCGACGGACGCACCGGCACCGAGGAAGGCCGGGTACAGGCCATCGAGCGGACCATTCGGCGCGTGCGCCCAGACGTCGTCGTCCTCACCTGCCTGGATTCCGCCTTCGAGGCGGTTCGTCGCCTGCGGTATGGCGGGACGAAGGTCCGCCTGCTGGCCACGAACCACGGGAACTTTGCGCATCAGGCCGCGAGCCTTCTCGAGCGGATCGACGTCGTGGACATGGCCGTGTGCGTCGGCAGACTCAGTTTCGAGGTCATGTCGAGCGGGGCGGGTGCCTTCCCGCCTGAGCGGATCCGTCACATCCCCAATGCCGTGCCGCCGCCGTTGCGTGCGCGTGAAGTGCACGTATCGCCCTTTCGGGTCGGGTACGCTGGCCGGCTCGATGACGAGGCGTGCAAGCGTGCCTCCGATCTCGGCCCCTTCTTCGACGCTCTGGCGCGGCTCTCGACCACCGCGGAGCTGTGGATTGCCGGCGATGGTCCCCAGGCCGGTGCGGTGCGGGCCATGGCCGCTCCTTTCGCTGGCCGCGTTTGCTGCTTCGGGCGGCTTTCCCGAACCCAGCTCTACCAAGACTTCTATCCGTGCCTCGACGTCTTGGTCAGTTTCTCCTCGTCAGAAGGCTGGGGGCTCTCTATCGCCGAGGCCATGGCTCATGGCGTCGTGCCCGTTTCCTCGGCGTTCAGCGGCATTCACTTGGAGGGTCTGGTCCGAGAGGGAGTGAACGGGCTCGTCTTCCCCGTGGGGCAGCCGGCGCGGGCGGCAGAGCTTGCAGCTGGCCTGTTTTGCGACCCCGTACGCCTGGATGTCCTCGCAAGGCAGGCCGCAGCGGACATCCAAGAGAACTACAGCCCCGCCCGGTTTGGCAATGCCTGGTCGAGAACTCTGACCGACTGCCTGGCCTTGCCGGCACTGCCGCTTGTATCGCAGCCGGTATCGCTGAGCAGACGTTCGCGGTTCGGGTTGCGTGAGCCGCAGTTGGAGCGCATTCGGCGCCTGCTGCGGCGGCGTGTGCCGCATGCCAGCGCCGGCGAGGAGTGGCCGCATTACCGGTGCGGGGACGCCGCACTGACGGAGCGTCTGGCCCGGGAGATGGCTGTGATCGAGAATCGAGGCGCAAGCAGCAGCCCCTCGGCGTGATACCGCAGGCGCTCGACTGGGCGGCGTGCCCTGAAGTGCGGGCGCCGTGGCCACGTGGGACCAAGTCAGGCGGAGAACTCCAGTGCCCAAGGTGCTGTTCGTAGCGCCGTCCTCATACACGCTGAGCGGTCTGGCCGTGTGGCTTGACTACCTGCTTCCGGGCCTGCGGAGCCGCGGTTGGGACGCCTGCCTGGGGCTCGTTTCCGGCCCCGTCCACAATCGTGCACAGGACTACCTGGCGTCGCATCCCGGCACGGGGGGGGTGCCTGTCCACACCGACACCTGCACCCCGGAGGGTCGCCGCCGGGCCGTGACCAGGGCCATCCGCGAGACGGCTCCGGATATCGTCGTTGCCGTCAACATCCCGGATACCTACCGCGCCATCGTTTGCCTGCGGCAGAAACGTCGCCGGACGCCGCGGGTTGTGATGTCACTGCACGGCATCCAAGGCGATCTCATTCGGGACGTGGAGGAGTACCGCGAGGTGCTGGACGCCGTTGTCGCTACCAACCGGCTTGCGGCAGCCCTGGCGCGGGAGGTGGCCGGGATGCCGGCTGGCCGGGTGTTGTACGCGCCGTATGGGGTCAGCAGTCAGCCGCAGGCTGCTTGTGCCGGCGTCGGCACAGGCCTGCCGCTGCAGCCACTCCGGATCGTCCACAGTGGGCGACTCGAGCAGGACCAGAAGCGGGTGCGGGATTTACCCGCCATCCTGAAGGGTCTTGACGCTGAGGGGATCGCCTGGCGCCTGCGCATTGCCGGCACCGGCCCCGAGGAGGGTTGGCTCCGCCAGCACCTGGACGTGCCCGCATGGGTCGGACGAGTCGAGTTTCTCGGGCACGTGCCGTCCGAGCGCATGGCTGCCGCAGTATATGCCGGCGCGGACGTCCTGCTGATCACCCCTGTTTGGGAAACGGGCCCTCTGGTGGTTTGGGAAGCCTTGGCACTCGGCCTTCCTGTGGTTTCCTCGGCATACGTGGGTTCAGGACTGGAAGCGGCTCTCCGTGACGGCATCAACTGCCTTCTCTTCGAGGTGGGCGACACGGAGGGGGCGGTCGCGGCGCTGGCGCGTCTAGCCCGCAACCGGGCGCTGCGCGAGGCCCTGCAGTCGAACGGGCGGCAGCTCGTTCGCGAGCGTTACAGCGTGGGTGCGTCCGTTGCTGCCTGGGACCAGGCTCTTCACGCGGTCATCGGCCTTCCCGAACTCGCGGCGCCTCCCGCAGTGCCTCCGGCAAGCCCCTCCGGCCGTCTCGATCGCTGGCTGGGGCCGTGGCTTGCGGAGACGCTGCGGGTGTTGACGCGCCGGCGCTGGCTTGATGCCGAGGCCGGCGGCGAGTGGCCGCACTCTCACTCGGGGCTCAACCGCCAGGAGGATGGAGCCTTCTGGCGGACCGCATCCAGGCTGGACAGGCGCGACTCTCTGGCCCAGCCCGGACCTGCTGCTGGCCGTGTGCCCGCCCGTTCCGTGTAGCCACCTTGTCGGCCCGCCGGCTCTTGCGGACCTCGACGTAGTGAGTGAAGTACATGGTTTCCCGCGGCCTCCCAACCTGGTTGCGTGGCCTGGCGCAACTCCGATATCCCAGCCTGGTGCGAGCGCTGGGCGAATGGCGTTTCGAACTGGATCTCCTGGACCAGGTTCGGGCCGAGAACCCCGGCGCAAAGATCGAGCACGGCGTACTGCTGGTCGGCTGGTACGCCGGAGCCCTGCGGCTTGGCGCGGGTAGCACCGTCTGCCGCGGCACGGTGCTAGCCTTCGGCGATCCGGGGCTGGGACACGGGCGCATCGAGGTCGGGGCAAGGACGTGGATCGGCCAGTACAATAACTTGAGGGCGTGCGCCGATGCCGACATCGTTGTGGGCGCCGGTTGTCTCGTGTCCCAATTTTGCACGCTGGTGACATCGAATCACGGGACGCACCGTGGCACCCCTATCCGGGAGCAGCCTTCTGACCCGCAACGCCTGGGCGTGACCATGGGCGATGACGTCTGGCTCGGGGCTGGGGTCACGGTACTGCCCGGCACGCACCTCGGGACGGGTGCGGTGGTGGGGGCCAACTCGGTCGTTACCAAGAGTGTCCCCGACCACGAGATCTGGGCCGGAAGTCCGGCGGGGCCGAAGGCGTCGCGGCAGTGAATGCGGACCTGGCGCCGGGCTGGCAGACCAGGGCGAGCTTCCCTATGAACCCACTGCATGCAGCTCGTGCCCTGGCCGGACGTTTCCTTGTTGCCCGGGGTCGCCTGCGGTCCCGACGCAGCGAGCGGGTGCTGCGGTCGGGGCTGGCCCGTCTGCCGCTTTCGGGGGACGTCGTTTTCGTCGTTGCCATGCCCCAGGCCGCTCACCTGACCTACCTAGCCGTCCGCTACTGCGTTCAGAATACGCCTTGGCGTCCGGTAGTGATTCTCAATGGCTTGGCGGCTACGGAAAGCCAGTCCATCCGGCGCGTTCTTGGGGCGCAAGCGACCTTCATTGGGTTACCTGCCGGCGTCGGCCACCCGCAGGTCATCGACGCGCTCGTGCAGACTCAGGAGATGCCGTTCTGGTGCCTGGATCACGACTGTCTGATCACCGAACCCATCCCCGAACTGGCCCGCTCTCCATCCCTTCGCGAAGGGGGCGTCGGTACGGCATTCTTCAGCCATACGGACACCAGGTTGGGACTGCGGACCCCTGAGACGTTCCTCATGCATATCAACAGCCCCCGCCTGCGCTCGCTGGCCCGCACGTATGGCGTGAACGCCGGGGTCTACTCCTGGGCGAGTCTGCCACCCGCAGCTGCCGACGCCATCTGCACTGTCGGTTTGGCCCGCGGGGCGTACCCACAGTACTACAAGGACTACTTTGACACTCTGAGAGCACTGAGCCTTCTGGCGGTGGCTGCAGGGTGTCCGTTCAGCTACCCCCGTGATTTCGGTGCGGTCTGCGATCCCTTCCAGCCCGTCACGCACGTGGGCGGCACGTCATTTCTGCGGGGGGAGGAACCGTGTGCCTACCACCTGTTGGGCGGGTGGTTCTGGCACTGCGCCCTGGCGGCCTACCCTGACGCTGAGATCAGGAGCGCCTACCGCCTCGGGGCTGCCTTCACGCAACCGCACTTCCTCGAACGTCTGAGGTCCGCAGCCGATGCCCCGGCGGCGAGCGTCCTTGCCAGGCTCGAGGAGATCGTGGCGGGCTGTCCGTGAGTTCTCTGCTGACGCATTGCCCGAGCCGGCTGCGCGCGCGGGCTGTCCAGCTGCGAGGTGCCCTTGGTTGCTGGCTGCATGAGCGCTGGCGCGCGGAGTGTGCGCTCCATCCAGCTCTGTCCAAGGCGACTTCCATCCCATGGGTTGGCCTCTGCAACCGCAGCGAGGAACTGCGGGTTGGCTCGTCTCCTGACTGTCGGTCCTGCTGCTGGGAACACTCCTCGACACTGACCGTCGCCCGCGTGTTCCCCCGGACCGGCGGACGGTTGCTCGACGTGGCCGCGCGGCAGTGGCCTTTCGCGTTGTGTAGTGATGTACCACCGGCGTGTGCAACGCCGCTGTTCAGCGTCATTGTGCCCGTGGCTGGCCGCGACCGCATTCCCCAGTTCGAAGCGGTGCTGAAGGGCTTGTTCGCACAGTCCTTGCGGCAGTTTGAGGTGATCATTGTCGAGCACTCCAGTGCCCCGGAGTATGCCGCACACTGCCCCCGCGGCGTCCGCTACATCCATCTGCAACGCGGTGCTGGCGACGCATTCAACAAGAGCCGTGCGTTCAACACCGGCGCGCGTTCCGCTGCGGGCAGGCTACTGCTCCTCCACGATGCGGATGTCCTGGTCCCGCTTGACTACTTGAGAAGCATCGTCGAGCGCCTCCAGGACCGCTATGACGGTCTGAAGCCTGTCCGCTTCATCTTTTACCCGTCAGCGGTTGACAGCACCGAAACTATCCAGTCGAGCCCCGTGCGTCTCCCTCGCCAGGTGGCGCGCGTCGAGCAGAACAACCCGGGGATCTCGACGGCGGCCACGCGTGCTGCCTACTGGGCCATTGGCGGCCATGATGAGCGCTTCGAGGAACGCGGCGGCGACGACAACGACTTCCTTGACCGGCTCAAGACGACAAGGTTCTTCGATGGTGGCTTTCTGCCCGCAATCCACTTGTGGCATCCCACCGATCCGACGCTAGAGAACAGTCCGCGGATGAAGGCATTCAAGTCAGCGCAACTGCGTAAACCAGCGTCCCTGCGCATTGCCGAGCTGACGGTGCCCCACCCGTGAGTACCGCGGGTCGCCGTCTGCACAGGGCCCATTGCTGAGCATGGCGCGGCCCCTCCGTTCACCCTCTCGCGTTGACTGGGATCGACGCGTCTCTGGCTGACCCAACATGTGCGGCATATCTGGCTTCATCGTCCCTCGACTGCCTGCTGATGCGGAGCGGATCCTCCAACGGTTGGGGGATGCGCTGCATCCCCGCGGGCCGGATGATCGGGGGTATTTCCTTGACCGTGAGGCCGGCGTTGGCTTTGCCCACAACCGACTGAGCATACTGGATCTGACGCCGGCCGGGCACCAGCCCATGCTCAGTGCTGACGGCAGGATTGCCCTGCTTTACAATGGCGAGGTGTACAACTTCCAGGCCCTGCGTAGGGAGCTCGAAACGAAGGGCCATGTCTTCCGCTCGAGATGTGATACAGAGGTTGTGCTGCGCGCCTACGAGGCGTGGGGAGCGGCGTGTGTCAGGCGCTTCTGCGGCATGTTTGCCCTGGCGGTGTGGGATGGGAGGAGCCGCGAGCTACTCCTGGCCCGTGACCCCATGGGCATGAAGCCGCTGTATTACGCCGCCGATCCGCCAGGGCTGAAGGGGTTCTACTTCGCTTCCGAACTGAAGGCATTCCGGGCACTGCCGGGCTTTGAGGCCCGCATGTCGCCGGTTGCTCTGCGGAGCTTCCTTGAGTTCGGCTACACCTTCGATGCCCAGGCGACGACCTACCAAGGCGTGCAGAAGCTGCCTCCTGGCCATGTCCTGCACGTCCGCGGTGGACAGGTCGGTACGCCAGAGCCGTACTTCGTGCCGCCCTGCCGGCCAGCCGCTGCCCATGACCTGGACATCGCGGCGGAGCGTACGCGCCTCCTGACGACGCTGTCGACCGTAGTGGACGAGCACATGGTCGCGGATGTCCCTGTCGGGATCCTGCTGTCGGGGGGACTGGACTCGAGCTTTGTGGCGGCCTTGGCGGCCAGGCACAGTCGCGTTACCACCGTCACCATGGGTTTCGAGGGTTCGACGCTCGATGAGCGCCCCTACGCGGCGGGGGTGGCGCGCCATATCGGTTCGGAGCACCACGAGATCCTGATCGCGCCTCGAGACGTGCACGGTGCTCTGGCTGAGACGGTTGGTGTGTTTGACGATCTCTTTGACGACTGGGGGACGATCAGCACGCGTCTGCTCTACCTGCGCTGTCGCGCCATGGGTATCAAAGTGGTGTTGGTGGGGGAGGGCTCCGACGAGATCTTCGGCGGCTATGGCACCTTCCGTGAGGCGCCAGCCCTGCGTGGTCCGCAGGCCTGGCGGCTGCTCAAGCTTTGGCACTGCTACGGAAACCGGCGCTACGGCTGGACCCTGCTGCCCTTCGCACGCCTCATGCGCGGTTTTCTCCGCGAATCGGACGGCGACTGGTTTCACAGTGTGCGCCTGTTCGAGTCGCGGTACCAGCTTCCCAACAACTACGTCATGAAGGTCGACAAGGCCAGCATGAGCGTGAGCGTTGAGGCCCGAGCGCCCTTCCTCGACCGGCGCGTTGCCGAGATCGCCTACAGCCTACCGTCCGAGGTGCTGCAGAAGGAGGGTGTCTACAACAAGGCTATCCTCCGCGAAGCCGCGCTCGAGTCGGGGCTGCTGCCGTCGGCGACGTGTATGCGTCCTAAGGTTGGCGGGGCGATCGCCATGAACTGGATGGATGACGACCCCGTCTTCCGCGAGTTCAGCCGCTCCGTGGTCTTGGATTCCGCCGCGGAGTGGACTGACCGGCTGGGCCTCCGGGGGGCGATGCAGGACTACTTTGACCGCGGCCGGCAGGGCTACCCGATGCCGCGCGCGCTGAGCCTGTTCCGCGTCCTTGCCTGGCGGCTGATGCAGTTGAACCTCTGGTCGCAGGTCTATCTGAGCGGGGAGTCGCCCAAGGAGCGCACTGGGGTCTCTACCGACTGCTTGCCCAGCCCCAACGGGCTTCTGCCCCGTGGGAGCGCCTTGTCCGTAGCCTGTACTGGAGCTTCTTCTGCAGGCAGTTCGGACAGTGCGGGCGCCGGGGTGCTGCCTGAGTCTTCCGGCCTGGTGTCCGTGATCATCCCGGTCTACAACCGGGCGGACCTCGTGCGCCGCGCCATGCAGACCGTCCTAGATCAGAGCTACCGTCCGCTCGAAGTCATCCTGGTCGACGACGGCTCTACCGATGGTAGTGCCGCCGTCCTGGAGGCTCTGGCCGCCGCGCACTCGGACATTGCCCGCGTAGTCCACAAGGCCAATGGTGGACCGGGGCTGGCGCGTGAGACTGGCCGGCAACAGGCCCGCGGGGAGTTCATTCAGTACCTGGACAGCGATGATGAGCTGCTGCCGACTAAGTTCGAGCTCCAGGTGGCCGCCCTGCGTGCGCAGCCCGAGTGTGACGCCTGCTATGGCCCGACCATCACCAGAGACGTTCAGGGGAAGACCGATCCAGCGCCCCGCAAGCGCACCGGCGAACGGATTCGCTCGATGTTCCCAGCCTTCCTTGGGGAACGCGTATGGGATACCTCGACGCCGCTGTTCAGGCGCGTGGCGGTGGCGGCCGCGGGGCCGTGGAAGCAGTTGAGCTCCGAAGAAGACTGGGAGTACGACTGCCGCGTCGCCGCGTTGGGCACCACGCTCGCCTGGGTGGCAGCCCCTGTGTCGATAACGCACTTGGGCGCGCCTGGGGGACTGAGCTCGCGTGGCGCCACCCGGGCTGGCATGGTCGACCGTGCCGTCGCCTATCGGTCCATCCTGGAGAGTGCCGAGCGCGCTGCCGTGCCGGCCTCAACGCCAGAGCGTCAGCACTTTGCGCGGGCGGCATTCCTGCTGGCGCGTCAGTGTGGTGCGGCTGGACTCATCCAGCAGTCCCGCGACCTGGTGCACCTGGCCGCTCGGGCCGATCCGGACCGGTTGGCCCGATCAGCCACCTTCCGTCTCTATGCCGCCATGGCGCGCCTCTTGGGCTGGGGCCTCGCCGGACGGCTCGCCTGTGCCATTCGCTGACCCCCACCGCCAGGTATCGGACCGTGCTCGTCATCGCCGATCACTGTGGTCGCCTCGGTAACCGCCTCTGGACCTTTGCCAACGCGCTGGCATGGGGCATGGAGAACGGCTGCTCCGTTCTGGCCCCTGGCTTTGCAGAGTACGCAGCGCACTTCCCCGAACTGGCGCGGCACAGCCGGACCCCTGGCTGGCTTGCGCCGGGCTGCCTTGGTCGTCGGCTCGCAGCCACTACTCCCGCGTCAGCCTGGAAACTCCTCTTCCGGCTGAACCTCCGCCTGCGGGCCTGGCCTTACCTGGCGGTCCCCGATGGCGAAGCGCTGGATCTCGACTCGGCGGGCCGACCAGCGTCCATGCGGTCCGCCCCGCTCGTGTTCCTAACGGGCCTATATAGTCTGGCTTCCGTGAGCCTGCGTAAGCACTCTGAGTCAGTGCGGTCGCTCTTCCGTCCGACGGACGCGCTGCGCCGCCAGGCCGAAGCGGTGGTCGGCGCTGCCCGCCACACCTCTGACGTTGTGGTCGGGATTCACGTGCGTCAGGGGGATTACCGCATCTACTGCGGCGGCGTCATGTTCTACACCAGTGAGGAGTATGCTGACCAGATGCGCCGCCTGCAGAGCCTGTGGCCGGGGCGCGCCGTGGCGTTCGTCGTCTGCTCTGACGAACCGCAGCCCCCAGAGGCCTTTGCCGGCCTGGATGTCCATTGGGGCCCTGGTACACCCGTTGCCGACCTCCACTCGCTGGCCCTCTGCGACGATATCGTCGGCCCGTCCAGCACCTTCAGCCGCTGGGCATCGTTCTGGGGCGAGAAGCCGCTCTGGCGCATGGACTGGAAGGCGGAGGAGCGCTATCATGCCGCCACGGTCACGCGCTGCCCTGCCGTAGCGGATTTCGCCGTGTGTTCCACTCCGAGCCACCTCGTGGACGAGGGGCGACTTCGCCATTGGCATGCAGGCGTTGCGTGACCGGCGCAACGGGGCACAGCGAGTGCAGCCCTTGCGGCCCTGAGTTCCGTGCATTGCGCCCCGCAAGTCAGACGCACGCGGACTGGGCAGGACACCACCTCGATGAACGGCCACCAGGACAGCGTCCTCCCTGTGCACTGCTGACCGGTGGTGGGCGCAGTGATTCGTGCAGGTTGGGGTAAGGCACGATGACCTTCAGAACCACCATGGGAATCACTGCCCGTGAAGCAGGCGTCTACTGGCCGGTCCGCAACTGGCTATCACGGAGAGCAGCCTGCCATGCATATCGCTCCTGGGTTGAGGCCGGGGGTCCCATGCCTCCGCCGCCCAAGGCCAAGCAAGACGTCTTGGGGCAATACGCGCGGGAGTACGGCCTTCGGCTGTTTGTGGAGACAGGCACTTTCCACGGAGACACCGTGGAGGCCATGAGGAAGCTTTTCACCCGTATTATCTCTGTTGAGCTTGACCCGGAGTTGCACCAGCAGTGGACCGTTTCCGCAGATACGGCCATATCGAACTCATCCACGGCGACAGCGGACAGGTGCTGAAGCGAGTCCTTCCGTCCGTACGGGAGCCGGCCCTCTTCTGGCTCGACGGCCACTACTCGGGAGCAGGTACAGCCCGGGGGAAGGCCGATACGCCCGTTCTGAGGGAACTCGCGCACATCCTGGCGGATCCTACCCTCGATCACGTCGTCATCATCGATGACGCGCGCTGTTTCGGCACGGACCCAGCCTATCCGGGCCTCCCAAGTCTGGTGGAGTTTGTGCGCTCGAGGAAGGACCGCATGTCCATCGCCGTAGCGAATGACAGCATCAGGATTGTGCCTCTTCTGCCAGCCACTGAGTGAGCCGGGGTCTGGCGAGTGTGTGACTGCGTCGCGCCGCATGATCTCGCGCGGCAGGAAGCATCTCCGCGTCCTGACTCCGGCTGCGTGCCGCCCCAGTTCCGGCACGCCCACCTCCGTCCGGCGCTCCTACCCGCCACACGGCTCGTTGCCTTTCCCCCGCTGTCCGGGGATTGCGTGTGCCGGGTCCCCGTCTGTCTCGCTTCGTCCGTTCCACGAATAACATGCGCGACTTCCCCACAGTCTCTGTCGTTATGGGAACCTATAACGCTCCCTCGGCTTTGGCGGAATCGATCGGGAGCTTACTCAGCCAGGGCTTTGCCGACGTCGAGTTCGTCATCGTTAATGACGGCTCGCCGGACCCGCACACCACAGAGATTCTCGCTCGGCACTCGACCCTCGACCCTCGCCTTCGGGTTATCACCAAGGCCAACGAGGGTCTGACCAGGGCGTTGGTTGACGGCTGTGCCGCGGCCCGTGGCGAGTACATCGCCCGCCAGGATGCCGACGACGTGAGTCTGCCGGGGCGGCTGTCGGCGCAGGTGGCTTTCTTGGAGGCCCATCCGGAGGTGGTGCTCTGCACCTGCGGAACGCGGGTCGTGGCACCGGCAGGTGAGCGCATCGAGGACGTCCTTCCCGTTGCTGACCCGGAGAGCGCCACCCGTCTGCTCCGTGAGGGGATGCGCGGTATCCCCGCGCACGGGTGCTGCATGTTCCGACGCGCTGCCTACGAGCGCGTCGGCGGGTACCGATGGCCATTCTACTACGCCCAGGATGCCGACCTCTGGCTCAGGCTCGGCGAGGCTGGCAAGGTGGGTGGCGTCCGCGAGGTCCTCTACGAGCTGCGCGAGGGCGTTGGTAGCGTATCGGCCCTGAACCGCGAGGCGCAGCGGCGCTTCTGCGAGTTGGCGCAGGCATGTTACCAGGCGCGGCGGGCGGGGCGAGACGAGGCGCCCTTTCTGGCCGAGGCCCAGGGACTGCGAGAGCGCGTTCTTGCGGCCCGCCGGACGGTCGTACGGGCACCGGCGTCAACGGCTCCGTCCTATCGTCTCATTGCGGCGCGTCTCCGCCACGGTGGCAACCCCAGGGCCGCACGCCGGTACCTCGCGCTGGCTCTCCGGGCTGATCCATGGTCAGCGCGCGTGTGGAAGGACATCCTCCTGACGTGGCTGACTTAGCCAGACCAATGCGCATCCTGTTCGCTGCCGATGTGCCGCCGGACCAGAACTCGGGGGCTGCCGGAACCGAGTACCAGACGATCCAGGCCCTGCGCGAACTGGGGCACAAGGTGGATGAGGTCTGGGCCAAGGACCTGGGTCGCAGGATCCGGCATGGTAACCTGCACTACTTACTGGAGTTGCCGCGCACCTACCGGCGGACGCTGGCGACCGCGCGTCGTCAGGGCGGGTACGAGGTGCTGCACGTCAATCAAGGGCACTGCTACCTGGCGGCGCGGCAGGCCTTCGATGAGCGTTGGCCGGGCGTCTTCATCTTCCGGAGTCACGGCCTGGATGACCGTATGGGCGCGGTCCTTTCGCGCTGGCGCCGCGAGCTTGGCAGCCCGGCGCGGCCGTGGCCCAAGGCACTCCCTGGGCGGGTTTTGGACTGGCTGTTGGACCGGCATATCGCGCTGGCCTGTCGGTATATCAGCGGCGCCATCGTCAGCAGCAGCCTTGACCGCGATTTCCTGATCAGCCATCACGGTATGCCATCTGTGCGAGTGGCCTGCCTTCCGCAAGCGGCGTCGCCCCGTTTCCTGGGGGCGCCGCCATGTCCCCTCACGCCAGACCGTGCCAAGCACCTGCTGTTCATCGGCTCCGAGTTTTGGAAAGGCACACACGCGGTGGCGGCTGGGCTAACGCAGCTTCTCTCGGAGGATCCTGAACTTCTGGCGACCTGGGTGTGCCCCGAGCGCTCGCGAGCGGCTATGATGGAGATTCTCGGCCCCGCCGTCCGGCCCCGCGTCGCCTTTCCCGGCTGGATGTCGCAGGAGTCTCTAATGGGGCTTTACGACAGCCACGGAGTCCTGCTCTGTCCGTCGCTCTTTGAGGGCTTCTGCAAGGCCTTCCTCGAGGGAATGGCACGGGGCATGTGCGTCATCGGGACGCCGACCGGGGGAATGTGCGACATTGTCCGGGACGGCGGTAACGGGTTCGTCGTGCCCTTCAACGACCCACAGGCCATCGTCGCGGCGACACGCCGTGTGTTGAGGAACCCCGCCCTGGCCGCCAGCATCGCTACCTGCGCTCGGCGCACAGCGTCTGAGTACTCATGGTTGCGTACGGCTTCAGAGACAGCCGCCTTCTACCAGCAACTGCAGGAGTTGCCGCCCAGGTGGGCAGAGGCATGAACTCCAGCCAGGGGAACCGCGCCACCGCGGTCTACGCGGCCCTCTACCGGTTCGGGGAGTGGCGTCGGATCGCGGCGGCGCGCCTGCGAGCACATCGCTGGAGGCTACTGGGCGCCAACCTGGAACCCAAGTGTCTGCTCGGCGCTGGCTCTCGGCTGGAGTACCCCTGGCGCATCTGGGTTGGGACACGCTGTGTCTTGCAGGACGATGTGTGGCTGAGGGTCGGCTGCCCCGGTGCCGAGCTCCGGATCGGCGAGTACACTTTCATCGGTCGTGGTGCCGAGATCGAGGTGACCCAATCGGTGATCATCGGTCGCGGATGCCTCATCGCTCCCAACGTGTTTATCACGGACCACAACCACCGTACGCAGCCAGGCGAGATGATGTTCACACAACCGAGCGTGATCGCGCCGGTGACCATCGGAGGCGACGTCTGGATCGGGGCCCATGCGGTCGTGCTCTGCGGCGTCACCATCGGCGACGGAGCGGTGGTGGCAGCGGGTGCCGTCGTCAATCGGGACGTTGGCCCAGGCGCCATCGTCGGCGGGGTGCCGGCGCGGTTCATCAGGCAACGGGGGAAAGGCGAGGCCCATGGCTGATATGCCTGCTGTTGCCCCGGCGGCCAAGTTCGAGGTCGCCAGGGCCTGGTCCCAGGTTTGGCGATTTCGGTCGCTCTCCCGGGCGCGGCGCCTGTTCGCTGGGTCTCCGTCCCCCCTGCTCCTGTCACGTCCACTCTTCGGTTACCGGTGCATGCTGGACGTCTCGCGCAGCGATGCCCAGCGGGTCCTCTATCTGGAAGGCGAGCGTTTCATCGAGGAGCGCTTCCTCCTGCGGCGGCTTGTGCAGGGGAGGAAGCGGATCGTTGATGTCGGAGCCAACATCGGCTACTACCTTCTCATGCTGGCCCGTTTCAGCGGTCCGGACGCAGCGATTACGTGCATCGAGCCGTCGGGTGACAACCTCCTGGAGCTTGACGCGAACATGCAGGTGAATCGCCTGCGTAACGTGCGTCTGCACCGCGTTGCTGCTGGCGAGAGTCGGGCCAGGGTGGAACTGACTTCCGGGATCAATGCGTGCGTCATCCGGGGCGGCGCCGGGGACGGCAGTACGATGGTGGACCTTGTGCCATTGGACGAGCTTGTGCCTGAAGGAGCAGACTTTGTGAAGATCGACGTTGAGGGCTATGAAAACCGCGTTCTGTATGGCGCCAGAGCCCTCATCGAGCGGTGCCGGCCGGTCCTCTTTGTCGAGCTGCATCCACGGAGGCTTCGCCAGTATGGCTCCAGTGTGCTGGAATGCGTCCGCCTGCTAGAGGAGTACTATGACGATGTGGCGTTCTGGGGCGGAAGCGGTTCGTGCGGCTTGTGTCCATTGCCCGCCGGGAGCTTTCCTCAGCGGCTTGCCGCTCTCTATATGGGGAGGGACTGCTTGGGCCGTCTAGCGCTTGACGATGGTTTGATCCGCCGCATCGATGATGCTTCGCCGCTGGGCACCTTCTGGGCCGTTGCTCGGTCGCGCAAGGTTAGGGCGGCTGACCAGAGCCACTAACTCTCCCGTTCTGCCTGGCCGCGACGAGCTCGCGTCCTGGGTCGGGTACTGGCGCCCGACCTACCTGCCCGTCTGCGGCCGAGGGTGCGTCCAGAAGGCCAATGGCATCGGGGGCCGATAGGACGGTTGAGCGCAGGGGGGCTCCATGACCCGTCCGCAAGAAGCCCTTGAGACGGTCCGGACCACCATCAGTGAGTTTGCGGAGGATCTGCATGGGTGCACGGGGTAGCCGTTCGGGTCTATGTTGCCAGGACGATGCGGTCCCGTTCCGACCTCAGCACTTGGCGTGCTGGGCAAACGTCTTTCGGGCTGCCGGGCTCTTCTTCCGAGTAGCGCCCCGGCGGGATGAGGTGCCCGCACCAGCGCAGTTCCCTGTCTCTCGTGGTTGCTCTATGCCCAGCCGCATCCCCGCCCAGAGCCTCATACCCACCCACTCGTAGAGTCGACACACGTCCCCGTGCCTCTCTCTATCGTCATTCCTACCTACGGCCGCGAAGAGGTCCTCTGCGATACCATCGCCCAGCTTCTGGAGCAGTCTCCGGCGGCTGATGAGATCGTGGTGGTCGATCAGACCTCCGTTCACGAGTCACGCACCACCGACTGCCTGGGTAGCTGGAGCGCGGCCGGGGTCATTCGCTGGGTGCGGCTGACTCGCGCATCCCAGCCACTGGCGTGCAACACTGGCCTGCGCGAGGCCAGTCAGCCTTTCGTGCTCTTCCTCGATGATGATATCCGCATCGGCTCAGGTTTCCTGAACGCGCACCTGCAGGCCTTTGTGTCCGACGGGATCCACGGGGTCGTCGGGCAGGTGCTGCAGCCGGGGCAGGATGAGGACCGCGGTTGCCCGCCGCCGCCCAGCGACGGGCCCCTGGCCGACCTTCAGTTCCCGTTCAACTCCGCGCGTCCTGGCTGCATCAGGAACGGCATGTCAGGCAACCTCTGCGTGCGTCGTGCCCAAGCGCTGGCCATCGGCGGCTTCGACGAGAACTACCTGCCACCGGTCTCCTACCGCTTCGATTCAGACTTCTGCAAGAGGCTGTGCAGATCCGGGGGTACGATCGTCTTCGAGCCCGCCGCGCGCATTCATCACCTGCGGTCCCCGCGCGGTGGTACGCGGTCCCTAAGCAGCCATCTGACCTCAGCATCTCCGGTGCACGGCCAGGGGGACTACTACTTCGCGCTTCGGCAGGGCCTCTGTTGGGCCACGCTGGCGTACATCATGAGGCGCCCCTGGCGCGAGGTTCGCACGCGCTTCCATCTGCGGCATCCGTGGTTTGTTCCGGTGAAGCTCCTTGGGGAGATGCGGGCTTTGCTGCTGGCGCTGCGGCTCTGGCGGCAGGGGCCGAGACTGCTGCCCACGAAGCACACGAACGGACACGAATGAGGCGGGGAGC
>CAILUI010000108.1 GCA_903837355.1 uncultured Victivallales bacterium
GCGGATGGCGGCGAGGACGGACTGGTGCCAGGTCAAGGTGCGGATGAGCATGGCCTGGCGGTCGCGGGCGAGTTGCTGCACGTCGGCAACGCTGAAGTCGGTGGCCTCGTATGCGGCGCGGTCGGTGACCAGTTGCGCGAGGGCGGCGGCGCAGGCGTCCACCTGGGTGTTGTGGGCCATGGTCGCGGCGGTCGTCTCACTGCGGATCCAGGGGGCCGACTTTGGGGCGGTGACGCGGATCGGGGTAAGGTCCATCGGTCGTGTACTCCTATCGGGTCGGGTCGTGCCGGGCTGGCGGTGCCAGATTGCGGCGGGGGTCGTTTAGCTACAAATCGGGTGACGCTTGTGACGCAATGACGCTTCTCTCCTATTGCAGCGCTGGAAACCACTTTCTATAGGAACTAACCGGAAGTTGCGTCATTGCGTCATATGCGTCACGGCTCACCGGGCTACTCCTATGCCACGCCAGCAGCGCTGGCCCGCCGTGCGAACCGCCTCAAAGCCTCGTTCCTTCAAGGCCAGCCCTAGGCTGCGGGAAGTCATGGGTCTAAACCCGTTTTCGTCTGCCCACGCGGTATAGGTCCGGTACAGGTCAGCCGCGGCGCCGGATAGCTCACGGGCGAGGGTACAGCGTTCCTCGATGAACTGGCCCATGGTATCGCTCTCAGTGCGGTACTCGTTCGTGGCGGACTCGACCAGGGCGGGGGCGTGCAGCCCTTCGTCCTGCCACTTGCGGCACCCCTCCACGAGCCATGCAAGGATACCAGCGGCCTCGCCTCTCAGGGTATCGGCAAGCTCATGGTCCTGCTCTGCCGGCGCGAACGTGCGCGCGAACGGGATTAGCCGAATGCGGCGCCAGATTCCGGTATCCGTACCCGTAATCGTCGGCTTGTGATTGGTGGCGATCCATGCCTTAAACTGCGGCGTGAACTCGCTGGAATTCTCGTGCAGGCGCCGCGCCGTAACGGGCTCGCCGCCGCAGGTATCCTTCACGAAAGCCTCATCCAGAACCTGCCCGCGGTTGGACTCGCTCACCGTCACCACGCGAGCCCCACGCAGGCGGGCGCGATCCTCGGGAATCCGGCCCGATTCACGGCTTGAAAACGTCTCGATGTTGGCGTGTATGGCCAGCGGCCCAAGGATGTAGCGAAGCGTGTTTACGAAGACGCTTTTTCCGTTCGCTCCGAGCCCGTACAAGATGAAAAGGCACTGCTCGATGGTAAGGCCGGTCAGGCTGTAGCCCGCGGCCCTCTGCACGAAGTCAACCATGCTGCTGTCGCCGTTGAACACCTCCAGCACGAAGGAAGCCCAGCGGGGGCAGGTGGCGCCCTCGTGGTACTCGACGGGCAGGCAGTAGGTGTGCAGGTCGTCGCGGCGGTGCGGGCTCAGTGTCCGCGTGCGCAGGTCCAGAGTGCCGTTTGCCACGTTCAACAGCCATAGCGCACCATTGAAGGCGTCGAGCGTCACGCGCATGCCGCGTTCTACTGCGGCGAGCGCAAGCGTGTTGGCGCGGACCCGTTCCGAGAATGACTGATTGCCCCACCTAAGTAGATGGTCCTGCCGCTTGCGCGCTTCCTCGGTATGGGCATCCATGGCCAAGGCTTCGGCGCGGATGGCTTCGGCAACATCGGCGGTGCGCGCCAGGGCCACACCGCGCGCGTCCGGTGCCCAATGCGTGTCCGTCCAGACGTACCAGGCGTGAGCCTCATAGACATAGCGCAGGTCGGCGCCAAACATGGCGACCAGGCGCCGGGCGTTGCCTGTCTCGTTCTCACCCGGCGCAGGTGGTAACCCGACCTCGCGCACGGCCTCAGCGGCCGCGGCTACGGCGTCCGTGGTGTGAGCACTCACTTTATGGGCCCTCCGTCGGGATTGAGCCACAGAAGACGCTGCCAGGCGCTTTTCTCGGTCCGATAGTGACCAGGCAGGCGGGATAACCGGGACTCGTTCTTACAGGCGCTGTCAATGCCCATCGGCACCAGAACCTGCCCGAAGAGCCGGCCCTCGACGCGGTCGGTCCATTCTGCGGCGCCGCCGCCGATCTCCACCTTGAGCCATGCGTGAAGGCTCTTTCCACCGCTGTCGATGATGGCCCAGAGCGGGACGCCCAAACCACGCCAGAATGCGGCCTGCGTCGGCTTATCCATCTCGTCGAACTCGCCCACGGCGATGCGGTAGCTGGCCACGCAGGAGTCGCCTCTGTAGGTGTCCGTGCCGGCCTGGGTCTTGCCCACGGTGCCGCTGAGCGGGTTGGGGATGATATGCGGACCGGCGAGCCCTTCCGGCCTGGATCCGCCACTGGTCGTATGCTTCTCCAGCGCCGTGACCCAATCCCACGCCGAGCGGATGGCGGCGCGCTGCTGGTCGCCGTACTCGCGTCCAGTGCCAATGAAGAGCAGTTCATCGGGGGCGTACAACGCTCTGAGCAGTTGCGGCGCGTCCTCCCACGGCTGCCAGTCGATGCGGACCGGCGAGCATTCCCACAGGTCCACCAGTTCCATGCGACCGCCGCCGCGCTCAATGAACTTGGCGCGCAGGTCTGCCGGCGCCGTCGCCGTGATGTTGGACAGGCGCGGAGTTGACCGCCAATCGCGCGCGCTGCCCTTGTCAGCAAAAGCCTTGTCTACAGCGTCCCGTATCTCAGCGTCCGTGACCCGGCGCTTGCCAGGCGGCACCGCGGCTGCTATCGCGCTGGCGACGGCTGCGGGTGGCTCGCCCGCGAACGCTCCGAGCCTGGCCACGCTCATCAGCGCGGGATGACACCCGGCGCCCGGGGCGGGGATGCGGCGCAGCGCTTCGTGGTAGCGGGCGATGGTGGTCATGGGGCACCGCCTTCGTCGAGCATTGCGGCAACCTGCTTCATGGCCTCACGGACCGCGGGCCAGTCCTCGCGCGGTTTGGCGGATGCGATCATCCATAGCTGGTCCCTGTAGCGGGCAGCGATGGCCGTCAGCGGCGCCGGCAGCGCCGGGGCGGTATCGGGGCAGGTGACGGGCGCGGATGCGTCCTTAGTGCCTTGCGCTGACCGTGGGGCAGCGTCCGCAGTGTCTATGCTCGCCTTCGCTGCCTGCATCTTGGCAAAGAGCCCGCCCAACGCTCCAAGACACTGCCGCAGGTTGTCGGTGGTCAACGTGTCCCACTTGGTTGCGGCGGTCGCGTCTTCAAGTCTCAGAACGCAGTCGATGCAGCCCGCCACGAAAGACGTTCCGCCGTCGTTGCGTAGGGCGTCAGCAAGGCTCTGTAGCCCACCGGTGGCATCGGGGACGGGTACGGCCTTCCTGGCGCCCTGCGTGGCCTTGTAGGCGGCATTGACACTGATGTCTCCGCGGGCCAGGGCGGTACGGACTTCGGGCGCGGCGTGGTCAGCGATGGTGCGGATCTGCTCGACCTTGCGCTCAGAAATCCCCAAAGTCTCAGCCACCTGTGCGGCGGTAGGTGGCGGGGGTAATCCGCAAGGTTGCGGATTTGATTCGACCCGCCCCCGCCCACGCTTTCCAAGCTCTGATACGCACCGGCTCAGTTCCGCGTCGGTGAAGTTGCGCCGGTTCCGCTGGCAGGCGATGGCGTAGGCGATGGCGTCGGCTTCGTCGGCGAAGTGGTGCATGGCAACCGGGACCACCGATATCCTGGCGCGCTTTGCTGCCGCGAGGCGAGTGTGCCCGTCCACTACCACGCCGCCCCAGGCTGCAATCGGCCAGGTCGGGTCGAAGCCGGTCACCCGCATGGATTCGGCGATGGCGTCGATCATGTCAGGGGTGGACCGGAATAGGCCCTTGAAGGGCTCGCGCGTTTCCAGTTCGGCAACCTTGGCCATGGCGATAGTCGGGGCGTCCATGGCTCAGCGCCCTTTCGTCACGGCGGCCGGGTCAACGCGGTTCGCGGCGAGGAAGGCGTCTAGGTCGGTGCGGTCGTAGATGACGCACCGCGCCCCCAGGCGGATGAAGGGTAAGCGCCCTTCGTGGGTGATCTGTGCCAGGTACCGGCGCGAGATTCCCAGGTAGGCGGCCGCCCGTCCCGTCTTCGCTCGCGGCGGCATGTAGTCTCTGGCGGCCTTGTCTGCGGCTTTCTGCATGGTGTGCCCTTTCTGTCTGCTGTTGCTACACCTTGCCTATGCTTGTAAACCAAAGTATGTTTGTGTTACACGGCAAGCATGGAAACCAGCCAATGAGCAGGCCAGCAAAACTCACTCAGACGGTTCTTGCGCGACGGCTCGGCGTGTCGCGGGTGACAGTGGCACGGTGGGCGGCGGGCGGAGTCCCGGCCGGATTCCCGTTGGCGAATCTCAGGCGGGATACAGGCGGGCGGATCGCACTCACCGGGGGCGAAATGGCCACGCTGCTACGGTGGGCGGTATCGGCAGCATACCGCGGTCGTCGCGTGCCGGCTGTGCAGCGGTTCGGGCCGTTCCCGGCGTGGCTAGTGGCGTCCCTTGTGGGCGTCAGCGTCTACAACCGCATCGCCGTCGGCCGGACAATTGCCGTTGTGGACGTACCGGATGCCATGCTTGAAACCGTAGTGGCTTACCACCGTAACCCGGCTACACGGCCAGGCCCGCCAAGCGGCTCGGCGCGGCGGTTACCTTAACCGTCAATCGGCGCGGCCAGGCACGGACACCGACCCCGAAATGGGCGTAACCGTGGGCCTTGGTAGCAAACCGGTAGCAGTTGTGCCGTTCCATCCCTGGGCGCGGGGCGGTTCGCCGGGAGCAATGCCGCAAGGTTGCGCGATTGCTTGCCGTCCGCACGCGCGGGGGCGTCTCAGGCGGTGGCGCTCACTAGGTGCAGCAGCGTGGCCTCTTCCGCAGGCTTTGGCCCGATCGCAAAGTATCGGGCGGCAGCGGAGGCGCGGTTGCGCGCCAGGCCCTTGTAGTGCCTGTGCAGCATGGCGGTAGACTCGTGCCCCAACTGCTCAGCAGTGGCGTCCATCCCGTGCAGGGCGCAGTAGTAGGTAGCGAAGCAATGCCGCGCGATGTCCTTAGGAGTGTCCACGCCTAGGGCTTCTCTCATGCCCTTGCGGAAGTGCATAACAGCGGGAGCCGTGGCTCCCAGCGGTTTGCCGGCTTCGGGCGGGTGCCTGACCAGCCAGGCCAGCAGGTTATCTGACATAGTTACCAGTCGCTCTTGATGTGTCTTACTGACTTCGGCGGGGATGCGGATCTCGCCGCTGTCGAAGTCTAGTTCATCGGGCGTAATGCGTCGTAGTTCCTCGGGTCGGATCCCAGCGAAAAAGGCGATGGCGAAGCTTGGCGCCAGGTCGGGGCGGTGGCTTTCGACATACCGCAAGACACGCTCCGTCACTTCGGGCGTGTAGATCGCCGGATTACGTCGGGCCATGGGCGGCGGCCTCATGCCGCTGACCGGATTCGTGCCCCTATCCAGCGGCCCGTCTTTGCGTGTGGCCCAGCTAAAAACCATGCCCACGGCGCGGCGGTGGTTGTCCCAGGTTACAGGGCTGAATCCTTGTGCGTCCAGCCAGCGGCGCAGTTCATCGGCAGTAATGGCGATTGCGGGTGTGTCGCCCAGGTCGCAGTAGGTACGCCTAAGCTGTCCCGCAATGCCCACGATACTGGCGGGACGGTACGGCCCCGGCGTCTTGGCGTCCAGCTTGCGCGACGTGGTTTGCATCCAGTCTAGGAAGTCATCGCATAGGGCTTGAAACGTCTTGCTTGCCTTGGGCGGGCCATGCTTGGCGCAGTAGGCCGCCGCGACGACAGATAGGCTGGCCCCGGTTCCGGCCAGCATTCGCAGGGCTTGCACGGCGTCTTCGCGGTCGTGGTCACTCAAAGCAAAAGCGGCCAGCCCCACGCGCTCGGCGTCTACGGCCAGGAGGCGGCAGTGGTTGCGGGCCGCGGTGATCGTGGCGAACTGTTGGCGGCGGCGCTTTCCGTTCACTAGGCCCAGGTCCACCAGAAACACCGCGGCTCCGCTCGGCAGGACACGGCGGCGGATACGAAAACCGGACTCGCTGACCTTGCCGTTCTCATCGTTCTTTGGTCTGGCCATGGCCTGTATCTCCAGGGCTTACTGCCCTATGGGAAATATAGGCGCAACGGGGCAGAATAACCACCCGAAAGCGGCACACGGACGGCACACGGTTCCATAAAGCATTGCAGCGCAATGTCACCGTTAGAACCCGGAGTTCTACAAAGCGCAGGCTATGCGCCTGCCGACCTACGGTACGCCGCGGCTCATCTCCTGTGCCGAGGACCAGGCGCAGCACCTGGCTTTGCCGCGGGGTTGCCTGGAGGACGTGGAGGAGTGCCTGTCCCGGCTCGGAATCCAGCTCCTCGTTCGCGACGAGCGCCGCGCCGGCACGCCCCTGGCGGTGTCCTTCCGGGGCGAGCTGCGGCCGGAGCAGCAACCGGCCGCCCGCGCCCTGCTCGCCCACGACACGGGAGTGCTGTCCGCGACCACGGCCTTTGGCAAGACGGTGGTGGCGGCCTGGCTGATCGCGCAGCGTGGCGTCAACACGCTGGTGCTGGTGCATCGTCAGCAGTTGCTCGAGCAGTGGGTCGAGAGGCTGTCGGCATTCCTGGGGTTGCCCGCCAAGGCCATCGGTCGCATCGGCGGGGGGCGGAAGCGACCCACCGGCGTGGTGGACGTGGCGCTCATCCAGAGCCTCATCCGCAAGGGCGTGGTCGATGACCGGGTGGGCGACTACGGTCACCTGGTCGTGGACGAGTGCCACCATCTGCCGGCGCTGAGCTTCGAGCAGGTGGCCCGCCAGGCCAAAGCGCGCTTTCTCACCGGCCTGTCGGCCACGGTCACCCGCAAGGACGGCCATCAGCCCATCCTCTTCATGCAGTGCGGGCCGGTCCGTTACCGCGTCGATGCCAAGGAACAGGCCCGTACACGGCCGTTCACACACACCGTCGTGGTCCGGCCTACCGACTTCCGGGCGCGCCTGACGAGCGAGCCGCAGGCCGGCGTCCCGATCCACCAACTCTATACGGACCTGGCCACCGACCCGATCCGCAATGAGCTCATCTGCAGGGAGGTCGTGGAGGCGGTGCGCGATGGTCGCTCGCCACTGGTCCTCACTGAACGCACCGGGCATCTGCAGCATCTGGCCGAGCGCCTGGCCGGGCACGTCCCGCACCTGTTTGTACTGCAGGGCGGCCTGGGGCAGCGGGCGCTGCGTGCGGTTCTGGCCGAGTTGGCTGCAAGCCCCGAGGGTGAGGGCCGCGTGCTGCTGGCGACCGGACGATTCATCGGCGAGGGCTTCGACGATGCGCGTCTGGACACGCTGTTTCTGGCCTTGCCCGTATCCTGGCGCGGCACCATCGCTCAGTACGCCGGCAGGCTGCACCGGCTGCACGACCGCAAGCGGGAAGTGCGTATCTACGACTACGCCGACCTCAACGACCCCATGCTGGCGCGGATGTTCGACCGGCGTTGCCGGGGCTACACCGCCATCGGCTACGCGCTCTGCCTACCGGCCAGCGCGGCACCCGGCTGGCCAGCCGCGGTGCCGCTGCCCGCTGACCCGCAGTGGAAGACGGACTACGCCGCTACGGTCCGCCGCTTGCTGCGCGACGGCGTCGACACGCCGCTGGCGACGCTCTTTGCCCAGGCGTCGCCGGCACCGCCGCCTGACGCGGAGGGCGCCGCTCGGGCGCGCAGCGCGACCGAGGCCTTCCTCTACCGCCGCCTGGCAACTCTGCCGGAGACCGCGGGACGCTTCCGTCTGAACGTGGCGCTGCCTATCCCCTTCGATGACCACAGTCAGATGGAGGTCGATCTGCTGGACAGCGAGGCCCGCATCGCCATCGAGCTGGATGGCGCCCAGCATCTCGACGATGCCGAGGCCTATCGTCGCGACCGCCGTAAGGACCTGCTGTTGCAGGAGAACGGCTACCTCGTGCTGCGCTTCCTGGCGGTGGATGTGGGCACGCGTCTCGATGCCATCCTGGACACCCTTCTACGCGCCTTGGTGAGCCGCGCCCGCGGCGGGTCCAACCCGCAGGACCCGCGGGACCCGTTGACTCCGTACTGACGGACCTTCCCCCGGTCATGCGCACGTCGGGGGGCGTGTGGTCACAGCGTCCAGCCGTTCCGGTAGTCGCTGCGCACGTACTGGTTCGCTTCGGGCAGGTTGGTCACCTTGAGGGCCTCCGCGTCCCACTCGATCCGTGCATCGACGCGCTTGGCGATGTTGCCGAGCAGGCAGATCTCGGTGAGCGGGGCGGCGTAGCTGAAGTCGGCGCCGGCCTTCTCGCCGGCTTTGCAGGCCCGGATCCAGTCCTGCTCGTGAGTGCCTTGGACGCGTGGGATCGTCTTCTCGGGCCGCGCGTATTCCTTCATCCTGCTCTCGGGGATGAGGCGCGGGCTGTCGCCATACACGCCACAGACGATCTTGCCGCGGCTGCCCTTGAAGACCACGCCGCCTTCGTCGGGCAGCCGGCGCCCATCCTCCAGTTCCTCTGGGCGTGGCGGGCGCGTGCCTTCGTACCAGGTCAGCTTCACCGGCGGCAGGTTACCGCGCTTCGGGAACCGATAGGTGACGATGGCCGAGAGCGGGTGCGTATCGGGGTTCAAGCCGCACGACGTGGCCTCGACGCTCGTGGGTGGCGTGAGCTTCAGAGCCCAGTAGACCGAGTCGAGCGTGTGCGCGCCGCGGTCGCCCATCATGCCGCAGCCGAAGTCCCACCAGCAGCGCCAGACGGCGGGGTGGTAGGCGGGGTGGTAAGGCCGCTGCGGGGCGGGCCCCAGCCACAGGTCCCAGTTCATGCCGGCGGGAACCGCAGGCGTATCGGTGGGCCGCACGCCCCACTTGGAGCTCCATCCCGCGTGCCCCCACGGGTAGTAGGAAAGGCTGCACCAGGCATCGACCTCGGCCACCTCGCCGATGGCGCCGGCCCAGATCCATTCGCAGATCAGCCGCGCACCCTCCCCGGAGTGGCCCTGGATGCCCATCTGGGTGGTGACCCCGCAGTCCCTGGCCGCGGCCGCCAGTTGGCGGGCCTCGTAGACATCGTGGCAGAGGGGCTTCTGCGTGTAGACGTGCTTGCCGGCACGCATGGCCGCCATCGTGATCACGGCATGGGTGTGATCGGGCGTGGCGATGAGTACGGCGTCGATGTCCTTCTGGGTATCGAGCATCTCGCGGTAGTCGGTGTAGAACGTCGCGTTGGGGTAGCGCTTGATGGTCTCGGCGGCGTAGTTGGGATCGACGTCGCAGAGCGCCACAATGTTCTCGGTCTCCATCGCCCGCAGGTTGCCGCCGCCCATGCCGCCGATCCCGACTCCGGCGATGTTGAGCCGCTCCGTAGCCGCGAGCCGCCGCGGCGCTCCCAGGGCCTGCTGGGGAACAGCGCTGACCGTGGCGACCGACGCCGCCAGTTCCAGAAAACCCCGCCGTGTGAGATGCCCAGTTGCCATCTTGCCTCCTTCTGCCAGCCGCGCCCGGCCCGACGAACGGGTACCCAGCGGAAGTATAGCACGCCGGCGGCCGGCTACTCCCTCTGCGCTCTGGCCGCGGCCAGGAGAAGCGGCCACGGAGTCTGCCGATCCAAGGCCAGAGGCGGCGGGTTGGCCCCAGTGTCTCCTACAGGCTTTCTCAATAATGACAGACTTCGCGGACGGCAAGCTGGGATTGCCCACCCTGGAGGGGGTGCCACGTGCGCTGCAACCGCGACCACGGAGACTTGGCATGGCCTATGCTTAAAGCCGCCCGTACCAACGAACTGGCCTCGGCTTGAGGACAGGTCTGCGGGGGCTCAGCCTGCAGCGGTGCCAGCGTCGAGTCTGACGCTGGCCCTGCCGAAGCACCGGACTCCGCGGACGACCGTCGAGTGCCGTGGCCTAAACCGATGGGGGCAGTGACTATGAACCGCTCGCCCGAGCTTTCCCTCCGGGAGCTGGAGCAGAGAAACGGGGCTCGCTACGCCGATGAGCATCAGTGCGATGCCAACCCGATGCCGCGTGAGATCCGGCTCGTCCACTGTACCGACGATGATGGTGAGACGATGGACACCTGGCTGATCCTCCACTTCTGGCTCCAGCCCCCCGAGGACGCCATCCTTGGTAGCTACCGATGGAGATGCGATGTGGCCGCGGAAAACACCTTCCCGGTGACCTTCTGCCCGTTCTGTGGCGTCGACCTGCCGTCCTCCGCGAACCTGGACGCGGAGCTGCCGCAGGTTCACCCTGCCGTCGCCACCTACCATCCCTATACATGCTGCGTTGAAACGGCAAAGGTATGACCGCAGCGCTGGGAACTGGCCGTCTGGCCAGGTACGTTGATTCCCGCCCGTCTCAGCGTCGCCGGGAACGCGGCCGCCCGAGGTCGGCCGTGGTCTCGGGGGCGACGCTGGCGGTCAAAGGGGAATCATCTGAACACCACCATGACGAGTGCGGTCTTGCCGGCGAGTTCCCCGATGGGGGCCCGGGCGTGTTGCCCGCGCTGTGAAAAGGCGCTGGTTGTCTGCTACTGCGCCCACCTGCACGAACTGGCCACGCAGACGCGGGTCATCCTCCTGCAGCATCCGCGCGAACAGCGGATGAAGGTGGGGACGGCGCGCATGACGCACCTCTCTCTGCCCAACTCGGTGTTGCGGGTCGGCCTCGACTTCAGCGCGGATACAGTGGTGCAGGCGGAGCTGGCGCAGGGCGGGCCGACGTACGTCCTTTTCCCCACGCCCGGCGCCCGTGACCTCCGCGAGTTGCGGGGCGGGCCGGCGGCCACGCTGATCGTGATCGATGGCACCTGGCGACAGGCCCGCACGCTGCTGAAGCTGAACCCCTGGCTGCAGCGCCTGCCGGCGGTGGCCTTCTCCCCGACGCATCCCAGCGAGTACCAGATTCGCCGGCAGCCCGCGGCGCACTGCGTCTCGACGATCGAGGCGGTGGGCGAAGCGCTCCGCCTGATCGAGCCGGAGGGCCTGCCGGTCGACGCGCTGCTCGAGCCGTTCCGCGCCATGGTGAGTCAGCAACTGCGTTACTGCGCCGAAGTGGGCCGTGGCCGCTGGCGTTACCGCCGGCAACCGCAAGCGCGGCCGCCGCCTTTTGACCGCCTCGCCCAGGACTACGGGCGGATCGTCTGCGTGCAGGGGGAAGCCAATGCCTGGGCGGTGCGGGACCCACGGCACCGCGAGCCGAGCATCGTGCATTGGGTGGCGCACCGCCCCGCGACCGGTGAGAGCCATGAGGCCATCGTGGCGCCGACCGGCCCGCTGGCGCCGTTGACCTCGCGCCACATCGGCCTGACCGAGGCCCAGCTCCTGGCGGGCGTGGGAGCAGAGGCGTGGAAGCGCGCCTGGCAGGGCTTCCTGCGGCCGGATGACCGGCTCGTCCACTGGGGCCGCTTCTGCACCGACGTGGCCCGCCGCGACGGCCTCTTCATGCCCGACGACAGCGTGGACCTGCGCCTCCTCTCGGCGCAGGAGCTGCACCGTCGCAGCGGGACTACCGAGGAGCTGCTGCAGCGGGTCGCGCCGGAAGCCCCGGTTCCCGATCTGGGCCTGGGGGGCCGCGCCGGCCAACGTCTGTCCAGCCTGGTGGCATTGATCAAGGTCCTGGCAGCGGGCCCGCAGGGACTGGAGAGCACACCGTGACGACATCGGCACTGACGACACGCATCGACGGCTGGGTGGAGCGCCATCGCGACCGCATCATCGGCCTGGCGCAGGACCTGGTACGCATCCCCTCCGAGAATCATCCCCCGCACGGCGCCGAGGCTGAAGCCCAGGCGTTCCTGGCTGAGACCCTGCGCCGCGCTGGGCTGCCCGCCGAACTCTACGACATCGCCACCGTGCCTGGCCTCGAGGAACACCCGTTGCGCTACAGCGGGGTGGACTGCCGGGGCCGCCCGAATGTCGCGCTGCGGATCCCGGGCCGGCGGCCGGCGAGCGGACGCAGCCTCATCCTCAGCGGTCACATGGATACGGTGCCAGCCGGTGATGCGACGCAGTGGACGGAGGCTCCGGTCAGCGGCAGCCGGCGCGACGGGCGGCTGTATGGCCGGGGCGCCTACGACATGAAGTCGGGCGTGGCGGCCAACGCGGCGGTGGCGATGATGCTCTACGATCTGGGCCTTGAGCTGGATGGCGATCTGACCATCGAGAGCGTGGTCGATGAGGAGTTCGCCGGCGGCCACGGCACGATCGCCGCCCGACTGCATTCCGGCGGGGCCGATGCGGTGCTCCTGCCGGAGCCCTCCAACCTGGTGCCTTACCGCGCGCACCGCGGCCTGCGCATCGCCCGCATCACGATCACGGGCAAGGGCGGTGTCGCCTTTGCCGGCGATACGCTCAAGCCCGCCGCACATGACCTGCCCGCCCTGATCGAGGGCATCCTCGAGTTTGGCAAGCAGCGCAACGCCGAGGCCGTGATTCCGGAGGCATACGCCAGCAACCCGACTCCGGCCAGTTGGATGATCACCAAGGTCAGCGCCAACGAGTGGCGCGACGACGCGCGCCTGGCGGTTCCCGAGAGCGCCCAGGTCGAGCTCTTCTGGGAGGCGATGCCGGGCGAGACGCAGTCGGCGGTTGAGAGCCAGTTCGAGGGCTGGCTGGACGCCTTCCGCCGGCGCACCGGCATCCCGGCCACACACCGCTACTGGCTGCGCTGGATGGACGGCTACCAGCTCCCGGCAACCCACCCGCTGGCGGGCTGTGCCGTCCAGCACTGCGCGGCGGTGACCGGAACCGCGCAGGCGGCCATCGGGGCGCCTTTCCCCTGTGACCTCTTCCTGTTCGCCCGGCTCGGGGTGCCAGCGGGGCTCATTCTCGGGCCCGCCGGCAACAACGCCCACGCTGCCGACGAATGGGTCGACGTCGAGAGCCTCCTGCAGGTGGTGCGCATCTACGGCCGCATCGTCTGCGACTGGTGCCGGCAGGAGCGCCTGTAGTCAGGGCTGGGCTGGGCTGGGAAAAGCACACGCGCAACCTGCTTTACCGTGAGGGTACGGCAATGCTGCGCGTGTCTCGGACAGCCCGTACGGGCCGCTCAGAGGTCGATCACTTGGCCGCCGGGGCCGGGGCCGGTTTGGCGACTCCGGCCTGACCCCTGCCGCCGCCCTGCTGGCGCATCTCGTTCTGCTTGGCGTAGAGGTCCTTCAGTTCGGGCTGGACAGCGACGAACTTCTCCTGGCGCTGCTTGCTGATCTCACGGGCCTGGGTGCGGGCCTCGGGAGTTCCTTCGGCGCGCTTCGCCTTGATCTGCGCGTCCAGGGCGTCGACGGCGGCCTTGAGGGCGGCGTCCTTCTCGAGGGCGGCCTTCTCCAGGGTCTCGATCTTGGCGCGCAGGTCTTTGGCTTCCTGGCTCATCTCACGCCGCTGGGCCGCGGGGGCAGCGGGCTTCGCGTCCTCGGCCAGGACCAGGCTGCCGCAGAGCAGCGCACCGCAGCCAGCCAGACGGATCAGACGGTTCAGTTCGAGCTTCATGTTCGCACTCCACCTTGGGGACCGTTGCCTGAGTCAGGGCCGCGCGGCCCCACACTCACCACACACTGCAGCGGCTAACGGCGGGGCGGGCGGGTTATTGTGGCGGCGGTGGCGTGACGAAGTAGAGGGCCCGGCGGAACTGGCCCGGCGCCCAGGTGGTGTCGTGCGGGACGTAGGCGCAGGTGATGTCCCAAGAGAGGATGCCGCTCTTGGCCGTGGCCGGGACCTCGACGCTCATGGGAACCACGACGTCACCCCGGGGAGCCAGGACGATCTCGACCTGGGGGCGGGCGCCACCCCACGGATGGGCCGTGCTCAGGGTGACCGCAACGGCGCCGGCGAAGCCGTTGCTCAGGTGGACGCTCCACCCTGCCGTCTCGCCGGGGCGGCTCGGCACGGTGGACGGCGTCAACGCCATCTGCACCTGCGCTGACACGGGCGGGCTGATCCGACGTTGGCCGAGAACACGCAATGGTTTGGCTGAGAAGAGATAGCGGACGCTCTCGTCGATGGGCAGGACCACGGTGTTGTCGGTGGGCTGCGGCAACGGCAACGCGTCGCCGCCAAGGGCGCGGAGGGCGCTGATCCCGGAGTCTGGGCCCAACCGCAGTTCGCCGCTGCCGCCGCTGTCCCAGATGGCGGTGACGAAGCCCTGCGGCAACGCACAGCGCAGCGCGTAGGCCGGCGCCTGCAGGGCGGGTTCGAGGCCCTCACAGCGGGCTGGGCTGAGCAGGCGGGTCATGGTGCGGTAGGCGGCATAGGCGGGCTTCGCCGCGCCGTGCCAGTCGATGATGCCGAAGCCGTGTTCGGGCTCGGCGCGGTTGGTGCCCTCGTCCTGGAAGGCGTACCAGTAGACGCGGTCGAGGCCGGCCGCCGCCAGCAGCAGGTGGGTACGCACCAGCCACTGCGCCTGTCGCTCGTAGGAACTGGGCGGCATGTGCCAATCGCCCTCGTAGGTCGGGTGCCCGCACTCGGTGGCGATGACCGGCCGACTGCCGTCGCCAGCCAGACGCATGCGTTCGCGACAGGCGGCCAGGCTGGCCAGGACAGACTCGGGGCCGCCGAGGATGGCTCCGGGCGGCGTCGGCGTGGCGCGCTTGGGGTAGGGATGGAGGTCCAGCACATCGATGGCGTCCTGGAGGCCGTTGGCGTAGAGTTCAGCGAGGTAGTCACCGCCCGGACCGACCATTTCGCCGCCGATGCCAGGGCCCGTGACCGTCATCAGGGACGAGAACCGTCGGGCCGCAGCCGTGGGCTCCCGGAACTGGCGCACGAAGGCCGCGGCGAAGACATCCTGGTAGTCCGGTTCGTTGCTGGTGGCGGTCAGCCAGACCCCGGTCTCACGCGTCAGCCTGGCGTAGCCCTCGGGATCGGCGTAGGTCGCCGTGGGCAGGAGGCTCAGACCCGCTTCGGCAAACAGCTCGGCGGCGCCCGGCGAAGGCAGCCACCAGCGCACATGACGCACGCCGGCATCCCGCAGGCGTTCGACCATGGCGAGGGTGTTTGCCGACTCATCGTCACGCGGCTGGTGCAGACCCCCACCGCCGGGGTAGAAGTTCATCCCCCAAAAATCGGCCAGCGTGCGCCGCACCACCGGATGCGGCAGGGTGACCGGGCGGATGAAGACGACACCCAGGTCTGCCGCGGCAGCCCCCACCGCCGCGGCCGTGACCTCGTAGCGGGCCGCGGGCGGCAGCCAGCGCAGGATGGCGGGCGAGGCGGTAAAGCAGTCCGTCTGCCAGGTACCGCTGCCGGCGCGCCGCCAGCGCGCCCGCACGTAGGCCGTCCCGGCGGGCAGTTCGTCCCAGGTAACCCGAATGGACGAGTAGGTGTTCTCGGCCGCCACGAAACGGATCGGCGTTGCCGGCGCTGCGGCCAGGCGCTCGGGGAGGCCCCAGACGACCGCCTCACGCAGCAGGCACTGGTGGGCACCCTCGCGCTTCTCGATCTCCAGGGTCAGGGAATCCAGCGCCGCCTCGCCGGGCAGGGCGGCGTCCGCCTGCGAACCCCACACCAAGGCGCCGTCAGTGCCGCACAGCATCTGGGCGTCGCCGTCGAGCCCCGCCCAGGCCCCCGTTTCGACGACCTTACCGGCCCGCAATCCCTGCAGGCGGACGCGCCCGGCGGCGTTGTAGCTGCGCTGCGGATCATTGTAGACCACGACCGTGGCCCGCGTCACCCGCACGGCCTCGGTGAAGCGGACTGTGATCGGGCCATTCTGCCAGCCGAGGCTGAGGCGATCCGCGTGTGAGCCATCGAAAAGGACGGTGGCGGTCTCGGGCTGGACCGTGAACGCCACCGGCAGGTTGCGCCGACCGCGGGCGTTGTTGGTGAGACAGAGTTCGTCGGCCCCGACGGAGGCGGCCAGCAGCAGCGTCAGCAGCAGGGCAGGTAAACAGCGCATGGGGCTCTCCGTGACGTCCTGGTACCAGAGGCGGGCACGATGACTCCCGGAGTATACCGCCGGGGGTAGCGGGCGGCAACGCGGCCGGCTAGAGCAGGGCTGTTCCGTTTTCCCAACGACCATCGGTGTTGGTCACCGGCACGGTGAAAGCGTGAGAGCGTGATTGCGTGAGGGTTACGGCGCGTGTGCCGGCCGTCTGCCACGAATCCACGCTTTCACGTTCTCACGCGCTCA
>CAILUI010000109.1 GCA_903837355.1 uncultured Victivallales bacterium
CTGGAACCGCATCGCGGAGGCACTGGCCTCACCCTGGCGGAAGAGACGTCCACAGGTGGACGCACTTACGGACTAGGGCATGCCGGGACCTGGGACAACCCAGCAGACTGGTGATCTTAATTAGTTAGCGCTTATGGGCGCCTGCCCCGCTGAGCCGGTATTCTGGAGGGCGAAGCTCCACGGGGGCGCACGCCCCGCTGAGCCGCGCCGGCCCGCCTTCCGTCACTCCAGCGCCTTCCCGAAATTCGCCTCCGCGCCCAGTTGCGCGCGCTGTGTCTCGTAGGCCGCCAAGTCCGTTGCCGTCGCCGGCTGCACGCGGACGTTGTCGAACCAGTACTCCCCTGCCGGCCAGTAGGCGTAGAGTTCCAGCATAGCGACCTGGATGGGGCTGTCCTCCGGGAACTGCAGCACCGTCTCGTAGTGCCGCCAGGTCTGCTCCTTGCCGGCCGGGAAGCGGGCCACCACACGGCGACGATAGCACTGGATGAAGTCGCCAGCTCGCGGCTGGCGCTTCTCCTCGCCGGACGTGCCGAAGGCCACCAGCGAGAACGAGGGGCCGTCCGGCACCGGCTTGAAGAAAATCTTCTCGCCCAACTCTTTGAGCTGCTCCGGAGCGCACTTCCAGTAGCCAAGCACGAAGACGAAGGGCTCGCCCTGGCCCTTGACGTCGTAGCTGACGCGGTAGTAGCCGCCACGCTCCACGGCAAACGGCTGGCCATAGACCGCCACGCCGGCCGTGCCGCCGACGGTGTCGTACTTCAGCCCGGAGGTCGGGGTCTTCTTGATGGCCTGGGTGGGGTTCTTGCGGTGGGCTTCCCACTCGCTGCGGTAGACATCAGTGTCCATGCGCAGGCACTTCCCCTTACCGTGTACCCCGCCCTCCTCCCAGAACACGGTCAGGTTATCCGGTCGCGTCCAGCCTACCGGGGCCTCGGCCTGGCTGACACTGAAGTCGCCGTTCTGGACCAGGTTCTCGCTCCGCGCTGGCCCGACGTCACCCGCCTGCACGCGGCGCGCTCGCACCTCGGCCAGCAACTGCCGGGCCTCCGCATGGTCGCGGAAGCCGCTGATCTCGAGGGCCTCGCTGAGCAGTTTCTCGGCCTCCGCCAAGGCGTTGCGGCTGAGGGTGTGCCGCGCGCCCGCCAACGCCTCGTCAAAGTGCCGCCGCCGGAGCACGGCGTCGGATTGCAGCATGCCCTCGTCGAAGCTCTGCAGGGCGGCCTCCCAGGTCGCCGTCGCGCCCTCCCAGTCCTCGCGTTCGGCCAGGACGGTGGCCTCGTTACAGAGGGTCTGAACGCGCGTCCGGCTTTCAACGGGCATGGCGGCCCGCGCCGTCTCGCCGGCCGCGACAACGGCCTTATCAAAGGCGCTGCGGGCGGCGGCAAGGCGCCGCGATCCCACCGCCTTGCGCGCGGCCCGGTCGTAGAGGCTGCCGGCACGGCGCCAGGCGGCCACGGCGTCGGGGAAACGCCGGGCGCGGAAGTGCTCAAGGCCGGCCTTGTCTTCGCCCTCAGCCTGCTGCCAAAGCTCGCTGGCCTGGGTCGGCGCACCCGCGGCCTCAGCACCATCCCGCGCCGTCTCGACCTCCTCACGGGCGGGGGACGCGGCGCGCCGGCCGGCATCGAGTTGCGCCACCGCGCCAGCCTCATCGGCCGCCTGGCGGAACAGGGTCGCCGCCTGGGCATACTCCGCGCTTGCCAGGGCGTTGCGGGCGGCCGTCAGGAGACTGCGGACCGCGCTGATCAGGTCCGCAAAGCCTTCGCCGGGGGGGACCTCGCGGATGGCATTCCAGGCGGTCTCGGCGCGCTCTTTGGCGTCGCCGATCTGGGCCATGCCAACGGCCGTGCGGCACTCCGCCTGGAGCTTCAGAGCCGCGGGCTGGCGCCCCTCGAGGGCCAGGGCCTGGCGGCAGGCCTCGAGGGCGGCGGCCATCTCGCCTTGATCACGGGCCCTGACCGCGACCTCCAGGAAGGACTCGACCTGCGCCGTACGGGCGGCGGTCTCCTGGGCCGCACGGGCCGCGCGCACCTGCTCCGCAGCCTGCCGGCGCGCCTTGACGACCAGACCGCCGACGGCGGCTCCCACCACCAGCAGCACGGCCGCCAGGGTCGGATACAGCCAGGACCACCGCCGCCCGCTGTCTTTGCTGTCGAGCGTCAGGACCTGTTCGCTGAGTGCGGCCAGGTCCGGCAACGCGCCGGGCTGCGCCGTCGCCAGAGCCGTGATCAGCGGCCCCCACGCCGGCGCGGCACCGAACTGCTGCGGTGGCGGGGCATTCGCAGTCAGCGGCTGGCCGGCGAGCATCTGGTAGATCAGACCGCCGACAGCACGGACATCGGCAGCCCGTGTGCTGTCCGAGGCATCCGTCGACAACCCCGCATCCACCAGCTTGGCCCGACGCTGGGCGCTGAGCAGGACCTTACCAGCGTCGAGGCGCCCGTGTACCAGGCCGGCGCGGTGGGCGGCGGCAAGGCCGTCGAGCAGGTGCTTGGCCAGAACCCGGACGCGCTCCTCGGGCAGCCGGTGGCCGTGGTTGAGCAACTCGGTGGCCAAGTCGGTGACCACCTCGCGCGAATCGGCCACCAGTTCCTCGGCCACATACAGCCGCCCGCGGTCCACCCCCGCCTCGTAGACGCGCGCCACATTCGGGTGCTCGAGCCGCGCGGCGGCGGCCGCTCGCGCCAGCAGTAGCTCTGGCTCGGCAGCCCCGTCGCCCGTGGGCGTCTTCAGAGCCACCTGGCGCTGCTCCCCGCCGCTGCGCGCCAGGTAGACGTCCCAGTGCGCCCCACAGGCCAGGCGGCGCACGATCCGGTAAGGGCCGAGGAAGTCACCCTCAGGCAGCAGCGCTTGGAGCTTCACGTCCGGCATCTCGTCCCGTCTGTCCTCTCTGTCCAGTGCGTCAGCTCCCGCCTCACTCCAGCGGCATGAAGCCCTCGATCGAATGCCCCTCCGCCTTCGCCTTCTCGTACTCCTCCCGCGTGGCCAAACGCAGAGTCACATTGTCATAACGGTACTCGCCCAGCGGCCACATGGCATACACCTTCAGCAGGATCACATCGGGGCGGAAGCGCGGATCGTCGGGAAGCTTCAGGCCCATCCGGTAGTGTTCCCAGATGTTGGCGTCCGAGTTGCGGCAGACCAACGCGTGCCGCCAGACCATCAGGTAGTCGCCGGGCTGAGCCCGACGCTGCGCCTTGCCAAACTGCTCGGAGAAGTCCGGGCCGCCCTCGTGCGGTGTCTGGAACCAGGAGAAGGTACCCTCATCCTTCTTCGGATCAAAGAGCCGGAAGCCACGAATGAGGATCTGAGGGTACATCAGCGCCGACGACTTCTCGGGCCCCATGCAGTCCGCCTCAATCATGAAGTACTGGTCGGTCGGCAACACGGCCACCGGAGTGGGGAAGGCCCAGACGCCCTCGTGGGCACCCACCGTGTTGTACTGACCGCCCTGGGTCTTACCCTTGAAGGCCTCCGGGTCGGCCTGCTTCAGTTTCTTGTCCGCCTGCTGCACGTTGGTGTCGAAGCGCACGCAATGGCCCGGTTTGCCCTTGGCATCCCAGAAAACGGTCAGACCATCCATCTTGCTCCACCCCACCGCCTGGCCGGCGCTGCCGGCCTCCAGATCGCCATTGGGGATGAGGTTGCCCTTGGCCGGGCGTGGGAACTGCGCGGCCGGCGTCGGCACGGGCGCGCCCTTGGCCGCCACCTGATCGAGAGTCGCGGCGAGCAGGCCTTCGGCTTTGACCCAGAGCGCGGCCGCGGCCGCGGGCTGGCCGCCAGCCGCCGTGGCCTCGGCCTCGGCGGCCATGGCGTCGAGCTGCTCCCGCGCCGCCGCCGGGAGGCGGGCCAGCAGCTTCTCACCCGCCCGCGACTTCTCGTCCTCGAACTTCGCCCGCGCCGCCGCCAGATTCCGCCCGCCGGCAGCCAAGCGGGCAGCCTTCTCAAAGCCCTCCGTCGCCTGCTTGAACGAAGCCTCGGCCTCGACAAAACGCAGCGCCGTCCACAGTTCGCCACCCTGGGTCCAGACCCCCTCGGCCGCCTTCCAGGCCTCGGGGGCGTCCTTCTCGGCGCCGGCAGTCTGGGCCACCTCGCGGGCACCCTCCGCCGCACCGCGGGCGCTCGCCGCGCCGCCCCGGCCCTGGTCGAGTGCAAGCAGGGCTTCGGCGTCGGTCTTCAGGCGGCGGTACGCGGTCGCCGCCGCCTCGAAGCGCAGGCTGGCGAGATGCCCGGCGGCTTCCTGGCGCACGGCCTTGAGCGCCGCGATCTTGGCCGCCAGATCCTCGGTCTGGCGGATCTGGCCCACCTGAGCAAGCGCGGCCTCGGCGGCCTGCTTGATCGCCCCGACGGCCTGCGCGCCGCGCTGCGTCTGGACGCCCGTGAGGCGCTGGCGGACCTCGGTGTCTTCAGGCGCGGCCTGGACCCAGGTGGCGAGGGCGCGTTCGGCGCCCTCGAGATCGTTCGCGGCCATGCAGCCCTCGACCTGCGCGCGCAGCGCATCGACGTTGCCGGACACGGCTTTGGGGGCCACTGCCGAAACCCCGGCGGGCCCGCCCGTACTCGTCGGCGCGCTGGCCGCCCCAACCCGGCCGGAACGGTAACGCCAGAGGGTGAACACGCCGCCGGCGATGGCGAGCACCAGCACCCCGACCACCACCGCCCACAAACGCCCGCTCCCTCCCCCCGCCTCGCCGCCCGCCAGTGCCTTCTCCAGGCTGGCAACGTCCGCAAACCCGGCCGGCGCTCCGGCAGCGAAACACCCCCGCAGCAGCCGGTCCCAACGCCGAGGGAGCCCCGGGGCACAGGGGGTCTTGGCGGGATCGGCGACGGTGCCGGTGAGCAGGAGCCCAAACACGCGGCCCAGGGCGCGCAAGTCATCCTCCGGGGTCGCCGCCGCGGTCAGCCGGAAGTCGACCAGGCGCGGCTGACGCTGGGCAGTGAGGTAGATGCTCTCCAGCGACAGCCGACCGTGGGCCAACCCGTCGCCGCGAAACCGGTGCGCGAACTGCAGGGCCTTACACAGGTGCTCCGCCAGCAACGCCACGCGCTCCTCCGGCAGACGGTTCCCCGACTCCTGCAGCGCCGCCGCCAAGGTCATCGGCTCACCGCGCGGACCATCCGGTAACTCAATGGCCGTAAAGCACAGCCCGCGGTCGCTCTGCAACGACGTCGACCGGGCCAGACCCGCATGCTGCAGACCAGCGGCCAGCTCGCAGCGCGCTGCGAGCGCTGCCCGCAACGCCTCGGTCGCCGTCGCACTCGCGGGAAACACGCGCAGCAGAACACTCGTCTGCCGGGTCGAGTTCTTGCCCTGGTAAAGCTCCCCTTCGGCGTCCGCACTCAACGGCCGCACCACGCGGTAACCGCCAAGGAAGCTGCCCGCCTCAAGCCGGTATGACTGCTCCATGGCACGCCCTCTTCGCCAGCACTGCCTGACCCCGGACCCCAGACGACCGACCATCCGCATGCGAATCTAGCCCAGCCCCACGGCGAGTCAACGCCGTGCGCAGCACGCCCATCGCGCCCCCCAACTGGCCACGCCGCCGCCCGCGGGCATAGTATGGCCTGGGTCGTATGGGCCTTCTGTTCATGCGACTCAAGGAGGCCAGCCCAGATGCTTGCGTGTGCCGATATCCAAATCCGCGATCCCTACATCCTGCCCCTGCCCGAGCAGGCCCTCTACGTCATGGTGGGAACGACCGACACCAACTGCTGGCAAGGACAGGCGCAGGGGTTCAACGCCTACACCAGCAAGGACCTGCAGGCCTGGGATGGCCCGCTGCCGGCCTTCCGGCCCCCACCCGGCTTCTGGTCGGCCCTCAACTACTGGGCCCCCGAAGCGCACCGCTACGAGGGCCGCTATTACCTCTTCGCCAGCTTCAAAGCGGACGGGGTCTGCCGCGGTACGCAGATCCTGGTGGCGGATCAGGCCACCGGGCCCTACCTGCCGCACAGCGCGGGCCCGGTCACCCCGCGCGACTGGGAGTGCCTCGATGGCACGCTCCATGTCGACGCGCAAGGCACGCCATGGATGGTCTTCTGCCATGAGTGGGTGCAGGTCGGCGACGGGGAGATGTGTGCCATGCCGCTGACGCCTGACCTGCGCGCCGCGGCCGCCAAGCCCGTCCTCCTCTTCCACGCTTCCGAGGCACCCTGGGCAGTCCGCATCGGCACCGCCCCCGGGCCGCAGGGCGTGGTGACCGATGGGCCTTTCCTCTACAGGGCCCGTAACGGCCACCTGCTGATGCTTTGGTCCAGCATGGGCCGCGACGGCTACGCCATGGGGGTGGCGCGCTCGGCCTCGGGCAGCATCACCGGCCCCTGGACCCAGGATCCCCAGCCCATCTATGGCCGCGACGGCGGTCACGGCATGGTCTTCCGGGCCCTGGATGGGCGACTGATGATGACCCTGCACACCCCCAACCAGTCGCCCAACGAACGACCCGTGTTCATCCCCCTCGAGGAGACCGACGACGGCTTCCGCGTCCCAACCCCCGCCCCCGCGGCCCGGTAGGCGCAGGCCACACTCGCCCGCCCCGCGGCACGATCCGCCGTCTGCAGGACAAAAGAGACCGACGCGCGCTTGCAGGCCCAACTCCCGGCGGTATCTTATCGAGCACGTGCCCTTGTAGCTCAGTTGGTAGAGCAACTGACTCTTAATCAGTGGGTCGAAGGTTCGAATCCTTCCGGGGGCACCACTTCAGCTACAAACGCCGTCCTGGCGTTTTCCTCTTGACCCCCCTTGACACGTTGTGAAACGTGCCATTCCGGTGCATAGCGGTACGCACTACCGCAAGGCTAAGTCCCGCACGAAACCCGGAATGCGGCCACCGGCGCGGCACCAGCATTCCGGTACACACGCTGGTCGTTCAACCCCTGACGGCATTGGGGGAAGGCCGACTTCCACTCGATGTTCCCCATATCATTCCGGTACAAGTCGCCAGTCATTCCGGTACATTTCCCCGGATAGTAACGCCGTTCTGGTGTCACCGGGAATTCGGCCGCCATGGCCCGCAAGTGCCCGTCTACCACGTCACGGCGTCGCGGTCGGGTTTGTTTTTGGCATGGGAGCTGGGGCCATTTCCTCATGGCATTCCAGGCAATCGCCATGGCGACCTCCCGACGTAGGGGTCGGCCCGGGCGGTAGCGACCGGAACTGCCCTGCCTTGACCGACGCCCCTTGGCCTCCCCACCGCGCCCACCGTCGCCGACCAAGTCTTTTGTCCGGTCGCGGGGGGTACCCGTCTAGGATCGCCTCCCACGCGGTCGCCACCGCGCCCCTAACGTGGGGGTGTGCGGCCCGAGGTACGAGGGTCCACACCACCCGTTGGTTCGGGCTTCCTCTTCTCTGTGCCGAGGCCTGCCAAGGGCCGATACCTCAGTCCTTCCCACAAGGTGCTGTCCCCTTGGCCTTGCCTTATCCGTGTTCTCCGTGTCATCCGTGGTTCATCAGGTTCTGGATCCGGAGTGTTTGACCACGGATAGCACGGAGGCCACGGATGGGAACCGGACCCGTTTGCCTTCGGCCTGCGCCATTCGTGAATGGATACGGTTCGCATACATCACGAGTGCCTCTGTCGTGCTGTTCCTGGTGGCGAAGGCGCCGAGCGGCAAGAGTGCGGATCACCAGACAGGATGAGCAGCCAACACCCGGCTTCAGCGACCGGAGTACCGTGCTGAGCCAGACGTTCGGCGTCATTACGCCATTGAGAATATGGATACCAACAAGAACGAGAAGACCGAACCAGTGGACACCGCTCGCGTTTTCAGATTCGTGAACGGTGTCGTCGTGTTCGGTGTGCTCATGGGCGTGCGGCCCGAGTTTGGGCCTGTCTGGACTCGAAGCCTCGGCGCTGGCATTGCGGGCGCGGTTCTTGGCGCTTGCGCACTGCCGGTGTGGAAGCGAAAGCGATGAGCGGGACGCCGAATCGGCTCGCCGGGGACTGACCCCGTAGGCCAGCCCCGGCTGCCACACCACCCGCCGGCGTGCCCGCACCGCACGCAAATGAGCGACCCCGTCTGTTGCGTGCCAGGCCACGCCTGCGCCCCCATTCACGCAGACCGCCCGTTTCCGCACGAAGCGTACCTCAGTCTTGACCTGTACCGGGCGGCCAGGCGTGGCCAGCAGGGGCCCTTGCGGGCATCGTCCGGCATTCCCCCGGCATCCCCTTGCTCGGAACGGAAACCCGCCTTCCTGGGGCTTCTGCGCGGCCGCTCGCCAAATTGGATGGAAATGAAATGCTACGGCGGCAGTGGTCATATGTGTGTGGTTCTAGAACTTGTCTTGCCTTTTTTCGCCGGGGCCGCCGTCAACGATCGCATCGTCATTGCTGAACAGCTACAAATGCAGTGCGCTTCCGGCTTGTCGGCCCCCACCGGACAGACCGGCCATCTCGATGGGGCCAGTTGCGCCTGCTATTTCCGCCTTGCGCCTGCCATTGCGGAACCCTCTGACCAGCTTTCGCCCGGGCCGGTACTCATACCCCGCCGGCAAGCGTCCGGCGGCACGCTCCCTCTCGGTTAGTTCCGTGCGGAACGCCACCGCGTCGCTCCACGACGTCTGTTCGACCGGCCGCCGCGGTCCCCTGAAGCCGCTGGGGTTGGCGCTGGTGAGCGCCTCATACTCCGTCTGGATCGCCTCGTACTTGCCCAGCCAGAACCCCTTCGACAGGGTCACCATGTGCACCGGCTTCTCGCTCGGCTTCTCGATGGCCCTCGTCTCGCTTGAGCCCATCTGGAAGCTGCCGGGCGCGACGGACACCAACTCCAGACCGAGGTCTGGCACGGTCCAGCCCTGGCCTGCTGCCGGGCTGGACGGCGGTGGTTCCGCCCCCGGCGCCACCAGGCACGCCAGCGCCGCGGTCAGCACGCCTGCCATCGCCAGGGTCGTACGGGTTCGCGCCTGCATCGGCATCCGCTCTGCCTCGACGAGTCACTCGGCATCCACCGGCCGCCACCCTCGTCAACGTCCAGTTCCATCCAGCGTTCGAAGCCCGGCGGGTCTCCGGCGTAATGGTCCTCCTGCTTGCCGCTGTGCTCAGCGGGCATCAGCCAGACGGCGGGCCATTGGTGTAACCCAGCGCTGCTGCGCCCGCAGGCACGGCCGGAGTCTCCCCCGTCTGGGCGAGCACGCCCGATACGAGACAGGCAGCTACCGGCAATGCAACGGCGAAGCGCTTCATATGCGCGTCTCCTGTGCGGGCTTCCATCTGCGATTGGGTTCAGTTGCCACTGTGGCCGGCGGGTCTTCCTACCGTGCTCCCTCTTGACCTCCCGACACCCGGTCGGTCGGTGAGGGCAGCCAACGATACCCCGCGGCGAACGCGGCTGCAATGGGTGGGAGGGCGGCTGCGGACAGACGGCCCGGTTCTACCCCGACCCGCTTCGGCCAGCACTGCCTTCACGGCCGGCGTAAGTGTACGTCGCCAGCACCTCGGCGAAGTAGATGGTGTGCTGTGCCTCGGGATCTCCTCGAGGAAACGCCAGGAGTAGCGGGGCGGCGCCACCGCGATGCTGAAGACGGGGTGTTCGTGGTAGAAGGGACCGGTCTGCCCCCAGCCGAGTGTGAGCACGTTCTGCCTGCCAGCGTGGTCCACGACGGTGCAGAGCACGCCGCCGTCCCGCATGCGGTTCAGGATCTCACTCGCGCAGTCCCAGAAACTGAGCTCGTGACGATGCCTCCTCACTCAAGTGTCCCACTGATCGCCCAATTGTCGATGGCCAGGCATTCCTCGCCCCCATTCACTACCTTGAGCTTCAGGAGGAAACTTCGGGCGCCGGCAATCTGGGCGGTGAGATCATAGTCCAGGGAGCCGCCGGCCATCCTGACGTCCCGGTAGGCGACGACCCAGGTGGTGCCACCGTCCCGCGACACTTCCACGCTGTTGTGGCCTTCGGCCGGGAGGGCCAGGTACATATTGTGGAGTCGGGCGTCCTTGAACGTCAGGGCGTCGGTGGCCCGCATCTCGTAGTGGATCTCGCCGATGGCGCGCGGCGTCAGGGAGAGCCCGTACGTGGTGATGAAATAGCCGCTGCGGCTCTTGGCCTGGAAGGCCTTGCCACCATCGTCCAGACTGTCCTGGTAGATGAAGGCTCCCGCCTTCGTGAATTCGGTGCCCGGATCGTGCAGCGCGTCCAGGCCGGCTTTCACAAAGCCAGAGGCCGTGCGGCCTACGGTCAAGGTGCCCTTGAGGCTGTCGGCCAACTGCAGGTACGCCTCGCAGGCGGTTGCTGCTTTGGCCTTGTCCTCGGCGTTGCCGCTGCGCCGGTACTGCCCACCGAAGGTGTAGGCGTCCAGGAAGAGCCGTAGCAGCCTGAGGCAATTCTCGTCGCGTCCAAGGCGGGCGGCGAGGACGGGATCGGCGAGCTGCCTGACGCGGCTCACGTTGGCGAGGGCCTCCTCGACGAGGGCGACCGGGTACAGCCGTGGCACCTCCATATACTCGCCGCTGCCGCCGACGCCGAGCATCTGCCGTTCGAAGGCCTCGAAGATGCCTTGCATCGTCCCGGCGGCCTGCCCGTAGTATGCCGGGTAGAAGGCGCGCAAGAGGTCGTCCAGCCGCGCTTCCCGGTCCCAGCCGAGCTTCCAGGTGAGCCACATGTGGATGTCCGTGCCCATATTGCGGTCGATGTACTCCGGCATCAGACCGGTGAACCGCAGGCTGCGGTACCAGTTCTGCTCGGTCTCGAGCTTCCTGAACAGCGGCCACGGTCCCGGGTACCAGCCGATGTAGTCATAGCTCCAGGCCCGGGGCAGGATCTGCATCCAGCCGCTGACCCGCTCGCGGTAAGTCTGGCACCATGGGAGGGCGTCGGTCTTGGGCCGCACCTGCTCCATGGCATACGAGCAGATCACCGGGTACAGGTTGCCGGCGCCCTTGCTGCCCTGGCCCGGGGGCTCGATGGTGCTGCTGTAGGGCAGGATCGTGATCCCCTTGCCGGGGCACTTGGCTGCCACACCCTCAGCCACGGCATTCGAGAATCGCAGCACGCGCTCCGAGGGCGTCTTGCCCAGCGCCATGCAGCCAGGGCACTGGCAGTAGCAGTCGTTGTCATTGGGTGAGAACGTGTAGTACTCGAGTTCCGGATGCGCGGCGAACACCGAGATAAGGTAGTTGACGGCGATCTCCGTCGCCCGCGGGTAGGACATGCAGACTTGCCCCTCGGCCCCGCGGGGAGCGCGCTTGCCGTTGAGCATGGCCTGCAGGCCGGGCTCCTTTTCCTGCAGTTCCTTAGGGAACGGGCTCACCCAATCCTGCCCGGCATACCCCCTCAGGCCGCCGGCACGGTTGCGGATACCCCACTTCGTGATCTGTGCCACCTCGACGCTCTTACCATCCTCGTAGGGTACCGCGTTCCCGTTGTACCACGGAGCGCGCAGCTCAAAGGCCGGCTTCACGCTGACCCTCCCGGTCGCGAGTACCACGTCGACCGTCCGTCGCGTCGGGATGGACTCGCCGATCTCCCCGGGGGTGAACCAGTGACAGCCAAGGTGGTCCTCGAGTAGGCCGTAGACAGCGTTGCGCACGCCCTCGGGCCGCCCTGCCAGGAGCGCGAGGTCGCGGCCCCCACTCGCCAGGACGTAACCGTCGGGCCACGTCGACTCTGCCTCCTCGGGGCTCAGGGCGGCGATGGCGCCGTCGCGCGTTACTCCGAGCAGGACTGCGGCCACGCTGGTCGGCGCCTCGCCCACGATAATCGGCACCTCGGCCCCGCTCATCTTGCGCAGGCAGGCCTGCAGGTCTTCGGCGGCCGGCTGGAGCAGCGGCTGCACTCCCGCCGGCAACATGATCACGCAGCGCGCCACACCGTCCTCAACCAGCGTTACGGCCCTGACCGGGACGGCCAGCAGCGCAAGCGCCGCCAGCGCACGCCCGGAAGCGGTGCTCAGAAGACGGGATAGATAATACATAAGTAACTTCAACATATATAGTTATAGTACATAGACTGGGCTTCCAATGCAGCTTAAGTTAGTGCCTTCCCCGGAGCGGTTCAACCGGCCCTCGGCCAGCACTCTGCGGCACCGCGCCCAGGCGGCACGCCAGGATCCGATTCTGCCGCCGCGGCATCGAGGGCGTGGGCCGGGATCTGTCCAAAGCAGTCCTGACCTACCATCTCTGGCGTCTGGCCTGGTGTCGCGGTCAACGGCATGCCGAACGGGCGGCCGTCGCCGCCTGAAGCGCCGCAGCGGGTTGCGGCAGGGATGATGAAAGAACCGGTCAACACCGGAGACACACCTATGCAACGAAAGTGCCCAATGCGTCGGAGAACTTGGCCAAACACCGCCTGAGACCGAGGAAACGGCCGGGCTCAGGCCCGGGAACGGACCTCCGGGGGCGCCGAACCATGGTACCATCCCGGCGGCATTGCGCCGTTAGAGCCTCTTGGGAAGGGCTCTAGCCTGGGGCCACCCATCACCGTCCATGGAGTGGGGCCACGGCCACGGCCGAAGTCGAGAGCTACGTGCCGCGGAGCGGGCAGTTGGGGACAGTGGGTCCGGGCGGTCATCGCGGACTACCACCCAATCGTCTGGCCGTAGCCCCTGCCCGAGAGGCGCTCCAGCCTGGCCCAGCCGCCTTCGAGCGGGGTGATGGTGGTCTTGATCTTGATGGCGCTGGAGGCGGGGTCCGAGGGATCGCCATCAAGGCTGAGCACTGCGGTGCTGTTGGCAGCCGTTCTGCCCCGAACGACGAACGTGTGCTTCACCTGGTTGGAAAGCGTCAGTTCCGCCGTACCCCTGACTGCCTTCCTTGTCTGGTCAAGCTGGAACAGCAGCGACCAGGTGCCGTCCATGTTGCCGGGGATACCGAGGACCACGGGGTCGTCAACTGGGGTGCTTGTGCCGTTGTCTTTGATGCTGCCGGTAAGCCGCCCGAGGAGTTGGCGGTTGGCGGTATCCACGGTCAGGTTCAGTGTCAGCGAGACATCCAGGGTTTTCGTGGAGTCAGCGCCCTTCAGTGAGCCCTTCATCGTGACGCTGCCGCGGTTGCCCTTCACGCTGCCCTTGATGGGCATGGTGATGGGGGTGTCCTTCGCGAGTGCGTAGGTGGCAGTGCCGCTGAGCTTGCCTGTCGGGTCGTGGAGCAGGGCGAGGGTGAGGGCGTTGCCCTTGGTGGTCGTGGAGTAGGGGCCGGACAGGTCCCACCAGCCTCTGCCAACCGCGGCGACCGCGGCGCGGAATGCCCCGTTCGGTGCCCGTGGGTTCGCCGGCCGGAAGAACGCGGTCACCGTCATGTCCGTTGTGACGCTGGTGAGACTCCGGGGATTCGCGGTGATCCCGTCATCCCACCGTGCGAACACGAACTCATCCGTGGGCACAGCCGTCACCGGCGTGGCGTCCTGTCCATCCGCCACCACTTGGCGGGTCGCACCGGTCACCTCGCCGTTCACTCCGGCCACGAAAACGACCCGCCAGAATCCGGGACGCAGCAGGTAAGGATACCCATCATTCCAGTCGGGGACGATGCCCCACTGGCCCACGAAGTCCCACCAGGCGTAGGTGCTCTGCTGTCGCATCTGTGCGGTGGCTCTCCCGTCGCCGCCGGCCGAAGTCGTCCATCCCGAAGTACCGCTATCCCAGTAGCACTGCTCGACCGTGCCGGAGTTGAAGCCGACCAGACCGCCGGCCTCATCCTCGCCGGCCACCGCGCCCGTGGCGTAGCATTGTGCGACCGCGCCGGCGTTCATTCCCAGCAGGCCGCCGACCCGTGTCTGGCCGGTCACTGGCCCCCTGGCGTAGCAGCGCGCCGCGCTGCTGCCGCCTGATCCTACCAGGCCGCCAACGGAGCGTTCGCCGGTCACCGCGCCCGTGGCGTAGCAGTCAACCACATCGCCTAGACTCGCCCCGGTCAGGCCGCCGACATGCCGTTTGCCGGTCACCGCGCCCGTGGCGTAGCAGTGCTCGATTGTGCCTGCATCGTGGCTTCCGACCAGGCCGCCTACCCAGTGGTCCTGGCCCGTCACCGAACCACTGGCGTAACACTGCCTCAGCGTGCCGGTGTTCTCCCCCACCAGGCCACCAACAATGATCCCAAAGTACCCCTCGCCGACGACGGCGCCGGTGGCATAGCACTGCTCGACCGTACCGGAATCGTTCATGCCCACCAAAGCGCCGACGGCCGAATCACCCCTCACGGACCCTCCTTCCAGGCCCAGGCGAAGCACTGTCGCGCCCGCACCGATGCGGCCGAAGAGACCAACCTCCATCGTCCTCCGCCTGATGGTCAGGCCGTGGATGGCATGCATCTGACCGTCGAACGAACCCGTGAAGCGGATGGCCTCCGTCCCGATCGGCTTGAAGCCTTCCGACACGCTCGTATCCGTGCCCGCGTCGTTCCAGGTCGCCGTCCCCGTCGCATCGATGTCGTTCAGCAGTGCGTAGTGCTTGCCCGCGCTGGAGGCCACGGTCTCCCCCATCCAGACCAAGTGGCAGAGTTCGGAAATCCGGTACGGGTCTGTCTCCGTCCCGGTGCCAGGCGGGGTGATCGCGGCCTGCGCCAGGACGGGTAGCGAGGCGAACAGCAGCCCCGCAAAACAAGCCATCGCCATAGTCTTCATGCTCTTCGGACCCCTCACCCCCGCTGTAGCTCCAAGTCACCCACAGCCATTCCTATGATGGGAACTACGCAAACCTGGGCCCGGCCTGCCGCCTCCGGCCCACCTGTCCATCCGCCGGTTACCGCCCGCCAGGCACCTGGCTTTCACGGCGGCCACCGGCCCATGACCACTTGCACGATTGCCGACCTATCCGGGCAACATGTCCCAACGATATCCCGCCCCGGGCGCGACTGCAATGGGTGGGAGGCGTTGGGCCGGTGAGAAGCTGGCAGGGGTGGCTAGGCCGAGGATCCCGTGCTATCTCACGGCTTCAGCCGGCCGTCCAGGAACTGCTCGGCGATACTGCGTGCGGCAGGCGGGTACCGGTGCCCCTGGCGGTGGTTGGACCAGCCTAGGTTCTCCGTGACACCAAGCATCCGGTAGAGCGGCATCGCGGCCTTGAGCGGAGGCTTCGTCACTGGCAGCGAGCCCAGGTAGTCCAGCCACTGCTTCCTTAGGCCCTCGCATTGCCTACGCCAGGCCGGGACGTCAGCAATCGCCCTGCCGCTCTCGTCACCCAGTAGCGGGACCAGTATCGTCACCGTGCCGGGATCGACCGCAGGGGGCTCCTGCAGGGAAGCGGGCCCCTGGCCACGCAGCGGGGCGACGCAGGCGGAGGTGGCAAGGACGGCAAGGCTGGCCACTTTGGTCACAGGAAGAACCCTCCGACTGGATCGGGGGCGACCGCCTGCGTGTGACTCTCCGCTCCGTTCGTCGGTGCCATCGCCCGTTCTCATGGATCAGCATTTTGCTCTTCCGCTGACGCCGTGCCCCCACTCCCCGACGATACCCCGCGGCGGGCGCGGCGGCAATGGGCGGGGATGCTGGAGGATGCGCAGGTGCTGCCGTTGTGGAGGCTGGCAGGCGGAGCAGAGGTGAGGTCGACGTGATCACCTGAGGGCACCAAGGGCACTCCCGCCGCCGCCCGGCGGGCGGTGTCCTTCTCTTAGCCGGACCAGGGCGAGGGGAAAAGCTGAGGCGGTACGGACCGGGCCGGCGGTCTGGCGATACAGGGCGCCCGGCCACCGACAGCGTCGGTAGACTTGCTCCCCCTGGCCTCGGCCGCTGACGACCAGGCCTCCACTACAAGGGAGAACACAGCTCCGGGTGTCGCGGACGGCGACTCCCGTTCCAGCACAATCACGTCTCTCGGTCGGGGTGGAAGACCCAGGAAAACGGGATCGACCGGCGGCAGCCCCGGACCATAGAAGGCCGGATCGATCGGCGGCGCCAGAGGCGCGCGCGGTGTTCCGCCGCCGGCCGGCGTTTCCGGGGCGTTGTTGGCGACGATCCGCAGCAAGGGCTGGAGCTGCTGGATCTCCTCTACCACCCCCGCCATGTCGCACTCAGCGGAAACGCCCGGCTCCGCGAAGAGAACGAATGGTGCGTCCCCCATGTCGGCGACATACGCCCCGTAGTCCTGCAGTGCTTCCGCCACCGCCTTGCCCCCGGCGGTCCGGAAGGCCAACGTCTCGATGTCCACTCCGGCCGGAATGGCAACCAGCGAACCAATGAACAGGTTACCGTCTTTGCGTTTGTACCAGCCTTCGGTCGCCAACTCCTTCGGTAGCGGCTCACTCTTCGGGAAGTACTGGTTCGGGAAGACAGGGATACTCGACGGTCAGCAGGTCGCGGGACTCCCTCCACACCCGGCGGAAGGGATGATACTCGCAGACCATGAAGAGCCCATTGGGCTCGAGAATACGGGCCGCTTCTGCGTAGTACGCCCTGAGGTCGGAAACCCATACGGCGACATGTCCACATTGTCGCCACTGCCCAGGACGCAGACGTGCTGGCCGGCGACGCCACGCAGATACGCTAGTTCCCGGTCAGGCGGAACGAGCTCGGGTTCGGCGGGGCAACGCCGCCAGAGCCCACGGGCGTCGGCTCCCCTGGCCCAGCCTTCGGCAGCCGCATCCCAGCGTCTCCGGTTGGCCTCATGCAATTCGTTACTCATCTCGATCCTGACGTTCGACAGTCTTCTCAGTGATAGTCGAAATCGCTGTGCTTGGCCGCGGTCTTTAGAGCCGCGAAAACCTCCAGAAGCGCCGGCCTTACCGGGTCCCTCTCCTCGATGTGTTGGACAGACAGCAACTCGGGCTGGTTGATTGAGAGGTAATCGCCTTCCGGGCCGGCTGCGACCGGCCCGCCTCTGAGCGGCCGTAGGATCGGACGGGAGGGGTTGCGGACCGACGACTGGTAGTTCTGCATGGCCGCGTCCCGGCGGATGCGTTCACTCGCCCGAGACGAGGAGGACGCCCTGGCAGGAGCGGAACGGAATCGAGCAGGATCCGTCCAGCAGTTCCTTCACGGGGATGGGACCGTCGCCGCCGTACGCCTTGGCGCCCGGCGCGCGGAAGACGAGTTCGAACGACGCGGGCTTCGCGTCCTCGGGGTCGTCCGCCGCCGTCACGAAGAGCGCCCGCGCCGAGCTGGCGGGGTCGCGCGCAGACATCTCGCCCACCAGGAGCGGTACGCCGTTCGAGGCGCGCACCCCCTTGAAGAAACCGGCGTCGAGCGCGGCGGGCAAGGCCACCGGCTCCTTCGGGTTGCGCGGCGACCCGTGCGGGAAGCCGACGAAGTGCGTGGCCGTGGACCTGAACTTCATGTACTCGGGCCCGAGGCGCTTCAGTTCGGCGTTGACCTTCTTCAGCTTCGCGTACTGCTCCGTCTGCGCGCCTGCGGCATCGAGCACGTTGTTCGTCCACCAGCCCTGGCACCAGCACGCCCACGTGATCGCCTCCGCGCCGAAGCTCAGGGCGGCGCAGGCCTGGAAGCGCAGGCGGTTCTCGCTCGTGGGGGGCAGGCCCTCGCGCGAGTTCACCTGCGGAATGTACCAGAACCCGCGTCCCGTGCGGCGGCAGGCGTCCGCCACGAGAACGAAGTTGTCGTAGCACTTCGAGAGGAAGTCGTCGAAGCTCGCGGGCGCGACGTAAGGGTAGAAGTCGTAAGATATGTAGTTCAGCGGCACGTGGCGGCAGTACTCTGCCACGTGTTCCGCGTAGGTCGTGGCGCCGAGCTGGTTGACGGTCTGCTTGCCCGTGTTCTGGGCGACGCTCGCGTAGTTCGGATAGAGGTTTAGGTAAAGGGGCACGCCCGGCAACTCGCGGTTCAACTGGCGCACGACCTCGCCGTAATACGGGAAGTCGAGCGCGGAAGGTTCGTCGCCGATGTCGACCGCCCAGATCGCCGGGTGGTCCTTGAAAGCGGCCGCGCCCTTCGAGTAGGCGTCGGGCGGGTTCTTCTCGCGCAGCCTGCCGGCGTTCTCTCCGTCGCCGCCCCACCAGCCGGGTACAATGCCGTTGACGATTGCGCCCACACCGTGCATCGCGAAGAGGTCGAGCGTGGCGCGGTCGTCGACGCCCACGCCGGCGATGAAGTCCACGCTGCAGTCCCTGATCGCCTTCACGTGCGCTTCGGTGCGCGCGTTCGCCTGCAGGCAGTAGGCGCCGATGAGTAGTTTTGAAGAGTCCATTCGCGGTGCCGCCGCGCAGTGCGCGCAGGTCGCGCAGACGGCGGCGAGTGTGCAGGCGGCTGTTCTGTCGGTTCGGTTCATGCTGTCCTCCTCAGGTCTTTCGTTCGTGTTCGCGGGGTTGTCCTACCAGAACGTCTGCTTGAAACAGAGATGATGCCTTGGCTGAGCGGCCTCCATGCGGAATGACTGCAAAGGCTGCCCATCGCGCCGCTCGCACCCTCTCCCCATAGCCTGCGTTGCCATTTCCAGCCGAATCGTTCGCGCCGTAAGATCGCGCCACCCCGGGCGATCCGTTCATTTCTGTGATCGAGAGGAATCCGAACGTTGCCCTTCAGCGGACGAGGTTACGAGGTCCGCTGCAAGGGGCCGGTTCTCCGGTCTTCTCCTCCGCGCTTGCCGCTAGCCGCCGAACTGCGGATGCGCACCCGACGAGTTCCGGCAACGCAACCGCCGAACCTGAAATAACCCTAGCGTTCCCGGCATAACGTGTCAAGCACCCATGTCGGGCGGGTCTGCCGGTCCTGGCCGTTGGTGGCGCTTTGGCGCCTATCGCCCGCCAACGATAGCGGGTCTCGTTACACGTCGCGCTTGGCTGGGACGCAGCGCAGAGGCGTTGGTTGGCCCGGTGGCAACGGGGTCAACCCTCGACTTCTGATTGCGCGGAAGAACCCCCTGCCAGTCGTCGGCCACCCGTGCCATCCGGGTCCTGCTACGGCGCCGTCGTCTTGCGGACCTTTGCTGCCCCTTCCCTGCCTGTACTCTCTGCCGGGTCGGGTCCGCGGCGCTGCACGGCCGATGTCACTTCCCCGCCGTCGACCGCCTGCCGAGCCGGAACCCGAGTTGCTGGCACTTTTCGAACAGCCCGGCCGGGTTCCGCAGGCGGTGTACCGCGGGGCCGGCTTCTTGGTGTTCTTTGCCCGGACGGTATTCCCGCTGCTGGAGACCTACCGTGGGCGCCTGACGTTGCTGTACTGCCCGGACAACGGCCGGCCGGCGTGGGCCCCCGTGCGCTTCCGCGGAGTGCTGATCCTGCCGTTCGTGCTGCGGGCAGCGGACCGGCAGGCGGCCGAGTCGGTCCAGTACGACGTGCGCTGGCGCCTGGCCCTGCATCTAGGCGCCGGCGAGCCGACGTTCGCCCCATCGCTGCTGGTGACCTTCCGCGACCGCCTGCTGTGCAGCGGCGAGGAGAGCCTGGCGTTCGAGGCGGTGCTCGATCACCTGGTCGAGCACGGCTGGGTGCCCAGACGCTCGCGGCAGCGGCTCGATTCCACCCACGTATGGGGGGTGTTGCACGCGATGACCCGCCTGGAGTGTGCCCGCGAGGCCATCCGGCTGTTGCTTGAGGACGTGGAGGCCGACGGGCTGCTGCCGGAGGCCTGGTCGGTGTACCGGGAGCGCTATGTGGAAGGCAAGGTCGACCCGCGCCCAGCCCACCGGCGCCGTCCACAACCCGCACGAGCCCGAGGCTCAGTGGAGTTCGAAGTCCACCACCCAGGACAAGGCCTGGGTAGGCTACAAGGTGCAGGTGGCCGAAACCGTCCAGGATGAGCCGCGGGAGAGCGGAGAGCCGACCGCCAGCTTCCTGACCGCCGTCGTCACGCAGGACGCCCCCGCCAGCGACAAGGCCGGCATGGCAAAGGCGTTCGCGGAGCAGCAGCGCCTGGGACTGGAACCGCCGGCCACGCTCTACGTGGACGGCGCCTACGTCTCCAGCGAAGCACTCCTGCAGGCCCGCGACGAGCAGCGCGAACTGCGCGGCCCGGCCCCGGCGTCGCCGGACCGCGGCAAGGTCTTCACCGTGGGGGCCTTGAGCACCGACCCGATCATCGCTGAGGTCCGTGCGGCCGGAGAAGAGTTGGCGCGGCGGGCGGGATTCGACCTCGACCGGCTGTGTGACATGCTGCGCGAACCGCAGCGGCAGCGCGGCATCAGGGGTGTGGACCGCTCCGGGCAGCGGTTAAGGCATTACCCCACCGTCAGTCCTGAGAAGACACTGTCGTTGCCGAGAGCAATCCGTGAGATGTCGACACCGTCGCAGGAGGTTGGAGGCCAAGTACAGGGGCGGCTTCGCCGAACCGGCACGCCACCGGTCTGGCGCCCTGCTGGCCAGCAGGACTACGGCAGCGATCCGGCCGCCAGTAGACGATGCCGAATCGAGAGTCACGGGGTCACCTCGGCCGTCAGGGGGCGCGGCAGCTCAGCAGGCGCTTCGCCCTCCAAGTCGGCGTCCTCGAGCAACTCAGCAGGCGCTTCGCCCTCCAAGTCGGCGTCCTCGAGCCCATCGATCCGCTCGAAGAGGCGATGGCTGGCGGAACCGAAAGCGGACGTTACCCGCCTCGAGGCTGAACAGCCGCGGCGCGGGGAAGGCAGGCTCTGTGGACGGTTCGCGGCGGGCGACGTCCGCGGCGTATGTAGGCCGCACCGCAGAACGTGTGGGCGGCTTCTCCCGGCGACGTCTGCCGCTGCGCCTCGGGTGTCGCCGCCTTGCCGCCGCCGGGGCGGGAGCTATGGTCTCGCGCTAGCCATCAAGCCCAGGGGTAAGCGACTGCCGTACCGGTCCGTTGGGGACCCCGAGGCGGCTTGATGGCTACCGATCAGGGTAGCGTGACCACCGGCTTCTTCCTTCCCGACGGTCAGCCCTGGCTCTACTACCGCCGGCCACACGTCGGCGCCACCGCCTGGGCGCTGCTGGCCGAACGCGGCGCGAACCCCTTCTGGCTGGGGGACCATGGGGGTGGCGAGGACCGGCGGTGATGGGGCACCGGCGGATGTCGGTGGGAAACGGACGGTGTAGAGTACGGACATGGGAACCGTGGACGCGGAAACCGAACACCTCGAGCCGGTCCAGGCGACGGCCGCGGCCGCGTGCCCTCACCAAACCCCGGCCACCGGCTGGCGCGGACTGGGCGTGGTGCTGCTCGTGGTCCTGGCGGACTGGCTGTTTTACGGGCGGCCCCTGGGCTGGGCGCTGGGGGCGTACGGCGGGCTGCTGATCCTAGCCCTCGTCCTTGCCGGCGCTCGACCCGCGGGCGGTTGGCCGGCCTGGTGGGTCGGCGCCGGTGCTCTCAGCCTCTGCGTCCGCTGCGCAGTCGAGCCGAACCGGCTCACCCTGGCCCTGGGAGCGCTGTTCCTGGTGTCGCTGGCACTCACGCTGCGGGAAGGCTGGCAGCGCCACTTCCTGATCTGGGTTCGGCGCTGGGGACACTTCCTGTGCGGGGGGATGGCAGCGTCCGTTGCCGCCCTCGTTGCCGGGATCGGGCTCCTGCGGGCACGCATCGTCGGCAGCGGCGATGCGCACAAGGGGCTCCTGCGGGCGTGGCTGGTACCGCTCGTCCTGGGGGCGGTTTTCGTCGCGCTCTTTGGCCTGGCGAACCCCGTCATCGCCAACGGGCTGTCTGCAGCCTGGGAAGCGCTGACCTCGGCGTGCCGCTGCCTGCCTTCACCGGCTCGGTGCCTCTTCTGGCTCGGCACGGGATGCGGGCTGTGGGCGCTACTGCAGTACCGCACGGGGGTCCACGAGACAGGGGTCGTGCGGGTCGGGGACGGCAAGGCGGGAGACTGGGCCGGTTTCCTGACACCCGCCGTCGTCCGGCGGGCCCTGCTGGTGTTCAACCTCCTGTTTGCCGTCCAGACCGGGATGGACCTCTGGTACCTGTGGGGTGGCGCGGCCCTGCCGCAGGGCCTGACCTATGCCGAGTACGCGCGTCGCGGGGCGTACCCGCTGGTGGCCACGGCCCTGCTGGCAGCGCTGTTTGTACTACTGGCCTTCCGGGCGGGGGCCGCGGCGGGCACGACGCGCACGGCGCACCGGCTCGTCTATGTATGGCTGCTGCAGAACGTCTTCCTCATGGTGTCGGCGGCCTGGCGTCTGTGGCTCTACGTAAACGCCTACTCCCTGACCCGGCTGCGTCTGGCTGCCGGCGTCTGGATGGTGCTGGTGGCATGCGGCCTGATCTGGATCATGGTGCGCGTTCTGACCTCGCGCTCGAATCAGTGGCTAATCGACCGCAACGCGGCGACGTTGGTGACCGTGCTCTACGTTTGCGCCTGGACGGGTGCCGATCGGTGGGTGGCGGCCTTTAACGTACGGCATTGCGCCGAGAGTGGTGTCGTGGAGGCCCGTCCCCTCGATCTCGCCTACCTGGCCCGCCTGGGCTACGACGCGCTGCCGGCGCTGGCCTGGCTGGCGGAGCGCAATACCGACCCCCGGAAAGCGGGCGAGATCGATGACCTGGTTCGCAGCCTGACAGCCCGTCTGGACGCAGACCTACGGGACTGGCGCGGCTGGACCCGGCGGCGGGCCAATATCCAGGCAAGTATGACCAGCGACGCTGCCGCCGACGCTCTGGCGGCGACGACCGAGGGCTGCTTCGCCTTCGGCAAAGTCCTGTCGCTGACCGGCCGCGAGATCCGGGTGCTCGAGTACGATTTCGAGAGGAATGCCAGCGCCATTGTGGCCTACACGGTCACGCCCGAAACCGCGTACGACAACGGGGTTCGCCTGAGTGATCTGGAAGCGGGCGATGATATCTTGGTCGACTACCTGGAGCGAGGCGGTCGGCGCCGGGTCACGACTCTGGTTCGGGAGGAGAAGGTCGTCGAGAACGCACCGGCCGCGCCCACCCTGGAGGCGCCTCTGGCAACCGCGCCCATACCGACTCCGGCGCCCGCGCCGGCACTGCCAGCACCAGTGGCCGTCGCGGCACCAGCGGTCCCCACCGCGCCGACGCCAGTGGTCGCCGCGCCCGGCCCGACCACCGGCAGCGGCCGCATCGTCGCGGTCGCCGCCGGCAAGATCACGATTCGGGAACTCAGTGCCGCGGGGGAAGCGCGCAGCGCGGACTACTCCATCATCCGCAAGGCCGAGTTCCGTGGACTCGCCTCGCCGTCTGACCTCAAGTCCGGCGACGCCGTCAGCTTCGAGTACAGCGAGAAGAACGGCCGGCGCTGGATCACGATGCTCAGCCGGGCGCGCAAGCCGTAGGGATCCACACGGCCGCCGGCGCCCTGGGGTGACGCCAGCGCCTGGTAGCGGCGGCCCTCCCCACCGGTCTCACGGCCGCGTGCGGTCGAGCTCGCACCAGACGGCAAATGCGTCGGCGGCAAGCACGGTCGTCAGCACGCCCTGCGCGTCCGCTGCCAGCGTCTGTCCAGCCGCGATCGGGCCGCGGTCGGGAGTGGGCACGGTGGTAGCACTGTAGACGAAGGGCGCCCAGGTGGAGCCGGGCGGGAGGCCGACCAGGGTCAGCGGCCGGGGACTGGCCAGGCGGTTGACGGCCAGCAGGGTCCAGCCGCCAGCCCCAGGGGCGCGAAAGGCGACGGCGGGGACGGAACCGGCGTCGCTGCGCAGCGGGTGCACCGTGCTGCCCAGGGCGGTGTTGCGGGTGATGAGGGACCAGGCGTAGAAGCCGGGGCGCGGCTCCCATTGCTCGTCGCGCCCCTTCCACAGGCCCCACTTCATCTTCGTGCCGCAATCGTAATCGCTGATGCAGTACATGGCCATGCCTGAGACGCCCAGGTTACAGGCGACGAGCGCGGCGTCGGCGAGAAACAGTCCGTAGCGGACCTCGTCGTTGTGGGGCGTCTGCCAGGTATCCATGCCGTCAGCCATGCCGAACTCCGTGATCAGGAAAGGCTTGAGCAGCGCCGCCGGCCGGCCGGGCTGGGCCGCCGCCGCTGCGCCCGCAGCCGGGCGACTCTCGAGGAGGCCAGTATGGGCTTCGACCCAGAGGGCGAACTCGGCGCCGGTGTTGGCGGTGTAGCCATGTGCATCGTAGGCGTCGAGGACGTCGTCCAGGTCGCGGATCGCCAACGGCAGCAGGAGGTTCTCGCCGGACTCATCCGGGCCGATGATCTGAACCTCCGGGCGGATGCCGGCGCTGGTGAGCGCGGCCGCCAGCGCGCGGCAGAGAGCCCGGTAGTCCGCCCACGGCAGGCCATTGGGCTCGTTGTGCAAGGTCACATAGCGGACGTTGGTCAGGCCGCAGTCGCGGCGCAGATGGCGCAGGAGCGCGGCCCAACTGGCGGCGAAGGCCGGGTACATTTCAGGGTGGGGAAGGCGCCCAGTAGGCCGACACCAGTCAGGGAGGGCATGCCCCCACTCCGTGAGCTGGACGTCGGCACCGACTTCCTTGTAGAGCGCGATGGTCGCCTTGAGGTCGCTGATCGTGTCGTTGTCTGGCGTTGTGCGCTCGAGTTCCGGCTGCCAGTCGGAGAGCCTGACCGTCAGGCGGATGAACTGCGGCCGCATGGCCCGTATCCGGTCCTCGATCAGCCGCTGGTCCGCCGCGGAGTAGCCTTGCTGGAGCGAGCGTTGCAGGTGCAGCAGGATCTCCCCCTGGCAGCCGAAACCGCGCCAGTCAGCAGTGAGGGTCTCGACGGGGCTCAGGGCAAGCCGAACCGCCACGCTCTCCGGCGCGGGCGCGGGGCGAAGTCGGATGAGCTCGGCGGCGTCGAACCAGACCACGGCGCGGGGGTGCAGGATCATGGCCAGGCGCACGGCGCTGGCCCCTGGGGGCACGACGCCCAAGACCTGGAGCTGGTGCCAGGCGTTCGGCTCGTAGCGGTTGACGCCGAAGTCGGTATGGGCCAGGCCCAGACGTTGCTCCCCGGCCATGAACTCAAGCGCGCCGTAGGGCTCAGAGCCATCCGCCAACGGCCCAGCGCGGACCCAGAACCGCGCCCGGTAGGTTTCGCCAGGCGTGGCAGGAACTGTAGCACACACCTTTAGCAGGTCAGCTCCCGCCGCCTCCGGCCGGGGCGCCAGGCGCAGAGACTGGGCGCCGCTGTGGACGACGGCGGTATCCAACGCACAGAGGGGATCGCCTGCCGGCTCCCACCCGGCCAACCCGGCCTCGAACCCCGGATTCGGCAGCAGATTGGTCGGCTCAGCGGCGGCGGCGGCAGAGGAAGCGCAGGCGGAGCCGAGCACGAACAGCACGGCAAGCGCTGAGCGTAGGATTGTTTTCATGGGCGGCCGGGACTCCTGGGTGACCCGCCTGCGGACCGACCGAGACGACGGCGCCGCCTCGCGGCACAGGATAGGCCGCGCGCGCGCAGATGCAACCCGCATGCGGCACTACCTTATCACGGGCCGGACACTGGCTGAACGAGAGGCCCCGGCAGGCGCGGCGCAAGTGGGCAGCGAGGCAGGAGGATCGGGTGATGCTGTTGGCAAATGGCTTTGGGTGCGGTTCCCAGCGACGCTGGCCGTGGCAGGTTGGGGCAGTGCTGCTGCTGGCGCTGGGCGGGGCGGGCTGTCGGCGGCTGGCCCCGGCCGCGGTGTCGGCGGCGCCCGTCAGCGCGGAGTTCGCTGACGTGACCGTCGCCGCCGGACTGGAGGGCGCCGCTGGCGAGACCTGCGCCTGGGGTGACTACAACAACGACGGTTTCGTGGACGTGATGACGGGCAAGGGCCTCTACCGCAACCAGGGCGACGGGACCTTCGCGCCCGTGCCCGCAGGCCCCCAGGGCGAGGGGGTCTGGGCCGACTTCGACAACGATGGCCGGTTGGACTACCTCAGCGTGGCCGGCAACGGCGGGCTGTACCAGAACGTCGATGGCGAGCACTTCACACTGACGCCAATCCCGCCCAACCCCCAGCCCACGCGGCCGCGAGCGGCCTGCGCCGACGCCAACAACGACGGCTTCGTGGATCTCTACATCACGACCTACGAAAGCAGCTTCGGCGGCCCGATCTACCCCAGCCTCTTCTACCTGGCCACGGGCAACGGCACCTTCGCCGAGCCCGTCAGTCTGACCGGGAAGACGGCCTGGGCCGCCCGCGGCGCCAACTGGGCGGATTTCGACAACGATGGTGACCAGGACCTGTACGTCTCCAACTACCGCCTGATGCCGAACCAGCTCTGGGTCAACGATGGCACCGCCAGATTCGAGGACCAGGCCAAGGCCCGTGGGGTGTACGGCGTGGCGACGGCAGGCAAGGAACCCGCCTCGGCCTCCTACCCGGAGTATGAGTACACGGGCCACACCATCGGCTCGTGCTGGGGCGACCTCAACAACGACGGCAACCTGGATCTGGTCGTGGTCAACTTCGCCCATCCTCCCGAATGGCAGAATCGGACCCAGATCCAGATCAACTCAGGTGCCCCGGACTACCGTTTCACCAACCTCAACGAGGCCAATCAGGCCGGCGTCTACTGGCAGGAGTCCTACGCCAAAGCGGCCTTGGGCGACTACGACAACGATGGCGATCTGGACCTCTACATCACCGCCGTCTACCCGGCGGACCGCGGGGAGCTGTTCGCCAACCAGGGGAATGGCGCCTTCACACCGGTCGGTGACGCCACTCGCCTGCGCACCGCCAACAGCTACCAGGTGAGCTGGGTGGACTACGACAACGACGGCGATTTGGATGTCTTCGCCGCCAACCGCCTCTACCGCAACCCCGGCCATGGGCACGCCTGGCTGAAGGTCAACGTCCGCGGCGGCGACGGCTCCAACGGCGCCGCCATCGGGGCGCGGGTACGGGTCACGGCGGCCGACCGGGTACAGATCCGGGAAGTCTGCGGCGGCAACAGCGGCAACCAGGACCCGCTGGTGCTGCACTTCGGCCTCGGCAACTTCACTCGGAAGGTCAAGGTCGAGGTGTTTTTCCCCTCGGGGAAGACCCGCACCGTCACGGTCAAGCCAGGCCAGACGATCACCCTCAGCGAGCGCGACGCGAAGCGCCCGCGGTCGGGCGCAGCCTACGGCAGGCGTGTCCCGTAGACCTCCACCTCGGTGACGTCGTTCATGTCGTCGCGGGTGTTGCCCTGGGAACTGAGCCGGACGTAGCGGGCCGGCTGGGCGGCGACAGGAATGAGGCGACCCTCGTAGGTCTCGATGTACTCCCGGTCGTTGCCGACACCCAGGCCCGCCGAGTTGTCGTGGTCGTTGTTGAACACCGTCCGCAGGCCGGATACCAGGTCGGCATCGTCGGCCAGTTGAATCACGACGTCGCGGTAGACGCGGGCTTCGCCGTGGTAGTGCCAGACGAGGATGGCGTCGATGCGGCAGGGCGCGCCCAGGTCGATCTGCACCCACTGCACGCCGGGACCGAGCTCAACAAAGCTGTCGCCAGCCGCCTCTTTGTTGCCGTCGGTGACGTCGGCGTAGCTGCCGAGGACGGGCTTGGGCTGGCTGCCGGTCACCGGCCGGGCGGCGGCCAGGTTGACCGTCCCGGCCGGCACGAGAAAGGGGCCCCGCAGCTTCCCTGTGGTTTTCTCGAGGTTGGCCGAAACGAGGAAGGCGGGAGTGCCACTAAAGGCAGGCTTGGGCAGGCTGATCGGCAGCGGCACCCGCTCCTGGCCCCGGGTACTGGCCACACCCAGGAGGCACAGCAACGGGACGAGCAACACTCGGCAGCGGTTCGCGCTCACCCTTCCTCCCCATCTACTCCGCCGTCCAACTCCAGGCGCTGAACTCGGCCGGGCCACCCTCACAACGGAAGCCGAGGCCACCGAGGCGAGCGTTGTTGGTGTCGCTGACGTAGCGTTCGAGCGACTCGGCCAGGAGCTTGCCCTCAGCGTCGAGGACGCGGATGCGGACCCGGTCGGTCGTGACCACCCCTTCCAAGGTGACCGCGGTACCGGCAGCACAGCGGACCGTGTTGCCTTCCCAGAGCACCTGGCCCGTCGACGTCCGCAGGGCCAGGCCCTCAGGCCCCAGCCGACACTCGAACCCCTCGCGGCCGTCCGGACTGACCTGGAAAAGCAGCGCCACCGCCGTTGCCCCCAGCGCCTTCGCCCGGCCCCGGAACGTACCGCGCCCTCCCGTGATGGTGGCACCGACCGCGGTGGCCACGCCGGCACCCTCGCGGCAGCGCAGACCCTGGTGCGCGTCGTCCTGCCAGTCCCATTGGCCGTTCAGGGCGCGCCAGCCCTGTCCGAGGTCGACCACCGCGGCCTCGGCCGCCGCCGCCGGCACCGCCGGCGCCACGTCCCCCATGAAGGCGCTGAACTGGCCGGTGCCATGCCAGGTCTGGAAGCCGGTCATGCCGGTCCACTGGGCCTCCTCGGCGCTGGTCGGCAGGAGGGGCGACTCGGCCAGCACCGTGGTGCCGTCCGCGGCCAGCAGGCGAGCCTGGACGGTGGCATTGCGCAGCATCATTTCAAGGACGTACTCCGTGTCCCACTTCCAGATGCCCTGCGGGCTGGACCAGAGGCAGGACATCGGGTAACGGTAGACCATCAGACCACCGTCTCCAAAGGTTCCCCCCAGCCAGGCAAGGAAGCCGGTCTGCAGCGCCTTGTCGGCGTGCACCAGCATGCCACCGCCGCAGGAATCACGCTCGAGGCGGATACGGCAGCGCCACGTGCCCTCGGCGGGCAGGGCGGCGGTCAGGAAGGCCGTGGTGCGCTCGACCGACCGCGTCTGCAGCAGCACCTGCCGCTCGCGGTTCTGCCAGCGCCAGGCGCCGCCGCCGATGACCAGCCAGCGCTCGTCGCCGGCCTGCGGGATGCGCAGGACCGAGGGGTTGTCGGCGCTGTACTCGGCCAGCGGTTTCTCGGCGCGCCCCAGCGAACAGAAACGGGCCGTGTTGCCGGCGCTGCAGAGCCCCATCCGGCCGGTGTTCGGCGGGAGCAGCGCCGGCAGCCACGGGCTCTGGGCAAGGACGGTCTGGCCATCGGCGGCAAGCATCTGCGCGCGAACCCCGCGGGCCTCGAGGATGCCCTCGAGCCAGACCGGGGTGTACGCCAGCCAGCCCACACCCTGATCCCGCCAGAGGGGCTGCCCGTCCGGGCCGGTCAGGACCAGGTCGCCGACCTCGGTGCCGACCAGGGCCAGGCTGAAGCCGCCCTGCCCTTGGTCGTCGGCGCCCCAGCGGATGCCGGCGGCACCGGGATAGGGACCGGGTTCAACGACCGCCCGCCAGCACGGACCGTCGCCGCCGGTGGTTACCCAGGCAGCCGCGTCCTTGCTCTCGGGGTCGGTTTGGCAGAGCACGGCCGGCGGGCCAGCTTGCCGCCAGGCGCCTGCCGCGTACTGCGGCGGCGACGGCTCGGCAGCCCAGGCGGCCAGGCCCAGCAGAGCACTGGGTAGTAGACAGCGCAACATCATCGGGAGCTCTCCATCAGACCCGGTCGAAGCTGGGGATCGGCAGTTGTTCCCCATCCTTGAAAGAGGATTGGTGGGCCACAATACCGGGCACGGTGTAAGCCAGCGCTTCGTAGAGGTCGACGGCGGGAGCCCGTTCCTGGATCAGGGCCATGACGAACTCGTGGGTCAGGAAGGGATGCGAGCCGCCGTGGCCGGAGTCCTGCCGCATGGCCGGTGGCAACGCGCCCATGAAGTCAGGCAGGCCGGCGCCGTTCCGTCCCAGCACTTGAACGCTGGTGGGCTGTCCCCCCGAGCCATCGCTGTAGAGGGCACCCTTGGTGCCGAACCACTGGGCCCGCTCCCCGTGGGCGTTGATGTTCCAGGAGACATTGCAGCGGAAAGGATGCCCGCCATCGGTCAGGAACATGCCCATGCCCGCATCAAAGGGGTTCTTGTAGGCGTTCGCCTCGGGGCCGTACATGTCGTCGCCCGCCGGCCGGTGTCCGACGCAGGAGACCCGCGTCAGGCGCTCGCCGGTGACCCCGACCAGGAAGGCGGTACTGTGGGTCGGGTAAAGCATGGGCGGCAGACCGTGACGCCAGGTGCGCTCGCCATTGCGGAAGGCCAGGTTGTGCCGTTCGGCGGACCCCGGCGGCCAGGGGTGGTAGTACTCGGCCTCGCAATAGACCATCTCGCCGAAGGCGCCGTCGCGGAACAGCCGCCGGGCCAGGATGGTGTGGGGGCGGTAGTAGGAGGTCTCGGCCATCATGTAGGTAAGGCCGGTCTGTTCCTTCTTCGCCTTCATGGCGGCGGCGTCCTCGAGCGTCAGACAGGCCGGCACCGCGCTGATCACGTGCTTGCCGTGGTCCATGCACAGCAGCATGTGCCGGGCGTGGTCCGGAGCGCCGGTGAAGATGGCGACCGCCTCGACCCGTGGATCTTTGACCAGTTCCTCCAGGGAGGGGTAGGCCTTGGTGCAGCCGTAGCGCTGCTGCAGGGCCTGGCAGCGGTCGGGCATGAGGTCGCTGACGGCCTCGACGACGCAATTCGGGTGCTCGTGCCAGTGGAAGCTCAGCCCGAAGCCGCCGCCGACCACGCCGATGCGCAGCTTGCGGTCGGAGGTCGGCTGCCAGACCGGCGGCATGAGCTCGGCCGGCGTCGCGGCGCCGGCCAGGGCAGCCGTCATCCCCGCGGCCCCGGCCGCCACACGCAGAAAATGGCGCCGCGACAGGGCTTCCGGCGCGGCGGGCAAGAGGTCGTCCATGACGTGTCTCTCCTCAGTCTTCCAGCCACTCGCCGCCCTTGTCGACATTGGCGGCAGTGAACACACGGGAACGCAGGGTGATCTCCTTCTGCACCGGCTTGCCGGCCAGGATCTCGAGCGCGTTCTCGATGGCCTCGCGACCGCCGGTGGGATACTCGAAGGAGGCGGCCAGGAGGCCTTGCTTGGCGTAGACCTGACCCTCATGCGGCAGGGCATCGATGCCAACGAACTTGATCTGCTGCTCGCGGCCGGCGGCCTTGGCGGCCAGGTAGGCGCCGTGCGCCCCGGGGTCGTTGTGGGCGTACACCAGGTCGATCTGCTTGAAGCGGGCCAGGGCCGACTCCATCTCGGTACGGGCGTTGGGCTCGAGCCACTTCATATCGGCCTCGAAAAGGACCTGCAGGCCGGAGCCCTTGATGCCTTCCACGAAGCCACTGTGCCGGTCCTGACCCGGCGTCGAGGTCATCAGGCCCTTGAGTTCGACGAGATTGCCCTTGCCGCCCAGGAGGGTGACGATGTAGCGGCCGGCGGCGCGGCCGATCTTCTTGTTGTCGGCGCCGATGAAACAGGTGTAGTCCTGACCGAGCACGCGGCGGTCCAGCACGATCACCGGAATACCCTTCTTGAAGGCGGCGGCGACCGGCGGCGTGAGGGGAGCGGCTTCCTTCGGCGAGATGATGATCAGATTGACGCCGGCGCGCACGAACTCCTCAACGTGGCTAGCCTGGCGCAGGCTGTCGTTCTGCGCGTCCTTGTAGACGACCTTCAGCTCCGCGTGCTTGTCGGCTTCGCGCTTGACATCGGCGTTCATCTGCACGCGCCAAGGCTCGCCGAGATTGCACTGGCTCATGCCGACGGTCCACTTCGCCGCAGCGGCGTCCGCAGCCCGGCCGAGGTTCGCGGACAGCAGAGTGAGGGCGCATCCCGCCGCCCAGGTCAGCGCCTTGGTTCCCGTCTTCATGGTCTGCCTTTCGCTTGAGGAATCACTTCCGTCCACGTTGGAACAATACCGCGCCCACGATGATCGCACCAGTCAGCATCAGCCGACTGGCTTCGCCGACGGCGTTGATACTGAGGATTTTCTCCAGATAGCCGATAGTCAGGATCCCGAGCAGGGTCAGCAGGATGCCGCCGCGGCCACCGCGCAGACTGGTGCCACCGATGACCACGATGGCGATGGCGTTGAGTTCGTAGGTACTCCCGGCCTCGGGATCGCCCTGCAACTCCTGGGCGGCCTGGCAGATGCCGGCGACGGCGCAGAAGAGCCCGCTCAGGCTGTACGCCAGCACCTTCATGGCGGCCACCGGGAGGCCCGAGAGCCGGGCCGCCTCCTCGTTGCCGCCGATGGCATAGAGGTAGCGGCCCCAGCGCAGGCGCCCCAGCAGGACCCCGCAGAGCAGCAGGCACGCCAGCAGGATCAGGGTCACGACGGCGACATTGTCATGCAGCACCTTGGCACTGATGTCATTGAAGATCGCGGGGACCTCGACGTACTGGTAGGTGCCGTCAGCCTGCTGCACCGCGGTCGAGACCTTCTGCCCGCCCGAGGCGAACTTGGCCAGGCCGCGGGCGAAGACCATCATCGCCAGCGTCGCGATGAAAGGCTGTACGCCAAAGCCGGCGATGGCCCCGCCCGAGACGGCACCGCAGGCGGCCCCCGCCAGCAGGCAGGCGGCGATGCCCAGCGCCGGCGGCCAGCCCCAGCGCAGGGTCACCAGCGAGAACAGGACAGCGACCAAGCCCAGGATGCTGCCCACGGAGAGATCGATGCCGGCGGTGATGATCACCAGGGTCATGCCACAGGCCAGGATGCCGTAGACCGAGATCTGCCGCAGCATGTCGCGATGCGTCTCCCACTGCAGGAAGGCCCCGTCGGCATTGCAGATGGCCCCCAGCAGCATCACCAACCCCAGCGAGATCAGGGCGCGCGCAAAGGCCGAACGCAGGAACGTTAGCAGATGCCTCATTCTGATCACCTTCCACCCTTGCCTCTGGCTCGGCGGCCTGGAACGCGGGACCTCCGTATCCCGCGGCCAGGTTGCGGGGAACCCGGCTTCCAGGGGCGGGCCGGACAAGAGGCCGGACATCCGGCGTCCACTACTCCGTGCCTCATGGAATGCTCTCCGTTTCGCCCATCGCCGCGCGCAGGATACGGTCCGGGGTCGCCGCCGCACGTGAAAAGGCGGCGGTCAGACGACCGCGGTGCAGGACCAGGATGCGGTCGGCCAGGGCCAGCAGCTCGGGCATCTCCGAAGTGATCAGCAACACCGCGCAGCCGGCGGCGGTCCAGCGGTTCATCAGCTCATAGACATCGCGTTTGGCGCCGACGTCGATGCCGCGCGTCGGTTCGTCGAGCAGGAAGATGCGGGGCTCGCAGAGTTGCCAGCGCGCCAGCAGGACCTTCTGCTGGTTGCCGCCCGAGAGTTCGACGATATCCTGGTCCAGCGCCGCGGTTTTGACGCGCAGGGCCGCGCTCTGCTGTTGCGCCGCGGCGCGCTCCCGTCGCGGGCGCAGCCAGCCCCAGGGCGAGAAGCGTGGCAGCGCGGCCAGGGTGAGGTTCTGCAGCAGACTGAGGCCGGGTACCAGGCCGCCACTCTTGCGGTCCGCCGTCAACAGGGCCAGCCCCTGCTGCAGCGCCTGGCGCGGCGACCGGCAACGCAGCGCCTGGCCATCCACCCGCACCTCGCCGGTGGGCAGGGTCTTGACGGCGCCGAACAGGCCCTGCAGGAGTTCACTGGCACCCGAGCCCTGCAGACCCGCCAGGCCGACGATCTCACCCGCCTGGACGGCGAAGGAAACCCGGTCGACCAGCGGCGGCAGGCCGCGGTGGCGGTGCGGCACGGTGAACTCGTGGACGCTCAGCCGCTCGCGGCCCGGCGGGGCGGCACGGCGGGGAAACTGCTGGCTGAGCTCGCGGCCAACCATCCAGCGGATGAGCTCGGACGATGGCAGGTCGGCGCGAGCGGCAGTACCGACCCGCACCCCGTCGCGCAGCACCGTGATACGGTCCGCTACGCGGTAGATCTCCTCCATCTTGTGGGAGATATAGAGGATACCGCAACCGCGGGCCTTCAGCGTGGCGATCAGCGCCAACAGCCGCTCGACCTCCGGTTCGCTCAGGGCGCTGGTCGGCTCGTCCATGATCAGGATGCGAGCGGCGAGGCTCAGGGCCTTGGCGATCTCGACCTGCTGTTGCACCGCGATCGGATAGCTCTCGACCGGCTGCTCGGGGGCCATCTCCAGCCCGAGTTGGCGGAGCAGCGCCGCGGCCTGCTGCTGCTGCTGCCGCGGCCGGGTCCAGCCGGCGGTGGTGAGTTCGCGACCCAGGAAGATGTTGTCCGCGACGCTCATCGCGCCAACCAGGGACATCTCCTGGTGAATGGCCGCGATGCCATGCCGGGCGGCATCGTGCGGACGGCGCAGCCGGACGACCTGCCCCGCCACCCGGACCTCGCCGGCGTCGGCGGGGTAGACACCGGCCAGAATCTTGATGAGGGTACTCTTGCCGGCGCCATTCTCCCCGGCCAGAACATGAACCTCCCCCGCCGCCAGATCGAGATCGACGCCCGCCAGCGCCACCGTGCCGGCGAACGCTTTGCGGATGCCGCGCATCTCCAGGAGCGGCACGCTGCTGAAGTCCGCAATCACGGCCTGTGGGGCTGCCTCGATCATCGCCGTCCGTACTGCCCGTCCGGGCTGTGCGCAACTCAGTTTGCCAGGATCACCACTCAGCACCGGCGCCCGCTGGCCCTAGGATAACGTGCCGGCACCCACTTGCCAAGACCGCCAGACACGGCCCCGGGGCGTTTCAGGATCCGTAGCGCGACGTCTCCGAGTGAAGGGCATTGGGCGCCCTCCCCCGGCCCTCAGTTCAGGCTGTAGCTGGCCAGCAGGCGCGGCCAGCGTGTCGGTCAGCCACTCGCCGAAGCGCTCAGTGCGTCCCTGGTGGGCACGGCCCGGTCCAGTTCGTCGTGCAGTTCCCGCAGGACGGTCACCAGGCCCAGCTCGTGGATTTGGCGCTCTTTAGGGGTGAGGGCGAGGGCGCCGTCCGGCAGGGAGTGCTGGGCGCTCCGCTGCGTGGGAATAGCTGCGTCAAGCCGCAGGCAGTCCAAAGAGTCCCGCTGGCGCTGGGGCTCGGTGCCAGACTGCGCTGGCCGCGAGGCCAAGCTTTGGACTGCCGGTGGCTCGACACCGCTTTCCGTCCGTGTGCAGGCCTGCCGATCCAGCGCCCGCAGCTTTTCCAGGACGTTGTACATGCCGGTCAGAGTCAGCTCGGGGTGCAGCGCCTGGCGCGCCTTGCGGTGCGCGTCGAGCTGCTCGCCCAGGGCGCGGATGCGCGCCTGCTGCGCCGCGGTCGCCGCGGGGAAGGGGAAGGGTTCGAAGCAGCGCGTCTTGTTGTAGCGCGGCCGGTCCTCAAGTGTGCCACCCGCAGCCAGCGCCCAGGTGACATGCGCGCGACTGGAGAGGACGCCGAGAATCCAGGCGTCGTCTGAGGCAATGTTGACCAGCATGTTGTCCGGCAGGATGGCGGCGGCAAGGAAGACGAAGAAGCGGTGCCTCGCGGTCTCAGGCGTGGCGATGTAGCGGGGGCAGGCCGGCGAGCATCTGACGCAGCTTCGGGTTGGTTTCGCCGAACAACCACCAGTTCCGTTTGCGGGCCTCGCGTTTGTTCTGGTCGCGCTCTGGCTTCACCCGCTCGACGACCCTCTGGTACGTCTCTGGGAAACGTTCGCGCACCTCCTCGGCACTCAGACCGTACAGATCGATGACCAAGGCGCCGCGGGGACTGTCGGTCAGGTCTCGGCCGTTGCGGTAGGACCGCACGTGCCGTTCCAGTCCGGGAATACGACCGAGCCCAAGTTGCGCCGCCGCGTCCGGTGTCACGATGAAGCCGGCACCGTGCAGCTTCACACCAGGGTTGCTCATCTCCTCGTTGCCGCTGAGTGCTCTAGCAGCACTGACATCTGCCCTCCACGGTCAGGTCCGCATGGATGAGACCGCGGGCCTCACTCAGGGTTACGTCGTAGCCCTCGCCAGAGCCGGACTCCTCGCGGGTCACGGTGGCCAAAGTGCCGACGAGGCCCTTACCGGGGCCGCCGACGGTCATGGCGATACGCACGGCGGCGCCGTCGGTCGAGTCTACCCGAGGGTGGTCTGGGATGGCGAAGAGGAGGGACAGGGGTATCAGGTTCGTAGTTCCGCCTTCAGCACCAAGCGGGCGCAGTGCCGCCCGATCATGTCAGGATGAAACTCTGCTTGGGAGTACTGCCGCGTGCCCTCACGCGGCTGGCGGGTGGGGGCACCCGCCACTACCTCAGAGCCCCCCGC
>CAILUI010000110.1 GCA_903837355.1 uncultured Victivallales bacterium
CGCAGTGCCGCCCGATCATGTCAGGATGAAACTCTGCTTGGGAGTACTGCCGCGTGCCCTCACGCGGCTGGCGGGTGGGGGCACCCGCCACTACCTCAGAGCCCCCCGCGCGACTGAGGTCGAGTTTCACAGGAGGCGGTCTGGTCTCCGGGTCCAAGGACCGGCTGATCCTGCTGGCCAGCAGGACGGGACTACGAACCGGACCCTCCCCGGTCAGGTGCGTTTCGACCACGCGGCGGTTGAAGGCCTGGCTGAGGCTGTTGGTAGTGACGAGGCCGAAGCGCTGCACCGCGCTGGCACGCGGGCGGTCTCGTCGGGGACCTCCTGGCCGGTGGTCGGGTGGAGCTTCATGGTACGGCCGTCCCAGTGGGTCAGCGGCTGGCCGGCGGCATCAAGAACGGGCTCGGTAGCATCCCAGGTCAGCACCGCGTCACGGCACTCGATGTTGCGGAAGTTGCGGATGATGGGCTCAGGGGAGCGGACGTTGCCGTGGGTGCGGTGATGCCACTGCAGGCAGCCGATCCACAGCACCAGTTCGGCGATGGCGGCGGCGCGCGGGTTGACCTCAAGCCCGAGGAACTGGTTCGGGAAGACCGTCTGCCCGGCCATCTCCAGCGGGCGTTGCGTATCGCCCAGACGGGCAAGGGTGTCAAAGCGGCGCACGGCGAGTGCAGGGCTTCCATGATATCGGCGTGGCCGGCCACTGCAGCGCTGGCTTTGCCTACATCTCGATGAGGATCTTGGTGAAGGCGGCGGGCACCGCGTGCCAGTCGGCGAGCGCCTGGCCCGCCTGGCGGAAGGGATAGACGCGGGTGACGACCTCGGCGAGCGGGAAGCGCCGGGCTTCAAGCAGGCGGATCACCGCGGTGAAGTCCGCCGGCAGAGCGTTGCGCGAACCGCGGATGTCGAGCTCTTTCTGCACGAAGAGCTTGGTCTGGTACTCGACCGGGTGCTTGGCGTAGCCGATATAGACCACGCGGCCGGCAAAGGCCACCTCGTCGACGGCGGCAGTGAAGGTCGCCGGCAGCCCGATCGCCTCAATGACGACGTCCGGGCCCTCGCCCTGGGTCAACGCCTGCAACTCGGCATGCAGGTCACAGCGGCTGGAGTCCAGGGTGTGACTCGCCCCGGCCTGGCTGGCCAGAGCCAGTTTGGCGGCATCGATGTCGACCGCCAGCACGCGCGCGCCGCGGAACGCCGCCCCGGCCACGGCGCCGAGCCCGATCGCGCCGCAGCCAAGGACGCAGACCGTATCGCCGGCCTGTACCTGCCCCCGCGCCGCCGCATGCCCGCCGACGGTCAGTGGCTCCACCAGCGCCAGTTCGCGCAGTCCGAGCGCGGGCGAGGCGAAGAGCTTGTTCCACGGCGCCACGATGAACTCGGTCAGGGCGCCGTCACGCTGCACCCCGAGGGTCTGGTTACGGCGGCAGCAGTTGGGCCGCTGCTGGCGGCAGGCGGAGCACTCGCCGCACTGGGTGTAGGGCGAGAGGGTCACGTCCATGCCGGGCCGCCAGGGGGTCGGTACGGACGCGCCCACCGCCTCCAGGGTGCCGCTGATCTCGTGCCCCGGAATGCGCGGGTAGGACACCATCGGGTTCAGGCCGCGGAAGGTGTTCAGGTCTGAACCGCAGTACCCGACCAGGCAGACGCGGATGAGAACCTCATCGGCCGCGGGGACCGGCACCGGCACTTCGCGGAACTCGGTCTTACCGGGCGCGACGATGGTGAAGGCGGTCATCATGGGGGGAGTCTCCACGTTCAGCAAGATGCCGGCAGAGCGTAGGCACGGCGCGCATTGCCGCCGAGGATCGCGGCCTGCTCGGTCGGCGTGAAGTCGGCCAGCGCGGCGCGCACGATGTCAAGCCAACGTCCGTAGGGACAGCCCACCAGGCACACGGGCCAGTCCGAGCCAAACAGCACGCGCTCCGGGCCAAAAGCCTCCAGCGCCGTCAGCAGGTACGGCCGCAATTGGGCGACCGTCCAGGCGCGCGGATCGGCCTCGGTCACAACGCCGCTCAGCTTGCACCAGACGTGCGGCCGCCGGGCCAGCTCGCGCAGGCGGCTCGCCCACGGCTCGAGGAGGCCGTCCCGCACGCGGGGCTTGGCGATGTGATCGACGACGAAGCGCTGTTGCGGGTGGCGGTCCACAAAACGCAGCGTCGCGGGCAGGTGGCGCTCGAAGATGAGGATGTCGTAGGCCAGATCGAAGCGGCGCAGCGCCGCGATGCCGCGGTTGAAATCCGGCCGCAGGATGTATTCATCATCGGGCTCGCCCTGCACGACATGGCGTACGCCGCGCAGGGCGGGCGAGACGGCCAGACGCTCCAGCAGGGCCTCCACCGCAGGGTCGCAGAGCGGCACCCACCCCACGACGCCGCAGAGCCGGTCGCAGTGCCGCGCGAGCTCCAGCAGCCAGGCGGTCTCCGCCAGGCTCTGGCGGGCCTGGACGCTGATGGCAGCATCAACACCGGCCGCCGCCATCTCGGCCACCAGGTGCTCGGGCAGGAAATCGCGCCGGATCACGGCCAGGTCGGCGGAGATCCAGTCGTACTCGGCCGGCGTGTAGCGCCAGAAGTGCTGATGGCTGTCGATCACCATGCTCGTCGCCCCCCCCAATGCCGTTGGCGTTCTGGGCGTGCCCTTGGCTGCAGACGGGCACGTAGGTCGGCGCTGCCGCCAGACCGTGAGTCTGACGGCCGGTCTGGGGTAGTAGCATAGGCGTCGAATGTGAGGGTGCCAGTAGGAGACGTCGGGCGGGGCGCCCGCTGGCGGCGGACGGCCGCGCTTTCGATGATGACTCCGTCAGTGCGGATCCGTCTGCTTGCGGTGACGTTGGTAACGGGTCACGAAGCGAGTCCAGTGGCCGGCTCCGCCGCTGGCTCAGGGAGTGCTGCCGTCCGCTCCGCCAGTGTCTGGCAGTTTCTCGTCACCTGCGGCCGCGGTGATGACCCCCTCGGCGCCACGTTTGCGCGTGCGCCTGGCGGGCCTCGGTTCCGCCTCGGCGACGGGGGCCGGGGACAGCTTACTGCAGCCCGGTCCGAAGATCCCGCTGCGACCGCTGCCCTGCTTACGGACCTCGATGCGGGTGGGGATGCGGCTCTTCATCTGTTCAACGTGGGAGATGACGCCGATCATCTTGCCATGGGACTGGTGCAGTCCCTCCAAGGTGCCAACCGCCGTGTCCAGTGTGTCGCTGTCCAACGTGCCGAACCCCTCATCAAGGAAGAGCGAGTCGACGTGGAGTTTGCCGCTCGCCATCTCAGCCAGCCCCAGCGCCAGCGAGAGCGACACCATGAAGGTCTCGCCGCCGGAGAGATTGGACACCGGCCGCTCAGCGTCCCCCTGATCGCGGTCGATCACGGATGGCAGCAGTGCCTCCGACTCCGCGCTCCACACCGCCCGGTAACGGCCACTCATGCGTTCGAGATGGGGATTCGCCGCCTGCAACAAGCGCCGCAACGTGATGCCGTGGGCGTAGCGCGGAAACTTGCTGCCGTCGCTTGAGCCGACCAGGTCGTGCAGACGGTTCCACCGGTTCAGATCCGCCTGTTGGCGCGCGATGTCGTCGACCAAGGTTGCCGTCGCCAGCCGCTTCCCGTCATCCGCCCGCAGGGACTCCGTGTCGGCGCCAAGCGCGCGCATCAGGGCCTCCAAGTTGGCCTTCCCGGTGTCCCGCGCTGCGGTCAGTTCGTCGAGAGGGCGGTCGGTGAGCGCCTGCGCTGCTGCGGCCGCAAGGTCGCGGTCGGTTTGCTCTTTCCGGCTCTTCAGGATCAGGTCATCCTGTCGAAGTTGCTGGCGCACGCCGACGACACGCGTGACGTCGGCGTCATCCCAGCGCGCCACCCGGCAGGCGGCCTCGTCAGCGAACCCCGCCGTCTGCAGTCTCGCTGCCAGCGTCGCCGCCGCGGCCTGGGCGCTATCCGCTGCGAGCAGAGCCCCTTGCTCCGCCACGGCGGCCTCGGTGCAGGCCGCCTCCGCCTGGCTCCCCAGCCTGGTCTTCTCGGCCTCCAGTCGTTCGCGGACGCTCTCTGCGTCCTGCCGGGCCTGGCGCAGGCGCTTCTCTTCGGCGTCCGGATTGCGGTCCCCGAACCGCGCCTGGCGCGATCCCCTGAGACTCGCAATGGCGGTTTCCTTGGCCGCCAGATCCTGCTGCTTCGATAGCCGTTCGCGCTGAACCTCTCCCAGCCGTATTTCTGCCTCGTTGACGGCCTTGACGGTGGCCTCCTCCCGCGCCTTGGCCGACTCGGCCCGTCGCTCCTGCCGGGCGAACTCGTCGCGGCGTTTCTCGAGGTCCTTTAGCTCGCGCGCCAGCGTCTGTGGTTGCGGATTCGGCAGTCCGACCGTAGCCAGCTTCGCAGCGATGGCCTGCCACCCTGCGGTCGCCTCGCTCTGAGCCTTGGCAGCCGCCTCCCGTGCCCGGGCCGCGTTGACGCGGGCGGCATCCGCTGCCTTGTGCGCCGCCGCGACCTTCACCTGCGCCAGTGCCAGTCCGCTGTCGGCCTGGCCAAGCGCCGAGGTCAGTAACACCATCTTCTGGTACCGGGCCTGGTGGACCTTGTCGGCCCCGTCGGCCGCCTTCCGCGCTGCCTCCGCCGTCGCCACCAGTGCCGCGAGCTGGGCCCGTACCCCGTCCAGCGCCCTCTGCGCCTCCGTGACTTCAGGGACGTTGCCCCTGGCGTAGGGGTGGTCGGCCGCGCCGCACAGCGGGCACGCGTGGTCATCGGAGAGCTGTTTCCGAAGCTCTTCCAGGCTAGCGACGGTCTGCGTCAGGCGCAGGTTCTCCTCGGCCAGGCAGATCAGTTTGTCGAGGTCGGGCTGACGCTCGTCGCGTGCCGCTTCTGCGTTCTCCTTGGCGGTGCGCGCCTTGGCTTGTGCATCCGCCGCCGCAAGCAATGCCGGTCCGGCCAGTTGGTGCTCGCTCCGCGCCTTGGCGGCGCCGACCTGTGCGGTCCTCACGGCCGCACTCTCAGCCACGACCTCCTGTTCAGCCTGCTGGCGGCCCTGCTCGGCCCGGTGCGCCGTGTCCGCGGCCTCCGCGGCCTCGCGCTGACGCTGCTCCCAGCCGGTGCGCAGCGTCTCCACCGCCGGCAGGACGTGCGCCAGCAGGCTATCGGTGGCATGCTTCTCCAAGTACTCTCGGGCGCCGGCAAGATCAGACACCGCCACCGTGCGGCTGTGCTTGGCCTGGTCAAGGTCTGTCGCACCCTTGATGGCGCGCCGCTCAGTCTCCTCTACCGTCTTCCGCGCCCCCTTCTCGTCCGCCAGCGCCACCGCGATCTGGGCGTCCAATCCGCGGACTTCATCCAGCACAGGCAGTGCCTGGCTCAGGGCCTCCCCGGCGGCCAGGGCGAGCGCCTTGGCATCTGTCACCCGCGGCTCCAGCGCGGCGAGCGCCTGCTGCAGCGCCTCCAGCGCAATTCGGCGTTTGCGCAGACTGCCAAGCGCCGCGGTCTCAGCCTTACGCGCGGCGTCAACCGTCCCCAGCTCGGGATCCAACGCGCGTGCCGATTCGGCTACGGCCAGGCGATCAAGGTCAGGCTTGGCCGCGGCGGTACGCTCGCCGAGAGCCTCGATGCGGCTGGCCACCTGCGCCTGAGCCTCGCGCAGTACGCTCAGGGTTCCGAGCCACTGCAGCTGGGCCTCAAGCTGCTCCAGCCGCTGGCCAAGCTCCGTCTTCTCCTTCCCCGCCGTTGCGAGCCGCGTCTCCAGCGCCTGCCGCTCGGCGTCGGGCAGAACGCCGGCAGCGCTGAACGCCTGTTGCTTCAGCAGATCCTCCAGCTTTCCATGCTCGACCTGCCAGCGTGCATGCACCGCCGTGTCGACCGCCCTGTAAACACCGGTGCCGGTGACCTGCTCGAGGATACCGGCACGGTCCTTGTCGTCGGCCTTCAGGAAGGCATCGAACTTCCCCTGGACCAGGAGCACCGAGCGGGTGAATTGCTCGAAGCTCATCCCGGTGATCTCCCCGACCGTGGCCGCCACCGTCTTGAGCTGTTCGGCCAGCACCTCGCCCGTGTTGGCGTCGACGATCTGGCGCGCCGCCTGTTGCAGCTCCCCATCCGCCCGGTGACGGGCCCGCCACTGCTCCCAGCGGCTGCGGTAGCGCTTGCCGCCGACCTCAAATCCGACCTCGGCGAACGACTCGCCGGTGCCGCGGGTCATGACTTCGTTCGCTTCCTTCGAGATGCTCTGCCGCGCCGTCTGGCCGTAGAGGGCGAGGCAGAGCGCGTCAAGCACCGAGGTCTTGCCTGCCCCCGTGGGGCCGGTCAGGGCGAAGAGCCCTCTGCTGAAGGCCGGGTCCTCGAAGTTGATCCGCCACTCGCCCGCCAGTGAGTTGATGTTCTTGAACCGCAGATTGAGGATCTTCATGGGGGCGGCTACTCCCGCTGTGCATCCGCTTCCTGGACGCTCTTCAGAACCTCGGCGAACAACGCCGGGAGCCACTGCCTCTCCTCGTCCGAGAGGCTCGAGTCGTCCGCCAGACGCATCCGGAACACGTCCAGTGGCGTCAACTGCTCCAGTCCGATCACCTCGGCGCCGCGGGCCCCGTCCGGACGGGCTTGCGGGCGGCCGTCCTGCTGGGCCAGTATCTGCACCGCGGAGCCCTCGACCAGCCCCGGCAGGGAGTTCCACAGCGGGCCCAGATCGCCAGCGCCGGTCGTCACCTGGACTTCGACCCAGACGCTGGCCTGCGCGGCCACCAGTTCACGGAGGCGGGCGCTGACGCTGTCCGGGCTGCCCTGAACCGGCTCCAGGCGCTGGAATACCGGGACTTCCTCCAGTCTCACCATGACCGGATCTCCGGCCTTCGACCCGAACTCGACTACCGCCACCGACTTTGCCTGTCCGGCCTCGGCGAAACTCATCGGCAGAGGTGAGCCTGAGTAGCGGCAGCAGTCATGCCCGCCAAGGGCTTGCGGCGTGTGCAGGTGGCCGAACGCATAGTAATCGGCCCGGGGCAGAAGAGCCGCCGGCATCGCCCCGAGATTGCCGATCCGTAGCGCCCGTTCGGAGCGCACGTCCGACAGCGTGGCGCCGCTCAGGTTAAGGTGTCCGGTCAGCACTAGCGGCACCCCTGGACCGGCCGCCTCGCGAGCCAGAGCGGCAACGTGTGCGTAGTGCGCCCGGAAGCCTTCCTGGAGCTTCGCCGTCCGGTCGGCCTCGGCATCCCCGGCCTCGTCCCGACGCAGATCCCCTTCACGGAGGTACGGCACCGCCGCGATCGCCAGCCCCGGCTTGCCGGTCGCATCCGGGACCAACACCACCTCCCCGGCCGGATTGCCAGCGTCGATCTCACCGATTACCCACGCCTTGAGATGAACCAGTGCCTGCGCCGGAGCGTTCAGCATCGATGGCGAGTCGTGGTTGCCGCCGACCACGACCACCGCCCGGCAGAGCTCCTCCTTGTAGATCTCGGCCAGCAGCGAGTAGTAGCCCGCCTGAGCGCGGTTGGAGGGGGCGCAGGTGTCGAAGATGTCCCCCGCCACCACCAGCGCCTCGGGCTTCTCGCGGCGCAGCAGGTCCTTCAGCCACTCGGCAAACGCCTCGTGTTCCGCGTAACGGTCCTGATCGTGCAGACGCCCGCCCCAGTGCCAATCCGAAGTGTGGATGATCTTCATGTCAACGGACTTTTCCATCCCGTGCATAGGACCTGGTTCGCCTCGGCCATTGCCTCCGGCAACGCCACCGGTCTGCCGGCGTAAGCGCGGGCCGCGGTCGGCGCAGGCTCGTCACCCCCGCCCCGTCAGGCGGGTTGGCGGCGGCGCCGTGCCGGGGTCAGCCCAGGTAGGGAAACTCGCGGTCCACCAGCCCTGCATCCTTCAACGCCGTCCAGAGCCCAGCGGGGATCTCCGCCGCGACGGCGGCCACATTGTCGGCAACGCGCTCGGGCTTGCTGGTGTTCAGCGCCGTGGCCACGACGCCGGGAACGGCCATGCCGAAACGCACGCAGGCGGCGGCCGGGGCCACGCCGAAGCGCGCACAGAGGGCGGCAAAGCCGTCGCGCCAGGCAAACAGCGGCGCCTCGGCAGCCGTCGCCGGATCCACGCGGCGATAGTCGAAGAACGCACCGCCGGTCAGAAAACCAGCGTGGAAGACGGCCGAGTTGATCATGCCGACGCCCCGGCGCTGCAGGCGCTCCATAAACGCCAGCAGCTCAGGAGGATGCGTCATGACCGTCAGGCTGCAGGCGAACATGACCCAGTCGAGATCGGCACGCTCGGCCAACTCCCGGATGACGGTCCACTTCTTGGCCCCGACGCCGACCGCCTGCACCTCACCGCGGGCCTTCAGTTCGTTGAGCGCGCGGTAGGCGTCGACGATGTCCTGCAGCCGGCGCTCCCGGTCGCGCGGGGCGGTTGCGGCGGCCAGGTACTCGTCTGGGTCATGGACAGAGACGAGGGCAGGACGGACCCCGCCCAGCAACTCCAGGCCCTGCTGCCAGCACTCCAGGATGCCCTCGTAGCCGATGTTCTGCACGGCATCGTGGTCGAGGTCGGCCCACACCCCGGGCTCAAAGGTCGGCTGCGCACCGCGCAGTGGCACCCGTTTCCAGGCCAGTTTGTTGCTGATCAGCACCTGGGCGGCCGGAATCTGCAGCTCCCGCAGGCAGCGACCGATGACTTCAAGAGCGAGGCCGGCACCGTACTTGCCGGCCGAGTCGAGGACCACGGGGGGCGCCACGTGGCGAAAGAACTCGCGCACGGTAGCGAGCTTGGTCTCCCAGGGCAGCGCCTGGTAGAGGTTACCCAGACAACTGGTGCCGAAGACGATCGGCGGCAGAGTCAGGCCCGTCGTGCCCAGCGGGTGTCGTGTGTTCAGCGCTACCATGGATGTCGGTACCGGTTGCTGTGAACCTCTCGGTGGCCGCAGGCGGCGCTGCCGACGGCCGGCTCACTCTACCGTGCCGGCGCCGCCCTGCAAGGACCGTGCTTGCACTCCGCCCACGCACGGCGTACGTTCTGGGCTACCCGTTGTGCACGGTGATCGTCCGCCGCCGGACCCACAGCAGCATCATGCCGAACCGCATCACCAACTCGTTCAGCATCACCTACGGCTACCCGGTCGTCTTCACCCATGACGCCTTCGCGCCGGCGAACCCGGCGCTGGCCGCGGCCTTCAGCACGGCGGGCGGCCGCGGCGCGACGCCCTGCCTGGCCCTGCTGGACGACGGGCTGGCGGCAGCAGACCCCGGCCTCAGCGCGCGGCTGGTCGCCTACTGCCAGGCCCACCGGAGCTGCGTTGATCTCCGCGCCGCGCCTATCCTCATTCCCGGCGGCGAGCGCGCCAAGGACGGCTGGGAGGTGCCCTTACTGACCCTGCGTCAGGCCACGGCCGCGGGGCTCTGCCGGCACAGCATCATCCTCGCGGTCGGCGGCGGTGCGATGCTCGACGCCGTCGGCCTGGGTGCGGCCCTGTTCCACCGCGGCGCGCACCTGCTGCGCTGCCCAACCACGGTCCTCGCCCAGTGCGATTCGGGGGTCGGGGTGAAGAACGGGGTCAACCTCGATGGCATCAAGAACCTGGCCGGCACCTTCGCGCCGCCGCTGGCAGTCCTGAACGACGTCGAGACCTTGCGCAGCCTGAGCGACCGCGACTGGGTGGCCGGGATCGCCGAGGCCTTCAAGGTAGCAGCGATCCGTGACGCCGGCTTCCTGACCTGGCTGACGGAGCACGCCGAGACTCTACGGCGACGGGATCTGGCCGCCATGGAAACCCTCGTGATCCGCTGCGCCACCCTGCACTGCGAGCACATCGCCGCCGGCGGCGACGCCTTTGAGCAGGGCAGCGCGCGCCCCCTGGACTTCGGGCATTGGGCCGCCCACAAGCTGGAGGGAATGAGCGCGTTCACGCTGCGCCATGGCGAGGCCGTGGCCATCGGCATCGCGCTGGATGTGCTCTATGCCGTACGGCAGGGGCTGGTCAAGCCCGACCCCGCCGCCGCCCTGATCCGGGCCCTGCGGCGCTCGGGGCTACCGGTGTGGGATGCCCACCTGGCCCAGCTCGCCAGCGACGGCACGCCGCTCGTCCTGACGGGCCTCGAGGAGTTCCGCCAACACCTTGGGGGCCAGCTCCACGTCACCCTGCCGGCACCCCTCGGCCAGGGCTGTGAGGTCACGCACATCGACGGCGTCGCGATGGCGGCTGCCATCGCTGACCTGGCGGCGCTGCAGGCGACGCTGGGCCAGGAGGCTCAGCCATGAGGATCGCCGCCGGCAGCGGTCAGGTCCACCTCACCTACTGCCTGAACATCCACGCCGGCGAGACCTGGGCCGAGCATCTGCAGGCCATCCGCGGGCCGGCCTGTCAGGTCCGCGACCGGCTGGGCTGCCGGGAGCCCTTCGGCCTGGGCCTGCGGCTGGGGGCGCGAGCGGCGGCCGAGCTGGACCATCCCGAGACGCTGCGCGAGGCCGCGCAGTGCCTCGCCGCAGAGCGGCTGTACGCCTTCACGATCAACGGCTTCCCCTATGGCACGTTCCATGGCACACGCATCAAGGAGAACGTCTACGCGCCGGACTGGACGAAACCGGAACGCGTCGCCTACACGCTGCGCCTGGCCCGCATCCTGGCGGCGCTGTTGCCCGAAGGTGTCCCCGGCTCGATCAGCACGGTGCCGGGCACCTACCGCGCCTGGCTGCAGCCCGGCGACGAGGGCCGCATCGTTGCGAATCTCATGACTGTGGTCGCGGCGCTGGCGCGCCTGGAGAAGCAGACCGGCCGCCACCTCTGCCTGGCCCTCGAGCCGGAACCCGACTGCCTTTGGGACCAGGTGTCCCAGGTCATCGCCGCGTTCACGGGGGACCTGTGGCGAGGGGCGCTGCCAGCCCTGGCCAGTGCCGTCGGCTGCCGGCTGGCGCAGGCGGAGACCCTGCTGCGCCGCCACCTGGGCGTCTGCCTCGACACCTGCCACCAATCCGTGCTCCGTGAGAATCCCGGCACCGCCCTGGACGACCTGGAGCGACACGGGATCGCGGTGCCCAAGATCCAGGTCAGCGCGGCCCCCATCTTTGCGACCTCGCGCGCCGGCCTGGAACGCGCCCGGACCTTCATCGACCCCTGCTACCTGCACCAAAGCTGCCTGACCGATGCCGACGGTACGCACCGACGCTTCCCCGATCTGCCCGAGGCCATCGACGCAGCGGCGGCACTGCACGGCCCTGGCGAGTTGCGCACGCACTTCCACATCCCCCTCGGCGTCGCCGACGGACCGGACTTCCGCTCCACCCGCGCGGACCTCGACGCCAGCTTCTGGCAACGGGTGGCAAGGGGCGTCGCGCCGCACGTCGAGGTCGAAACCTATACCTTCTCCGTGCTGCCGCCCGAACTGCGGAGCATGCCGGTGGCGGAGAATATCGCCGCCGAACTAGCCTGGGTGTGCCAAGCCTGGACGGAGGCCGCGGGCGGCGCGACCGCGAACGCCAGCCACCCGCAAGCAGTGGTATAGTGTAGCCAGGGCGCCGACGTTGGACCGCCGTGCCAGGACAGGATGCCGCAGTCCCGGTTCGCAAGACTGAGAAAGCGCTGCCAGGCAGCCTGGACGCACGCAGCGGGCCAGCGCGAGATCGACGTTTCGGACATTGGCATGAATCCTGCTAACAGAGCAGCGAACGAGGGCCGGTGGGGCAGCGCGAACGCGAGGCGCTCCCGAGCGGCAAGCAAGCGACAGTGCGGCCGGCCGCCTGGCTGAACGGGCGGACACGAAGGCGTTGGACATGAGATTCCTCTGCCCACAGTGCTCGAACCCGGTGAGCTGCGTCGACGGCGACTGCGGCGGGCGGCTCCAGTGCCCCGACTGCCTACACAGCGTCGCCGTGCCCGCGGGGCCGTGCGAAGCCGGGGCGGTGATCGGCGACTTCGTCATCCGCGAGCGCATCGCGGCCGGTGGCATGGGCACCGTTTACCGCGCCGACCAGATCACCCTGCTGCGCCCGGTGGCACTGAAGGTCCTGCACGCCAGCCTGTCGGCCTCCCCGAGCCAGCTCAACCGCTTCCTGAAAGAGGCCCGCATCGCGGCCTCCATGAACCACCCGAACCTGATTGGGGTGTTCGCCGTGGGCGAGGAGGATGGCCGACACTATCTCGCCATGGAGTACATCCGCGGCAAGTCCGTTCAGGACCTGCTGACGGCCCAGGGCAGGCTCCCGCTGGAGCAGGCTGCGGAGATCGTGGTCCAGGTGGCGGCTGGGCTGAATGCCGCCTGGAAGAAACGCAGTATCGTGCACTGCGACGTCAAACCGGGCAATATCCTGCTGCCGGACGAGGGCGGCGTAAAGATCGCCGACCTGGGGCTGGCCGAGATCGGCGGCAACAGCGGCAGCAGCCAGGAGGAAGGCGACGGCACCTTCGGCGGCAGCCCCTATTACGTCTGTCCCGAAGTGATCCTGGGCAAGCCTCTGGACCACCGCAGCGACCTGTACAGCCTCGGCATCACCCTCTTTGAGATGCTCACGGGCCACCTGCCCTTCGAAGGCACCGAACTCTCCGAGGTGGCCGGACGGCATCTCTACGCGCCACCGCCCGACCCGCGCCGCTATGCGCCCGATCTCCCGGCCGGCGTCGCGGCCATCGTCACCCGCCTCTTGAGCAAAGCCCCCGAAGACCGCTTCCAGTCCGCCGCGGAACTGATTCAGGCCCTGCGCGTGCAGGTGCTGCTGAAGACCTCGCCGGAGTTGGCCGTCGAAGCGCCGGAAACCAAGGGCCGCGCGCAGCCCGCACGGTGGCTATGCCCCGCCTGCGGGCGCTCGAACGCCGAGGCGGCCCGCTACTGCACCGGCTGCGGCGCCTACGGCCGCTTCCCCTGCCCCCTGTGCGGCGAGGACGTTGTGCTGCAGGCGCAGTTCTGCTGTCACTGCGGCGGCAACCTTGCCGAGCAACGGCAGGGCATCGTACGCCAGGCAGAGAGCCTGCTCTCGCGCATGGACGAGGTCCTCTGCAAGGGCGAGGCCGACGCGGTCGGCCGGCTCGTGGACGAGTTCAGGGCTCTTGACCAGACCGTGCTGCCCGAGCTCATCCGTGGCCAGTTCAACGATGTCGTGGCCCACGTCAGCACCCTGTTCGAGGTCAAGGCCCAGGAAGCGCGTGAGGGGCTGCGTCTCGATCTGCTGGAGCAGGCCGTGGGGGTCCTGGTCGCGGTGGCCGGAGCGGAGCAGTACCAGTGGCTGAAGGACCAGGTCGACGGACTCAAGAACGACATGGCACAGACGGTGTTTCAGGCGGGAGCAGCCCTGAAGTCGAACTGCCCAGGCACCTGCCAGCGACTGCTGGCGCAAAGCGTGGCCTGGCAGGGCGGCGGGCTCGGCGCGCGCCTCCTGGAACTCCGACAACAGTGCGCGGAGCACGTCGCGCTCCGCGACCATACCATCCTCGAGGCCCAGTCGGTCATCGATGCGGCCCAGCCAGACCTGCGTGATGCGGCCCAGGCCCTGCGGAACCTGGCCACCTGCCGCATGTCGCCCAAGATCCTGGTGGTGACGCCCGACGACAGCGATACGCAGGCGGACGGGCGCCTCCAGGCCTTGGTGGAGCGCCTGGAGACGATCGTCCGCGATGGGGTCGCGGAATGGATCGGCGCCGAGGCCTGGGTTCCGGTGGCCGATCTGCTCGAACGCCTACGCGAGGGCGAGGGCGATAGCCTGACCGAGGTCGAGCGCTTCATCTCGGCGAGCGTCGCGCAGGAGATCCAGGACCGGTACCGGGCGGCTCTCGATGCTGAGCGTGCCCGCGATGTCCGGCGGGCCATGAAGCGCTGGAACCAGGTGTTGTCGGTGCCGCAGAGGCTGTTGCCCCGACAGGTCCGGCGCGAGGCGCTGGCGTTCCCAGCCCGGCGCAGTCGGATGATCACCGAGCAACGGCGGCCGCTGCTGCGGGCCAGCCTCTCGGCCGTCTTTTTCCTGTGGTGCCTGGCGTTCTGCCTGGCCATGATCGACGTGGCCGTGCTCTGGTTCCGCGAAGAGCCCTTGCTGGCGATGATGCGCTCTCATGCCCTGCCCATCGCCGTGCAGTTGATCGCCATCGCGCTGTTCTCGCGCCTGTTGCGTAATCCGCGCGTCCTGGCGGAGGATGACCCGATTCCGGGGCGGCAGCCGCCGGTATTTGTCAGCGGCCTGATGCTGCTCTGGATCCTGTCGCCGCTGAACGGGGTCCTGGTCGCGTTCTGCCACCGGGTCGGCAGCCTGGCCCAGGCCGGCGAACTGCCGACGGCGTTTGAGCCGCTGGCAGCGCCCTGGGTAGCGTTGGCGCTAGCCACCCTGTGCTGGCTGGTCGGCGACTTCCGGATCGCCGGACACTACCGCTCGCCGCTGGTCCGCTGCGGCATGACGCTGTCGTGGTTGATCGCGCTCGGGGTCATCCACGTGCTCTGGGACCTGCCCCTGGACACGCCGCTGCTGCAGGTGGCCGTGGCCATGTACCAGGCCATCGCCTTCGCGCTGCTGCAGTCGACCAACTACCTCTGGTTCAGAAGCCGCAGCGACGTGACCAAGGTGCACTCTGAACTGCTGGCGCCGACCGCTTGAGGTCGCCCGGCCGCTGCCAGCCTTCCGGCGCGCGGATTGTCCGCTGGGGGTCGTGCGGCTATGTTACCAGTCGTCGTTCGAGGTTCGGGTAATGCGTGTCCGTGGGGCCCTCGCGCCGGGCCTGGCCCGGAACCGCGCCGTGGTCGGCCTGGCGGCGGAAACGTGCACCCTAGCAGGCCAGCGAAGGAAGTGGGGTCGTGCCATGAAAGCCGCCTTGATGGCCCAGCGCTTTGACGTCGCGGGGCGCCTGGTAACCGTGGGCCAGACCGGCTCCGGCAATGTCAACGATACCTACCTCGCCGTCTTCCGCACCGTCTTCTCGGAAGAGCGCTTCATCCTGCAGCGCATCAACAAGAACGTCTTCCCGAAGCCCGAACTGATCATGGCGAACATGCGCCTGATCACCGAGCATGCGCACCGGCGCATCGAGGCCGAGGCGCATCGTTCGGATCGCATCTGGCAGCTCCCGCGGGTCATTCCCTGCAAGGAGGGCGGCGATCTGGCGGTGGACGGCGACGGCGGCTGCTGGCGCGCGATCAGCCTGATCGCCTCGGCGCACTCCCATGAGAAGGTGCAGAGCATCGAACACGCCTACGAGGCCGGCTTCGTACTGGGGCAGTTCCAGCGGGTCATCAGCGACATCCCCAGCGAGCACCTGCATGACACCCTCGAGGGCTTCCACATCACCCCCCACTACCTGGCAAAGTACGACCTGGCGCGCGACACCGAAGAGGGCCGTAAGCGCCTCGGTTCGTCCTGGGAAGCACAGTACTGCGCGCGTTTCATCGAGGATCGGCGCACCTGGTGCCGCGTGCTCGAGGACGCCAAGGCCCGCGGCGAGTTGGCGTTGCGGCCCATCCACGGCGATCCCAAGGTGGCCAACATCATGATCGACGATGCGACCGGCAAGGGCACCTGCATCGTCGACCTGGATACGGTCAAGCCCGGACTCATCCACTACGACTTCGGCGACTGCCTGCGCTCCTGCTGCAACCCCGTCGGCGAGGAGACCCTCGACTTCCGCAGCATCTGCTTCGATGCCGACCTCTGCGAGGCCATCGTCAAGGGCTACATGCAGAACGCCCGCGAGTTCCTCACCGAAGCCGACCGCCGCTACCTCTTCGACGCGGTGCGCTTGATCGCCTTCGAGCTGGGTCTGCGCTTCTTTGCGGACTACGTCGCGGGCGACGTCTACTTCAAGACCCGCTACGACGGGCAGAACCTCAACCGGGCGTGCGTGCAGTTCAAGCTGACCGAGAGCATCGAGATGCGCGAGACCCAGATCCGCAAGACGCTCGAACGCTTCTGAGCCGGCACCGCGGCAGGGCCGCGGGCGGGCCCGCGCGGCAGGCGCCTTGGGGGGAGAGCAGGTAGCCATGCTTCTGTCGGATGCTGTCAAGCCGCTGTTCGCGGGCACGGAACTGCGCTACCCGCAGTTCCTGCCGCAGTGTCCGGTGTGCACCGCGACCGCGTCCAAAGAGCTCTTCGTGCTGCGCGGCTTCAGCCACCGCCAGTGCCGCGGCTGCGGCTTCATCTTCGTCAATCCGCGTCTGAGCGATGAGGGCGCCAGGATCTACTACAACTCGGAGTACTACCGGCAGTACTGCGACAACAACGAGCGCCCCATCAATGAGGTCTTCGGCCCCTACTGCCGCACCTTCGGCCCCGGCCTGCCCGATTTCGTCGACCGCCTCCGCGCCCTCTGTCCGCGCGGTCGCGTCGTCGACGTAGGCTGCGGCCTGGGCGCCCTGCTGGCCAGCCTGCCGGCGACCGACTTCGAGCGTGTCGGCGTCGAGTACAACGAGGCGGCAGCCCGCTTCGCCCGCGAGCATTTCGGACTGCGGATCGTGCCGGACCTGGCGGACCTGCGAGGCGCGGGAACGGGCTTCGACCTGGTCACGGCCATCGAGGTGATCGAGCACGTGGCCGACCCTTTGGCGTGCATGCAGGACCTGGCGCAACTGCTGCTGCCCACCGGCGTCCTGGTGGTCACGACTCCCAATATCGGCGGCCTGGATTACCACCTTCACGGCCGGCAGTGCGCGCACTTCTGCGCCCCGTCGCATGTCAACTTCTTCACCGTCGAGACGCTGACGCGCCTGGCTGCCAGGGCCGGCCTGCAGCGTCAGGACTACGGGTACCGCGGTGGTGTGGTGAGTTACGTCCACTGGTGGCGCACGCGCCGCGCCGACGTCGATTTCTGGAGCCCGGAAGCCCCCACGCGCAACTCGGCAAATCTCGTCTATCGCCCCCGCCATGGCGGCCCGGTCATCCTGCCGGCGCCGCAGTCCCTGGCCCCCGCCGCAACCGCGGGCGCGGCCAGGGCGCCGCGGCTGGCCTTCCTGCGCGGCCTGGCGAACCGCCTGCTGAACGGCCTCTTCGCGCAGACGCAGATGATCGTGGTGTTCCGCCGGGCCGCGGGCTGATGCCAGTCAGGTGGTCTTGCAGCCTATTCGGCCCGCGTTATACTCAGCGCCATGCTATCGGTAGTCATTGCCACCCGGAACCGTTGTCATGACCTGACAGAGGCGCTGGCGAGCCTGGAGGTGCAGCAGACTCGAACCGCCTTCGAGGTCATCGTCGTCGATAACGGTTCGACCGACGCCACCCGCAGCGTGGTGGACAGCCACCCCAACGGCGGACGGACGCGGTACGTCTTCGAGGCCACTCCCGGATTGTCCACGGCGCGCAACACCGGCATTGGCGCAGCGCGCGGCGAACAGGTGGCCTTCATGGATGATGACGCGGTGGCCGACCCCGGCTGGATACAGGCGTTGCAGGACGGCTTCGAGCAGACCCGCGCCGAGGGCCTGGGGGGGCGCGTGGAGGGACTGTGGCAATGCCCGCGACCGCTGTGGTTCCCGCCCGCGCTGGACTACCTGGTGTCTGTGTTTGATGGCGGTGAGCGCGCTCACTCGTTTGCGCCTCCACATTCTGCCCCCGTGGGCACGAACATGGCCTTCCAGCGGCGTTGCCTGGTGGAGGGTGGCGGCTTCGACCCCGTCTATGGCCGGAACGGCCAGCGCTTCTGCGGGGGTGAGGACTATGCCGTGGCCTATCGGCTGCTGGCGGCGGGCGGCTCGGTGCTGTACTGGCCAGCCGCCGTCGTCTGGCACAAGGTCACGGCGGATCGGGTACGTTTCGGTCGCCTGCTGCGACTGGCCCTCGATGGCGGTCGCATGGCCGCGCACCTGCGTGGGCAGGTCGCGCCGGCAGCCCCGTCGGTGCGGGCTCCGGCAGCCTGGGCGGAGATCCGCACGCCTCGTCCCAGCGCCCCACCGACGGGGTGTCAGGCGAGCGGCCCAGGGCAGTTCGGCGGCTTCCAGCGTCTGGGAGCCTGGCTCCTGCGCCCGCTGACGGTGGCCGTGCTGAAGGCGGTCACGGTGATGGGGTATGGCAGCGAACGGTGCTCGGCAGCATGCCGACGCACCGCCACGGTGGAGTAGCCTGGCGATGGACAAACGCTGCCTGCATCTGCGTCCCTGCCCACCGGAATCCAGAGGGGATTGGCGGCGCCGCGCCTTCACCGTCGAACGCGCGACCGCCGGCCGGGTGGAGTCCGCCGAGACCTTGTGGTTCGAGTGGCCGCTGGCCGCAGGGATGCCAGCGACGGATGACGTTGAGCCGGCGCTGGTGGCCGTGGTGCTGCTGGCCATGGCCGAACGGCGCGACATCGTCTGCACGGGTTGGGTCAGCCGCGCCCTGCTGGCGAACCTGGCTGAGTTTATGAGCGCCTGGGCCTGTTGGTGCCCGGATCTGTACCAGCCCGTCGAGATCAGCGGGCCGGTCGTCGAGACGGCCCCCCTGCCCGCCGGACGGCAGGGAGCCGTCTCGGCCTATTCCGGCGGCCTGGACGCCTCCTTCACCGTCTGGTCGCACCACGCTCGCCAACGCGGCGCGCAGAGCACCGACATCCGCATGGCGGCGATGGTCCAGGGCTTCGATATCCCGCTGGCCGAGGACGCCGCCTTCGCGCGGGCAACAGCCACCGCCCAGCGCGTCCTCGCGCCGCTGGGAGTAGAGCTGGTGCCGGTGCGCACCAATTTCCGCGACGTCGTCCGCATCAACTGGGAACACTCCCACGCGGGTGGCCTGGCGGGGGTACTGCACCTGTTCAAGAACGGCCTTGCCAAGGGCATCATCCCGAGCAGCGAGCCCTACAACCGACTGATACTGCCCTGGGGCTCGAACCCGATCACCGATCCCCTGCTTTCCGGTGCCGGCTATCCCATCGTCCACGACGGCGCCGGTTTCTGCCGTACCGACAAGGCCGGGCTGCTCGGAGCCTGGCGCGAGGGCTGTGACGCCCTGCGCGTCTGCTGGACCGGGGAATTCTACGACGGTAACTGCGGGCGCTGCGAGAAGTGCCTGCGGACGGTACTGAACTTCCGCGTCCACGGACTGCCCGCCCCCGCCTCGCTCCCAAACACGGTCACCGCCGCGCAGGTGGAGGCCATGGACCTCGACGCTGGGGCCCGACGCGGCGAGTGGAGCACCCTGCTGGCGGCGGCGGAGGCCCATGGCGTGACCGAGGACTGGGTGGCTGTGGCGCGGCGCAAGCTGGCTCGTCCCATCGCCCGGCATGGCCTCTTCCGACGCGGCTGCCAGTACGTCTCCGCCCTGCTCGAGCGGCGTCTGTTCCAGCCTTACCGCCGGCGGCAGCGGGTCAGACGCCAGAACGCGGAAGCGCCATAGACGGGCAGGCGACGGCCAGAGCCGGGCGGAGAGTACCGCTCGGGTCAAGGCCCGAAAACGGCAGTTCGGGGGCTCTGCATGTCCGCTATAGTCGCCAGTCGCGAGGAGTGGATCCGCATCTTCGCGGCGGCGGGGAACGGCCGTGTCGCCTACTACCCCAACCCAGGCAATGCCGGGGACGCACTGATCGCGGTGGCCACCTACCAGTTGCTGCGCGCGGCAGGCCTGCGCTACCGGGTCGTGGGAGCGGGCTCGCGAGCCACCCCGGATACGCTCATCGCCGGCGGCGGCGGCAATCTGGTGCCCCCCTACGCCGATGTCGCCCGGCTTCTGCGCGGCGCCGGCACGCGGGCCGCACGTGTGCTCATCCTGCCCCACACCATCGCCGGCAACGACGATCTGGTGGCAGCCATGGATGCGCGCTACGAGGTGTACTGCCGCGAACTCACTTCGTATGACTACGTGCGCACGCAATGCCGGGGAGCGCAGGTGCGCCTGGCCCACGATCTCGCCCTCTGCCTGGATGTCGAAGCGGCGGCGCAGTTCCCCTGGCGACTGGCGTGGCAACTGGCGCGGACGGAAGCCCTGCCGACGGCCGCACTGATCCTGCACCTGCTGCAGGACCGCGCCGGCCAGCGCCAGCGCGGCCCGCCCCCGACCTTTTACCGCGAGGACCGCGAAGCGCTGGGCGGGCCGCGACCGCCCGACCGGGCGAACCGCGACCTCAGCCAGGTCTACGCCTGGACGGTGGCCCCCGAGTTCTGTGCCCGAGTCAGCACCTGGCTGCTGCTGCGCGCCCTGCGGGCTGCTGCTGCCGTGGAGACCGATCGCCTGCACGTCACCGTGGCGGCGGCGTTGCTGGGCAAGCCGGTACGGATGCATGCCAACAGCTACTACAAGAACCGCGCCGTGTACGAACTCTCGCTGCGCGACCGCTTCCCCCACGTGCAGTGGTGCGACGCCTGAACACGCCGCGCCGCGTCACGACCCCGCCCGCGTGCCCGCCGGCCCCAGCCCATGGCTACCCAGCAAGCGTGCCAGCGCCGCCTGGCGCTGGCGCGGCAGGATGTAGAGGAACGCCATGGCGTGAAGCTTCACCCTGCCGATCTCGCGGGTTTCGCGGCTGGTCATGTCGAGCGCAATCGAGAAGAGCTGACAGGCCAAGGCTGCCAGGATGGCCCCTACGTAGCTGTAGCGTTGAATCAGCGGCATCGCCACCGCCAGCCAGACGACAAAGTTACCGAACGTACGAGTGAACAGGAAGAAGCGTAGGTCGCGCACGATGTAGTACGGTTGGCAGGCCGTCGCCAGGGGGATCAGCGGGAAGCTGATTGCGCAGAAGCGCAGCGCCCGGATGCTCTCCTGGTAGCCCGGCCCGAAGGTCGCAATCACCAGCCGCGCCGGCAACAATGCAAAGCCGGCCGCCACCGCCAGGCCGACGATCCAGCCGATCTGCACGCCCAGCAGCAGCCGGGCGTTGAACACAGGCCGGTTGCTCTCATACGTCTGCACCAGGGCCGGCAGAGCGGCGTTGCTGGTGGCAGCGAAGACGGCCGCCAGCAGCAGCGGGATCTGGCGCACGGCAGCGTACACGCCCAACTGCTGGTTACCGCAGAAGGTCCGCAGCAGCACCTGGTCGCCCTGAACCTGCAAGGTCGTGATGATCATCGCCAGTGTCAGCGGCCAGCCGGTGCGGACCAGGCCCCGCAGCAACTCGGGGTCGAAGCGCCACTGCGAGAACGCCGGACAGCCCATGCGCCGCCGCAGCCACAGCAGCAGCCCGGCCGTGAGCGCCGCCTCCAACGTGGCGGCGACCGCGAAGGAGAACACCGTGGCCGCCGCCAGTAACAACCCGAGGCGGACCGCTGACGTGGCCAGGAAGGCGGCGTTACGGGCCATGGCCGAGTACCGCGACTTGAGCTGCGCGTGCGACCAGACCTCGGCCAGGTTCAATGGCACCAGCAGCAACTGCACGCCGATCACCAGGATCAGCCAGGTGCTGAGGCGGTCGCGTTGCTGTTGCGCGAAGGCCAGCCCGACGACGATGGCGAAGGCGACGCTGGCACCCGCCGCCTGCAGGGCGAAGACGGTGCCCAGGACGCGCGGCGTCCGCTCTGGCTCCTTGACCAGGTCGCGGATGACGAGTTGCTGGAGGCCGAGGGCCGGCAGCCCGGCAACCATCGCCACCAGGGCCAGGGCGTAGTTCAGGCGGCCGTAGTCCTCAGCGCCGAGATGGCGCGCCGTCCACACGCCGATGAACAGACTGACCAGCAGGCGGATCATGCTGTCGGCAGACTGCCACGCCGCGTTGGCAAGCACGCTCAGCGTCAACTCCCGGCCTTGCAGCAGGTGGTTGAGGCGCTGGCGCCAGGGACTGGCTGTGGGCAAGGCCATGCGGTAACGTACATCCCACGGGGCCGGGTGCATGTGGGCCTCGGCGACGCTACGTGGGATTTGCTGGAGCAGAGCGCTCGCGACCCGCGTTGTCAGCACCCCCATGGAGGGCGAGCCGCCTCGCGACCCGCGTTGTCGACGCCTTGGCGAAAGACAACGATCCAAGCGGACGACTCACCAGCCGCCACGGATCAGTCGCCAACCCAGCGCAAAGATCGGCACATCGACGATGGCGTGGCTCAGATAGCCGGGCCAGACCGAGCGCGTACGGCGATACAGGGCCGACCACAGCGCGCCGCCGACGAAGACACCGAGCGCACAGAGCAGCGTGGCCGGCCAGGCGCAGTAGACGCGCAGGGCCACGACATGGTGCGCGGTGAACCCGGCGGCACTGGCCAGTACCGACCAGCGGCCCCAGCCCAGGGCTTCGCAGCGTTCCACCACGAACCAGCGCCACACCATCTCCTCAAGTACGGAGTTCACCGAGACCCAGTAAAGCGCCCCCGCCAGGTAGACGGGCCAGTGGTGCAGCCCCGTCGCCACCCCCATGCGGCGAAAGACCTCGGGATCCAGCAGGCTGGGCCCCAACCAGGCGTAGACCGCCAGGATCAGTGCCGCGATGCCCAGCCCGAGCCACAGGCCGGCCATAAAGCCGCCCTGACGCGGCGGCGACCCGCTTAGCGGACGCCGTTCAACCAGCAGCCGCCAGAGAACGGGAACCGCCACCAGCCACACCTTGGCCAGAAAGAAGATCGCCCGGCCCGCCGGCTGCCCCGGCAGCAGGCTGAGGCCGATCCAGGTGCCTATGCTCGGAACGGGAAGCAGCAGAGCCAGCGCCAGCCCGGATGCCCACCGCGGCAGAACCGGCGGCGGGCGCTGCAGGTTACCTGCGGTCATCGCCATCATGTGAGAACCTCGGCCATGCTTGCCTCCGGACGGTAGGGGCGCCGCTGCAGCCACACCGGCGCCAGCGTTACATAGCTCCCGAACCGCCAGCCTTCAACCCGGCGCACCGCCCACTGCGGCCCCGCGGCATGCCTCGGTGAAATCCGCAACAGCCAGCTTTGCGGGAACGCTCTCGCAGGTGACTCGCCGGCGGTCTCCGTTCAGAGTCCAGCCTTAGGGCTGTCTCGGGGACCACGCTCAAGCGTGAACTCTGAACCTACAACTCTGCCGTCTCGCCTCAGCATGTCCGGCCGCTGGCCGGTGGTTCAGCGGCGCCGGCGCGCCTGGGGAGCTTCGCCACGGCTCCGCGCAGACTTCCCAGGCATGGCGCCGCCACTCCCGGACCTTGCACCCGCTCGCGGTACCGAGTAGGTTAGTCCACGGGCTGATAGCGGATGGCATAGAGCAGCAGCCAGACCAAGAGCGTTGCAGCGACCCACCCGGCCTGGCCCCAGGCTCCGTACTGGCGCCGTCGGCGGCGCGACCTGGGACTCGAGCGGTCGGGATAACCGGAAGGGACAGGGCGATGATCGGCAACATCACACGGTGGGCATGCCTGGGTCTGGTGCTGGTGACGGGGTACGCGACGGCGCAAGACGCGGCCAAAGAGAAACTCGCGGTCACGGCAGCCGAGAAATGGCTCGCGGCCGTGGACGCGGAGAAGTACGCCGAGAGCTGGCAGGAGGCCGCCACGCTGTTCAAGAACGCCGTCACGAAGGAGCAGTGGGAGCAGTCGATGCAGGCCGCCCGGAAACCGCTGGGCAAGCTCGTCTCCAGAAAGGTCAAGACCGCGACCTACGCGAAAGCCCTGCCGGGAGCCCCGGATGGCGAGTACGTCGTGATCCAGTTCGAGACGATTTTCGCGAACAAGGCCGCCGCCATCGAGACCGTGACCCCCATGCTGGACAAGGACGGCACCTGGCGCGCCTCCGGGTACTTCATCAAGTAGGCTGGCCGTCACGGCTCCATCTGCACCACGCAGCCAATGGCCTTCGGCCCCAGGTCGAGGGCGATCTCCGCCAGGCCATCCCGGATAGCGGGCTGCAAGGGCAGGCCATTCCAGGCGTCGGCGTACCGCGCCCCCGCCGTATGCGGCACCCGCAGCAACCCGCCACGGACACCCCGGCCATTGGCATTGTAAAGGGTCCAGACCCGCTCCGTCGGCGCGCTGAACAGATTGGCGAAGACGCCGGCCTGAAGCGTCGGCACCAGCGGTGTGACCTGGTGTGAGGCAAAGGCCGCACGGTGCTCGCACTGCACCTGGACCGCCTGCTTCAGGAAGGCCAGCGACGCCGCGTCCATGCCAGGCAGGTTGGGCTCGCCGATGCGGAACACCGCGCCGTTGAAGAAGGGGAACTTGTGCAGCCACCAGTTCCCGGCCCGAGTACCGACGTAGTGGATGATGTGGAACTGCTTGAAGTCCGGGAAGACGAAACGCGGCAGGTCGATAAAGTGCGGCGCCAGGGGCTCCATATCGGCGCTCCAGAGGGCCTGGTAGCTGATCGAGCCATCGAGGTACTGCCGGCTGACTTCCGCCGGGGCGTACTCGGTGTAGAGCGCGACCTCCGGACCGACCGCCGCGCGGATGCGGCGCAGCAGTGCCACCTCGCCGGCGTAGGGGATCTCGGGAGCGTTGTGGCCGTGGTCCGTGGCATGGCAGATCCAGCGCCCGTCAGTGGCGCCGATCTCGTCGATGTACAGCACCCGGGCCCCGGTCTCGCGCTGCACGCGCACGCAGGTCTGCACCACATGCTCCTGCCAGCCGGCGAAGCTGAGACACTCGTTGTAGGCGTCATACTCCTGGATGTACTGCGGTGACTGGTCGGGCCGCTTCATGGCCCACTCCTTGGCGTGCCGACCGACCGTCTGGCCGCGCTCGCAACTCAGGTAGCCATCCAGGTAGAGGCTGACCGCGATGCCCCCATCCTGGGCCCGTTGGATGTTGCCACGGAAGGCCTCGAGACCACCGATCTCGTCGTAGTGCGCGTAGTCGCCCCAGTCGCCGTAGGTCTTCGAGGCGCCCCAACCGAAGAGATGAACAGTGTCGCAGCGGCCGATGTAGGTCAACATGCTGTCCAGCAAGGGCTGCACGGCACCCCGTTGCAGCGGCTCGGCGACGGCGTCGTACTGGACGTTGGCGGCGCACACGGCAAAGGTCTCCTCAAACCACGGCAGGCGCGGCACGGCCGGCGCGAACCACGTGGCCAGCCACGCGCTATACGCGGCGAGGATCGCCCGCCAGTCACCCTCGCGCAGCACCAGGCTGGCCTCGGTGGCGACGAAGGCCTGTCCCGGAGCGATGCCGCGGTCAGGATACTCGACGGACCAGGCGCCGCCCGTGGCCGTCTTGGCGAGGTTCCGGACCTGGTGCTGAGCCACCGTGTCGTGGGTCAGACAGGCCAGCGCCAGGCCGGTCCGCGGGTTGAAGAACCCGTCCACCTGCAGGGGATGCGGTTCGCCCAACGGATCGCGGAAACGCGCGGGGACATGGTTGATGATGCCGCCGCGCCGGCCATAGAGGTACCAGGTGTCAGCCGCGGCGCCCAAAGCCAGGTCGCGCAGCACCGGGAAGCGCAGCGTGGCCTTGACCGGGGTTGTCGCGGTGTTGTCAAGGCGCAGGCGCAAGCGCAGCTCCTGGCCTGGGCCCGGATCGACCTCAACCGTCGCCCGGAGCTCCGCCCGCGCGTGGCTGACCACAAAACTGCGGCCGGCCTCGCGGGCGACCATGCCGGTGACCTGCCACTCGCTCGCCGGCAGCACCTTACCGTCGACCAGCACCTCGAAGACCGGGCCTGCAGCGCAGCTCAGCGCCCCGTCCATGCCGCTGACGCCAAGGCTGGCCCAGGTCAGTCCGGCGTCCTGACCAAAGCGCGCCTGCAGCACGCCGGCCTGGACGACGGGCGCGGCCGGACTGGCGGCCAGCGGCCGCGCCGCAGCCAGAGGCGCGGCGGGCAGCGCCGGGTAGGTCAGGCCGGTCCAGTCGGGCTCGGCCACGCGCGGCGGGCCGCTGAAGCTCGTGGCCGCCACGATCCCGAAGCTGCCCGTCTGCATGGCCTCACGCAGGACCAAGGCGGTCACCTGGCGCCGCGGATCAGGATGGACCACGCTGACGCTGAGACCGCGCGCGAGCCCCCACTGCGCGCTGACCGCATCCAGCGGCAGAACCTGATCCGGCGGGCCCTCGGCGTAACGGATCTCGAAACTGACCTTTTCGGGCACCGCGAGGCTCTCCTGTGGACGGGGGTTGGCCGACTCGAGGCCCCAGGGCTCCGTGGGCGGTACCGCCGCCGCCAGCAGCAGGTACACTTCGGACGTGGCCCCGGACAGTGCCAGGCTCAACTCGCCGGACTGGCCCGTGGCCGTGGCCTGGACCCCAGCCGCCGTCGCCGGGACTTGGAAGGGCACGCCGCTGAGGATGATGTCGGTCGCCGCGAACCAGTCGGCCAGATCCAAGCGCTGCCCCAGAAAGGGCGATGGCTGGCCCCCGGAAACCGTCATGGGGAGCGGCGTAAAGCCCTCCGCTCCAGGGGTCCAAGGGGCCTTGGCAACGACCGGCGCGAGCACCTCGGCAACCGTCCAACAGCGCGGCTGTGAGCTGAAGACGAGGTTTCCCAACTCCAGCTCTGCCGTCTCCCCGAGGGTGTCCAGGCCGATGGCCAGGTAGCCGGCGGTGAAGCGCGCATTGACCTCGACTTGCAGCGTGTGCCAGCGGCCATCGGCCTGAAGCCGATCGGGCTTGACGGCGATCACCGAGGCTCCGCCGCTGCCACTCTCCTGGTTGCCCAGCCAGACGGCGTAGGTCTCTCGGCTCAGGTCGCCACTGGCCCGGTAGCGCAGGGACAACCGCGATGTCCGGCTGAGGTCAACGGGCTGCGGCAGGGTGACCAACCAGCGCATGCCACGGCCCTGCCCGACGACTCTGAACAGCATCCCCGCGGCGCTGAGGCGGCTCGCGTTCTGGGCGGCCGGGGTCGTCGTCCAGTCGGGCTGAGGTTGGATCAACGGCTGGGCCGACCAATCCAGGGCGGTGCTGGCCAATGCCGGCCGCGGCGAGGCTGCGGCAACCTGCGCCCCGACGGGCAGGGCCTCGGCAAACCAGATCCGCTCCACGGTCAGCCGGGCCTGACCGGCAGCCCCGACGATCACCTTCAGCGCCAGGTCGTGCGTCGGCTCGCTAGGCTGTACCGCCACCAGGTCGACCGCGAGCGTCTGCCAGGCACCGTCCGCCACGATCTCGGTCGCCAAAGCGTAGGCGCGACCACCGTAGGTGCCCTCCGCCCCGTGCAGGAAGTAGCCACCGGCAAACCGCTCCAAGCCGAGGGCCTGGTAGCGGATGAGCAGATAGCGCTCCTCGCCTGTCACCGTGTAGCGGCCTAGGGCGAGATTCCAGGCCATCTCGGTGCCAGTGCCCGTGGCCGCAAACACCAGGTTCCCGGCCTCGGCGCTGACGCCGTAGGTGGTCGGCGGCTTGACGACCCAACCGACGCAGGCCCTCCAGAACGCGGCCGAATCGCTGTCGATGACGTCCGCCGCCGACAGGCGCAGCCCCACCGCCAGCGCGGCCACGCCGAGGGCCAGGCGCGACCACCGGCGCCTGGGCGGTATGGACCTACGCGCCTGGCCGGCAGACCTGGCCGGCCCGGCGCCCGTGCGTTCCTCGCGATCACTGTCGTCCATCGTACGGATCCTCTTCCCCGACCGCCGCCGGCAACCAGGCCGGGGGCAAGCTCAGGGGGCTAGCGGTTTCGCGGCCGGCGCGTTATCCAACACCGGCCCGCAGGTGCTGACGATGAGTTCGGCGCGGGCGCTGCTGGCCTCGTTGGTGGCGCAACTCAGGCTGACGTGCTGGCTGCCGCCGGGCAGCAGCAGAGCCCCCTCGGGCCGGACCTCAGCCAGCACGGCGCCGTTGGGATCGAAGTGCCGACAGAGCCCGGCTCTGTCCATCTCCACATACTCGTCGGGCTGCAGCGAGAGCGGAAAGCGCAGCGTGGCGGCGCCGACCGCGAGCACTGGCGAAACCAGCGGCAGACGCATCTCCTGCAGGGCCTCGATACGGCCAATCAGACACTCAGTGTCCGACTGCGCGGGCAAGTCGTTGTAGTACAGGCGAACGCCGATGACCTCGTTGTAGGCGAAGGGACGATACATGACATCGGAGAAGTTGTAGGGCCAGCGGTAGTCGTAGTAGCGCGCCTCCTCGGGCAGCTCCAGAGTGACGAAGGTCCAGCCCGGAACGTCGAGGGGCACGTAGTGCTCCCGCGCCCCATCGTAGCGGTTCATGAGCTGGACGTTGAGGACGCCACCCCGGCCCTGGCTGTGGACCCAGAGCCCGAGTGCCCGGTGCGCGGAGAGATCGCGCGGCGGCTCGAACGGCAGAGTCAGACGACACCAGGCCGAGCGCTGCGCGGCGGCGTTGGCAGCGCGGTAGCGGAAGCAGGCCGTGCCATCTGGGGCGCGCTCTGTAGCCGGGCTCACGGACGGCACTAGGTCGGTGGCGCTGCTGCCATCAACGCCAAAGGGAGTCGCTCCGGCAGGATCCGCCAGGACGAGGTTGCCCGGTGCGCCGTAGGCGGCCAGGCGCGTACAGGCCCGCAGGCGCAGCCAGGGGGCCTGCGCCGCGTACGGATTGGCAACGCCGCACACCGCCGCGCCGGGGCGCGCCGCATCCAGAACGCGGCGCGGGCTGACGGACAACGGCCGCACCTGCCAGCCGCCGGCTGGACCCGGCTCGAGGAGGTGCCGTGTCAAGGGTGCGGCAAGCTGCCGACGGACGGCCTCCGAGAAGTACTGTTCGCGCTTGAGCTGGTCACAGGTACGGATGATGGCCAGCATCTCGGGGGTGCGCCGGTTGGCGAACAGATGGTCGGCGCTGACGATGAATGAGAGGGGGGCATTCCCCGCCAGGGCCTTAAGGCAGAGCAGCATGACCTCGTCCGGGGTAACGGCATGGGTCGCGAGCGAGTGCACGTGGGGCGTGAACCAACCCACGTCCCCCACCAGCAGATTGCGGGCATGCTGGGCCGGATTGGGGCCCTTGAAGCGCAACGAGTACTCGTCGCGGCCATAGTAGATCGGATCGTAGCTCGGGCTGCCACGGCTGATCGCATGCCAGGACAGGTTGGTGTAGAGCGCATTGCCGCCCAGAAACAGCGGCTTCTGCAGGCGACGCATGACCCCGAGGGCGATCAGACCCTGGTTGCGCCACTGGGGCGGCTGACAGGCTAACTCCTCACCGCCATCGAAGTAGGCCATGTCGGCCCCGGTGGCGTTGCAGGCGCGGGCGATGTTATCACAGATCTCGTCGATCATCGATGAGCCCACCGCCGGCGCATAGATGCAGTACCCCCAGAGGCCGAAGCAGTTCACCAGATGACCCACCCGCGTGCCGGCGGCGTGGGCGCTGACGCGCGTCCCGTGCAGGCCGCGGCTGCAGCCCGTGAACCGCTCCGCGGTGCGGCCGCTGTAGCGCACCACTTCGCCCGCGATCAGCAGATCTCCGGAGGCGGGCCAGGCACTGAGGTCGTCCTGACTCGGGAGCTCGGAGGCCTGTTCGTCAAGGCCTGCGGCCAGCGTCGTCTGGCGGTCCTGCAGCAGGCGCGGGTCCGCCACCGGGGAAACGTAGGGATCCTTCATGCCGACGCCGCCCCAGCCCACCATGCCCTGCATGAAGTGGAGCCCGACCTGCAGCCCAGCGGCATGGATCTTGTCGGCACAGGTCTTCAGACCCGCCATGCCATTCGGGAAGAGCTTGCGGTCGGGCTCATAGGTCGGCGTCGATTCCCACCAGTTCAGGATTTCGATGCAACCGAACCCCCCGCGGGCGAAGTCGATGACCGCGTCGATATTCTGTTCCGTGACGCCGACCGCCATGAGGTAGGAGGCGAAACGCCCGGGGTGCTGGCGCAGCCACTGGCCATCCAGGGTGGGGTGTGGCAGCCCCTGCTCGATCTCGACCTGCTCGATGATGCCGGGAATCTGGTCCCGCGGCGCGCCGATGAGGGCAAAGCGGGCGCCCTCGAGGCCGAACTCGGCATAGGCCTCCGCCCGCAGCCGTGCGCCAGGATCGGCGACGCTACTGGCGTTCGTGCGCTCGTTGCAGGCCAGCAGGCAAGCGCCGAAGCTCTCGCCCTGGACAAGGTTCAGCAAGGTCCCCACACTCGCGGTCAGACGCAGGCGAAGATCGCAGAACTGCAGCACCTCAAGGCCCTTGCCGTCAACCCGTTCGACGGTCACGGTGAGATAACGCGGCTGCCGTTCGACGCGCAGCACCACGTTCACGCTCGGCTCCGCGAAGCGCACCCGCAGGCGATCCCCTGCCGCCTCGATGCGGATGGCCGGCACCACGGCGCCGGCAATGCGGGCAATGCAGAGCGGCGCCGGCGCTGCCGCGTCGACATAGTCCACCCCGGACAGGCGGTCGCGGAACTCCTCCAGCACGCCGGCTGCCGACAGGCGCAGGCGCAGCAGGTCGGTCTCGAGAACGACAGGCGAGCCGGGGCCAGACTCGGCAAAGGGGGCCAACGTGACCCCGACCTCGGCCACCTCCAACGTCGCCCCAGCGTCTGCGGCCAGGTACAGCGAAGCACTCTTGAAGCCGGCCCCCGACGGCTGGTAATAGGCTTGCAGAGACTGCCACGTGGCGCTGCCGCGGAAGACGGCCACGGCCGGCGTCTCGATGCGCCCATCCGCGGAGTACTCATAGAAACCAAGGCGACCGCTGCCACCCCGGAGGCGCGCCTGTACGAGATACCACGTCCCAGCCTGCAGCTCCGGGCACGGCTGGCAAAGGTGCGCCTCACCACGGGCCCCATTGGCCCGCAGGCGCAGGCTGCGCTCAGCCGGCGGCGCACCCGCACTCACCACCGCCAGCTCGCCAGGGAAAGACGCGTTCAACGTCCAGTGCAGCGGTAGCAGCGCCTCGGGACCCAGCGTCCAGATGCCGAAACCCTGATCGGCGGAGGGAGCGCCCGCAACCGTGCGGACCTCCGTGAAGCCGCCATTGCGGAGCAAGGGCCCGGTCTGCGCCGCCAACGGCAGTGCGGCCACGATCGCCGCCGCGTTCAGCATCCAGTGTGGAGACATGCTCACCCCCGTTCAAGACCGGCCTCCCGCGGCGCCCGGCGCCACAGCGGCGCCCGCCGCGTGCGGGACCGCGCCGGCGGCTCGCCCACTCACAATGTGGTCCCTCAGCGCTGCCCATCAACCCGCGACGGGCCGGATCGCTGACCAGCCTCCGCCAGGCTGCACCCGGCCGAATCCTGCGCCGCGCCATGGACAACCGCGGGTTCCTGCGGTAGACTTCCCCCAGGCCCGCGCCGAGCGCGGGTCGTGGTTCGGGACGGTTCCTTTCAGCGCACGGCGCGGCGGGTAGCAGCGACTCGATGCCGGGCGCGGACGGGTGTCAGCTTTTTCTGAAGGCAACTCTGGCTATGTCCATGAAGGTAACCGTCTGGGGTGCCCGCGGCTCGGTCCCGACACCAGGTGTCGAGTACATCCGTTACGGCGGCGATACCACCTGCATGTCCCTGGAGACTGACGACGGGACGCTGGTGGTGCTCGATGCCGGCACCGGCCTGCGCCGCTTCGGCTCGGAACTGATCCGCAAGCCCCCCCGCCGCATCGCCTTCGTACTGAGCCATGCACACTGGGACCATGTGATCGGCTTTCCATTCTTCAAACCCCTTTACCGAAAGGGGTTCGAACTTGATTTCTACGGCTGTACGCATGCCCAGGCGTCGGTGCGCGCCATGGTTGAGAAGACCATGCAGGCCCCCTTCTTCCCCGTCGACTTGAGCCGCGTGGGGGCGACCCTAACCTTCCATGAGCGCTGCGGGGACGAGTGCATGATCGGCGACATCGTCGTCCAGCGCTTCCCCATGAGCCACCCCAATGGCGGCTGCGGCTTCCGCATCGGCTACAAGGGGCGGTCGCTAATCTTCTTCCCCGACAACGAGTTCACCTTCGACCACCAGGGCGGACGCTCGCTGGCGGGCTACGTGAACTTCTGCGCGGGCTGCAACCTTCTGGTGCATGACGCCGAGTATCGCGCCGAGGAGTACGCCGCGTTCTCGCGCGGCTGGGGCCACAGCATCTACACCGACACGGTGCGGCTGGGGCTGGAGGCCGGCGCCGAGCGGCTGCTGCTCTGGCATATCAACCAGGACCGCGTGGACGACCAGGTGGACGCGCTGCAAACCGAGGCGCGGGCCGTCGTGCTCGCCGCCGGCAGCCGCATGACCTGCGATATGGCCGCCGCCGGCATGGTGATCGAGGTCTGAAGCATGAGCCGGCCCGCGGGAGAGACGGCTGCAGCCGTCCTGGAGCGTCTGCGGACAGCCCCCGGGTTCACCTCGGGCGCGCTGCTCTGTACCGACCTCGGACTGTCGCGCATGGCCATCTCCAAAGCGGTCGCTCAGTTGCGCGTACAGGGCTACCTCATCGAGTCCGTCCCCCATCGCGGCTACCGCCTGATCCAGGACACTGACCAGCCCCGAGCCTCGGCGGTACAGCCCCTGCTGCACACGGCCACCCTGGGCCGGTACTGGGTCTTCCAGCCGGAACTGGCCTCCACGAACCGCGTCGCCGCGGAACTGGCGGCCGCGGGAGCTCCGCAGGGACTGGTGGTCACCGCCGAGTCCCAGACCCAGGGCCGCGGTCGCCTGGGCCGCACCTGGCACTCGCCGGCGGGGCTGAACCTCTACCTGTCCGTCCTCCTGCGCCCCGACGTCGCCGCGGTCCGTGTCCCGCAGATCTCTCTGCTCACCGCGCTGGCCTGGCGGCGTGCCCTGCGCGACCTCTGCCCCCGCCTGTCGGTGGCCGTCAAGTGGCCCAACGACATCTGGGTCGGATCCCGGAAGATGGGCGGCATCCTGTGCGAGATGGACGCCGAGCTGGACCGCGTACGCCATGTTGTCGTCGGCGTGGGCCTGAACGTCAATCTCAGCGCCGCGGACCTTCCTGCCGACCTCGTCGGCCGGGCTACCTCCGCGCTCATCGAACTGGGCGCACCGGTCTCGCGACCGCACCTCCTCGCCGCCTTCCTCAATGCCTTCGAGGCCTTACTCGATGACTGGCTGCAGGGCGACGACCTGGGGCCTTTCATCGCCGAGTTCGAGAGTTGCTCGGCCCTGGCCGGACGGCGGCTCCGCGTCGATCTCGGCCGGCGGACGGTGGAGGGAGTGGCGACCGGCCTGGCACTCGATGGGCGCCTGCGTCTACGCACCGACGATGGCAGCGAGCTGCGGATCAGCAGCGGGGAGACGCACATCCTCGGCGTCGGCTGAAGGCGCCCCGAGGCGACGTTCAGCGACCCAGGTTGCGGATCTTCACGACGATGGCATCACACCCGGGCGCATGGGCCGCCACGGCTTGCTCCCAGTACCACCGGGCCAGCTCCACGAGCTGCAGCGCGGCACAGATATCGCCGGCGTGGTGCAGGATCTCGCCGTCGAGATCCTGCAGGCCGGCACGGACGGCACGGTTCATCGCCTCGTGCGCCTCGACAAACCGGCCATGCCGATAGAACACCCAGGCCAGACTGTCCAGGTAAGCGTCGTTCTCAGGTGCCGACTCCAAGGCTCGGCGGATCAGCCGCTCGGCCTCCTCGAGGGCCTGTCCATGGTCGGCCAGGAGGTAGCCCAGGAAGTTACAGGCGGAGGCATCGTCGGGGGCCAACGCCAACGCTTTCCGCCCGTACTCAACCGCCAGCTCCACCCGGCCCACGTCTTCGGCCAAGGTGCTGCCGAACAGGTACATATCTACGGTGAAGAAGCCCTGGTCACGCTCTGCCTGCGCGGCGTCTTCGCCCTTCTGCAGTTCCTCCAGGGCGCGGTCGCTCCGCCCACTGGCGCGATAGAGGTGCGCCAGCAGGCGCCGTCCGGGCGGCGACAGCGACGGCACCGGCAGCAGTATGGCCAAGCCCTTCTTCGCCTCGCCGAGCCGCAGATAGAGATACGCCAATTGCAGCCGCACCGGGGTGGCGTTGGGGAACCGCGTCAGGGCATCCTCGTAGACTTGGGCCGCGTCCGCCAGACGCCCGGACTCAGAATAGACGTCGGCCATATCCGGGTAGAGCTGAATACCCAGCCCCCCGAACTGACGCAACTGACCGACCAACCGCACCGCCTCGTCAGCGTTGCCCGCCACCTGCAGCGCCTTCGCCTCAAGCAGCAGCAGTTCCGGGTCTGGCGACGCATCGTCAGGCACGGCCTGACGGAGCCGGCCTAAGGTGGCGGCGGCGGTCGCAGCGTCGCCCGTATCGAGCAGCAGCGCCGCCAGGCTGCGCACATCCTCCGGACGCTCCGCCGCAGTCACCACCGCCGCGGCCTGCCGCGCCGACTCGAGCGCCAGACGCTCCCAGCGCCGGCCCTGCCGTGACGACACTGCCGGCAAGCCCCCATCGTCAGCACGCCTGAGGGTCCGATAGAGGATGGCGCTGGCATGCTCCAGAGCGAAGCTCTGCCGCAATGCCGGCCGCTGCCGCGCCCGACTCAGCAGGCGCTCGCAATCAGCGAACTGCTGCGCTCGGTACAACGCCACGAACAGCTCGCGCAGAACCGCCGGTTCCCGCCAATCGCCCGCTATCAGCGTCCGCCGTAGGTGGGCCAGAGCCTCGTCCTCGCGCTGCAGCTTCTGCAGGGCCTCGGCATAGACGATGTTCAGATGCGGTATGGCAGGGTTGTCGCGCACCAACGGCGCCAGGACCTCAGCTACCTTGTCATAGCGCTGCTGGACGAGGTACGGGGTGACCAGAAGCTGGAACGGCAACACCGCCTCCGGCTGCAGACGAACCGCTTCCTGGTACCGCGCCGCCGCCTCGTCGAAACCGCCGCGTGCGGACATCTGCAGGTAGACGCCCCAGGCAAACTGCTGCAGGGCGGTCGCGCCCTGTTGCTCGGCGGGAGTCAGCCGGAGATCGGCCGGGGGCGGCGGCAGGTCGGCAGCAAAACAGAAGCCGGAGATACCACTTACCCAGATCCCCAGCGCCGCCAAGACGACGTGCGCTATATTCGGTCTGGAGGGCATCCCCGGCATCCGCTCAACCGTCAACCGACGTCACTTATTCTTGTGACGCAAAGCTTTAAGGTGCTTCCGGCGCTTGTGCTGTGCGATCTTCTTCCGGCGCTTCTTCTTCACTGATCCCATATGGGTCCCGATCCTGATGGTGTGATCGCCCGCTCCGCCGAATGCGGAGCCGTGGTGTCTTGTCTGGCCGGTCACTATAGCGTCGGGGCCGACGGATGCAACGGCCTAGTCCCGCATTATCGGTACGATCTTCGGCCGGCGCCTAGGCCACGGGGACGCTCAGCAGGCCGGCGCCGGCCACCGGCGAGCAGGTGTGCAACTCGGGCGCGGTTCCGCGGGGCTGGTAGTAGCCCTGCGCCAGCGCCTGCTGCAGTGCAGGCAACGCCTCCGGCCGGACCAGGACCATCATGCAGCCGCCCAGCCCCGCGCCCGCCAACTGCGCCCCGACCACGCCCGGAACCGCACCGGCCAGGTCCACCATCCGATCGATGTCTGGCGTGCTGCAGGCATAGGCTCCGCAGCAGTCCAGCAGGTCGACACCGGCGGCCGCCAGGCGCAGCAGTGCCGGCGTGCCCGTATCGACGCCCGCGGGCGTCGCGGTACCTGCCGCCCAAGGCAGCGCTCGATCCCCATCGTGGCTGGCCTTCATGAAGCGCGCCACCGTCTCCAGGTCACCCCGCGCCAGGACGTCGGCAAAGCGTTCGCTGCGCATGCACTCGCTGATGCCGAACAGCGCGGCGCCGCGCAGATCGTAAGGCCCAACGTCGTCGTGGCTGGAGAGAATCTGCTCCAGCCTGCCGTGGAGATGCGTCGGCACCGCCGCCGGCAAGTCGGCACGAGCCGGTCTCTCCGGCAACAGGGTCAAGGCCCGCAGCACATCGGCGGGATCCACCTGGAGGTGGTCAGGGCTGAGGTCCCGCAGGTGCCCCATCCCGGCCGCCGCCGGCCACGACTCCTTGAGCAGCATCTCCGCGATCTGGTAACAGGCGACGCGCTGGTTGAAGACGTTCCGCGCCCCGGCACTCTTCACGGCGCGTGTGCCGCTGTGCGCGATGACCACCCGCAACCCCGCCGGAAAGGGAACCTGGCGGACCAGGCGGAAGGGGAAGAAGCCGATGGCCGAGACCTGGCCGAGCTGCCCGGTCCGGATGGCGGCGTGGTCGGCGCTGCCCCCGCGAGAGCCCACGAACCACTCGCCCTCGCCGCAGAGATCGATGAAGTCACGCATGGCGACCTTGAGCCCATTGAGCACGACGGCCGCCTCCGCGAAGGCCACCACCAACGCCGAACTCGACGACAAGCCGGCTCCCATGGGGATGTTGCCGCTGACCATGCAGTCCATGCCCCGGAGCCGCATCCCACTGTGCTCATACTGCAGACGCAGCAGCGGTGCCCGCACATAATGGCTCCAATCGCCCGGGGCCGCCTTCAAGACGCGCTGGACGGTTCCCGACCCCAGGAAGTCCATCCACCCCGACCAACTCTCCTCGCCGAGCAGATCGTAGATACGGAACTCGCGGTTGGGGAACTGGGTGACGCTCAGGTGCCGCAAGCGCACGACGTCATCGGACCGGGGCGAGGCCGCCACCAGCGCCTCGCGGTTGATCGCCATGACATTCACGAAGCCGCCGCGATGGTCGACATGGCGGCCCATGAGGTTGATGCGGCCCGGCGCCCGGCAGATCACGGTGAGCCGCTCAGGGCCGTACTGGCCGACAAAGGCCTGCACCACCTGGCGCATGGCCTCGCGCCGCTCCGCCAGCACCGGGGCATCGTCGCCGTACAGTCCGGCCAGCACGCTGCGGAGGGCTGGGCCCCCGGCCTCGAGCAGCGCCAGCCAGGCGATGGCCGGTCGGAGGCAATCCGGGCTCAGCACCGGCTCTGGCGCCGTGACTGCCGACAAGGCCCCTTGGCGCTGCCGAACGACGTCTTCGATGGCCAGCAGTTCGGCCGGGGTGTTGTAGGCCATCAGGTCATGGGGATCCGACACCAGCAGGCTCTCGACGCGACCGTGCGCCGCGATGTACTCGACCGTGTCGGTGAGGTACAACTCGCCCTGCGCATTGCTCGGCGAGAGGTGCCGCAAAGCCTCGCGGAGGACCTCGAAACGAAACAGGTACAGGGAGGCGTTGACCGTCTGGCTGTCCGCCTCGATGCGCTCGGCGCTGAACTCCCGGCCCCCGACGCGCAGGGGCCGACCGGCGGCCTGGGCCTGGCGTAGATCGGGCGTCTCCACCAACCCCAACACCACGCCGTTCTCGTCCTCAACAACACGCCCGGCGCTGCTCTCAGCCCCCTTGGGCAGGGTGGTCAAAAGCAGGTCGGGATGGCCGCTCCGCTGCCGTTCCAGCAGACGCCGCACCGTCTCCACATGCGTGACCTTGTCGCCCATCACGATCATGACCTGGCCCGGGCACGAGGTCGCGGCCAGGGCCTCGACGCCGACCATCGCCGCGTGCCCCGTGCCCCGCGGCTCGCCCTGAAAGACAAAGACGACCTCCGGGTGAACCGCCGACACGGTCGCCATGACCTGCTCGGCCAGTTGTCCGACGACGACGACAAAACGCCGCAGCCCCGCCTCCTTGTAGGTGTCGATGGCACGCACGATCGCGGCCCGGCCAGCGATCGGGAAACACACTTTGTGCCGGTCCTGGCTCGCCATGCGTTTGCCGCGCCCGCCCGCCAGGATGATGCAGACAATGTCGTCGTATCCAGACATGACACTCGGCTCCTCTGACACACCGCCTTGGCCTGTTAGGGAACATAGAGGGCGCGGCCCCATGCCGCAAGCCGAAGGCAGACGCGCCCGGAGACGTCATCGTGGCGCGCGGGGTTGCCCCGGCGCGGCTGGCGCTGTACCGTGTGCAGGTTAAGCCGTGGCGCTGAGCTTGCACGCCCATCCTGGAGCACCTCGATGACAACGCTGACCGTCGCCCCGTATCGGATCCCTGCCGCGACGCTGGGGCCGGACAACCCCCTGCCGGCGTTCCGCGCCACCGAACTCGACAGTAAGGTCGACTTCGCGGCGAACCGCATCCCCACCGAGGACCAGCCCGGCATGGGCTGGCAGACCGGTTTCCGCGTGCTGCCCTACCGCATCCAGGACAACTACAACCGCGTTCGGCAACCCTCGGAACTGTTCTCGGTGGTCCTGGAGAACGATCACCTTCGAGTCACGGTGCTGCCGCCGATCGGGGGCCTGGTCACCGAGATCCTGCACAAGGCCAGCGGCAAACAGCTCATCGCCAAGAACACGATCCTGCAACCGGGCAATCTGGCGCTGCGGAATGCCTGGGTCTATGGCGGCATCGAGTGGAACACGGCACAACTGGGGCACCACTACCTGACGATGTCGCCCTTCCACACCGCCCGCATCACGGGCAGCCAGGGCGAGCCGGCGCTGCGCCTCTACGCCTGGGATCGGGTGAAGTGCTTCCCCTACCAGATCGACCTCCATCTGCCGCCTGATTCCAGGTTCCTCTTCGCGCGCATACGCCTGATCAACCCGCACGACCGGGTGCTGCCGATGTACTGGTGGACGAACATGGGGGTAGACGAGTTTGTGGGCCGCCGCTACGTCGCTCCTGCCACCACCGCATTCAAGTTCACCCAACTCGTGGATATCCCGGTTCTGGACGGCGTCGATCACAGCTACCCAACCCGCGTGGACTACTCCTACGATCTCTTCTGCCGGATCCCGGCAGCGGACCGCAAGTGGTTGGCCGTGGTCGACCCCGATGGCACCGGCCTGGTCCATACCTCCACCGCGCGCCTGGTCGGCCGCAAGCTCTTCGCCTGGGGAACTGGGCCGGGAGGCTGCCGTTGGCAAGAGCAGCTCTGCGGCCCCGGCCAGCGCTTCTTTGAGGTCCAGGCCGGCCTGGCCAGGACCCAGTTCCACTCGCTGCCGATGCCGGCGGGTGCACAGTGGACCTGGACCGAGGCCTTCGGTCACCTGGCCGCCGACCCGGCCAAGGTCCATGGCGAGTGGGCGAGCGCCGGACAGGAGATCGGCCGGGTACTGGAAAGCAGTCTGCCGACGGCAGAACTGGACCGGCTTGACGGCGAGTTTGCCAAGGTCACCGCGACGGCGCCGGCAGAGATCCTCTACCGCGGTCTGGGCTGGGCTGCCCTGGAGAAGCAGCGCGCCGCACGTCAGGGGGAACGCGCTACCCTGCCCGCCGAGCTGCCCTACACGGCGGCTGACCTCGGACCGGCGCAGCAGCCGTGGCTGGAGTTGCTCGAACACGGGGCGCTGCCGCTCAGCGCTCCGGACCAGGACCCCGGCGAGTACATGATCCAACCCGAGTGGCAAGCCCTGCTCCAGGCCAGTATCGGCTCCGGCAAAGGTGACCACTGGCGGTCCTGGCTGCACCTCGGGGTCATGCGTCTGGAGGCCGCGGATGAAGCCGGCGCCGAAGATGCCTGGAGCCGTTCCATTCAGTTGACCCCCAACGGCTGGGCCTACCGCAACCTGGCCGTCCTGGCCCTGCGCCACCAGGACCGCGAGACGGCGCTGGCCTGCTTCACCAAGGCCTGGGAGATCGGGCCCCAACTGACGCCCCTGGCCCTGGAGATGATCCCGGTCCTCAACGACCTGGCACGCTGGGATGACCTGCGCAGCTTCCTCAGCGCCTTGCCCGCTGACATCAGCAGCCATGAACGCATCCAGCTCGAGCTCTGCAAACAAGCGCTGCGCGATGGCGAACTGGACACTCTGGAGCGGCTGCTCGACCGCGACTACGACGGCATCCGCGAAGGGGAGACCATCCTCTCCGACCTCTGGTTCGGCATGCACGAAAAGCGCCTCGCCGCCGCCGAGAGCATCCCGGTCGACGACGCCCTTAAGGCCCGCGTTCGCCGTGAGTGTCCCCCGCCCGCCCGCATCGACTTCCGCATGTGGACCCGCGAGGCCAACAAATACACCGCGCCCCAGGCGGTGCCGGAAGACCCGAAGCCGTGAAGATGAACTCGATGCCGCCCGTCGGGATGTTCGCTCTGGCTGTGTTGATCGGAGGAAGTACGATGGCGACCGCCGCTGGCCTGGACGTCGAGGTTCGCAAGACCGCTGCCGGACCGCTGCTCTATGTGAACAGCAAACCCCTGGCGCCGACGGTCCTGTTCGTGAACCTCCATGACGTCGCCGATGCCGTGCACACACCCCTGCAGTTGGGCGAAGTTGAGACCGCCGGCCGCCACGGCGTCAACCTGGTCTCGCTGACCATCGGAATCCCCTGGCCGCGCGACGGAGAGGCGCCCGACTTCGCGGCCCACGCCGATCAGTGGATCGAGATGGCACTGAAGGCAAACCCGCAGGCGCTCCTGATCCCCCGCATCCCCGTCACCTATCCGCCTGACTTCTGGTACCAGGAGCACCCGGACGAGCGCATGCTGTACGACGACGGCAAAACGGGCATCCCGAGCATCCACTCCGCGGTCTGGCGCCGCGATGCGGCCCGGCACCTCGGTGCGCTGGTGGCGCACCTGGAGGCGAAGTACGGCGACCACATCCTTGCCTACCACCCAAGCGGACAGCACACCGGCGAGTGGTTCTACGACCGCATGTGGGAAGGCCGCGCCGCCAGCTTCGAGGCGCCGGCGCGCACGGGCTTCCGTCGGTACCTCACCGCGAAATACGGCACCGACGCCGCGCTCCAGCAGGCCTGGGGCGTGCCGGCGACACTGGCCACGGCCGACGTCCCCAGCCTCAAGCAACGGCAACACTGCGCCGGCAGCGCCTTCCGCGATCCGAGCGCCGAACGCCTGGCGATCGACTTCGACGAGTTCCTCAATGTGGACATGGCCGACGCGGTCGCCCTGCTCTGCCGGGCGGTGAAGCAGGCCGCGCCCAGGAAGCTCTCCGTAGCTTTCTACGGCTACCCCTTCGAGGTGGTCGCACCGACCGGCCTGCAGGCCAGCGGGCACCTCGCCCTGCACCGTCTCCTGCAGTCCCCCGACGTGGACGTCCTCTGCTCGCCGGTCAGCTACCTCGACCGCGGAGCCGGTGGCGGTGGCTACTTCATGGCTCCCGTCGACTCGGTGCATCTGCACGGCAAACTCTGGCTGGTGGAGGACGACACCCGCACGCATCTGGCGCCGCCCGACGCGGGCTATGGGCGCCTCGACGACGCCCGCCAGACCCGCGGCGTCCTGGCCCGCAACTTCGGGCACATCGCCACGCGCGGCACCGCGGTCTGGTGGATGGACCTGCCCGGGCAGGGCTGGTTCGCCGGCGCCGAGATGTGGGAGTACCTCTCCGGCCTCCAGCGCGCCTACACGGCCGCACTGACCGAGGCGACGCCCTACCAGCCCGAGATCGCGGTCTTCGTCGACGAACAGAGCCCTCTCTACGGCGCACCGAACCCGCAGGTGCTGTTTCCGCTGCTCTACAAGTTCCGTACACAGTGGTACCGCATCGGGGCTCCGGCCGGCGTCTACCTCCTCGACGACCTGCTCGCCGGGACGGTCCCGCCGGCCCGGTTCTACGTCATCCTGAACGCCTTCCGGCTGAGCGCAGCGCAGGCGCAAACGCTGCAGCAGCGCACCGGCCGCAAGAGCTGCGTGACCCTCTGGATGTACGCCCCCGGCCTCTGCCGCGGCGACCAACTGTCCCCCGAATACATCCGCGACGTGACCGGCATCGGCGTCCGCCAAATCCCCCCCCAGGTCGGGAGCATCACCGATGCCGCCGGAACGACCTTCGCGGACGCCTATGCTGCCCTCACTCCCAGTTTCGCCGTCGATGATCCCGACGCCGAGGTGCTGGCGCGCTACGCCGAGGGCGGCGAGGTCGCGGTGGCCGCGAAGCGCGTCGGCAACAGCCTGAGCGTCTACTCGGGGGTGCTGCAGGTGCCCGCAAGCCTGCTCCGGGACCTGGCCCGCCGGGCCGGCGTGCACATCTACAGCGATCAGGACGACGTGGTCATGGCTGGCAACGGCTGGCTGGCGCTACACGCCAACGCCGCCGGCACGCGGACGCTGCGACTGCCCACCGCTGCCACCTACCGCGACGTCGTGTCCGGCGCCACCCTCGGCCCCGCGGCGGCCCTGTCCTTCGACCTGCAGCAGGGCGACACCAAGCTCCTGCGCCCGCAGAATCCCCCTGCCCTGCCCTAGGCGTAAGCAGGGGTCCCCGGTTCGTAGTTCCGCCTTCAGCACCAAGCGGGCGCAGTGCCGCCCGATCATGTCAGGATGAAACTCTGCTTGGGAGTACTGCCGCGTGCCCTCACGCGGCTGGCGGGTGGGGGCACCCGCCACTACCTCAGAGCCCCCCGC